>CAMOYA010000050.1 GCA_946629635.1 uncultured Clostridia bacterium
CTTCTTTATTTTCTGTTTTCCTTGTCGATCGCTTCCCAAAGGCCGTTGAGGTAGGCTGCGCCGAGCGCGCGGTCATACAGGCCGTAGCCGGGTCTTCCCTGCTCGTCCCAGATCATGCGTCCGTGGTCCGGACGGATGTAGGTATCCGGGACCGTTTCATAGATCGCCTTCATGATCTCGTACAGATCCAGATCTCCCGTGCTGGACAGGTGCGCTGCCTCGCGGAAATGATGATGCCCCAGGTACTTGACGTTGCGCACATGCATCGCGCCGATCCGGTTCATCTTCCCAAAGTGCCGGATGATGGCGGGGATATCGTTTTCCGGATTGCTTCCCAGGGATCCGGTGCACAGGCAGAGGGTGTTGGCCGGGCTGTCGTGCAGCTGAACCATCTTGTCAAAGTCCTCCTGGCTGTGGGTGATTCTGGGCAGCCCGAAAATGGGCCACGCCGGATCATCCGGATGGCAGGCCATGCGCACGCCGACCTCCTCGCAGACCGGGATCACCGCGTCGAGGAAATACTTGAAGTTCTTCCGCAGATCGTCCGGCCCGATATTCTCGTACTGCTTCAGCGTCTTTTCCAGCAGCGCGAGCCGCTCCGGCTCCCAGCCTGGCAGGGTGAAGCCGTGGCTGTCCTCCGCGGTCTTGCGAACGATTTCCAGCGGGCCCATTTCGCCCAGATCCTTCTCATCGAAATACAGGCTGTTGCTCCCATCCTCCGGAATGACCCGGGCCAGATCGGTCCGCAGCCAGTCGAACACGGGCATGAAGTTGTATACGATCACCTTCACCCCATGCTTCGCCAGCATCCGGATCGTGGAGATATAGTTGGCAATATACTCCTCCCGGCTGGGAAGGCCCATCTTGATATCCTCGTGCACGTTGACGGACTCGATCACTTCGATCTCAAGCCCCGCCTCGTTCACTTCCTTCTTCAGTGCAACGAACTCGTCCTCCGGCCAGTCAACCCCGGCGGGCTTGTCCAGCAGGCCCATCAGGCCGGTCATCCCCGGGATCTGCTTCACATACTTCAGCGGGATCGGGTCGGAAGCGCTTCCGTACCAGCGAAATGTCATTTTCATGGCGATGTTCTCCTTTTCAACGGTTCTTCGGATCCAAAATGTCTGTTCCCTGTGATACATCCGATTATATCAGAAATCATTTTCAAATGGTAGAACAAATTATGGAAATATGTTATGCCACCGTCACCCGGACGACCACGGGCAGATCGCTCCGCCACTGTCCCAGATCCACCTCCAGGGCTTCCTCCGTCCGCTTCCATTCGGCCTTTCCGGGCATGCCCAGCACCTCCGCTTCCCGGATGATTCCGTGGAACTGGGGCAGCTTGCCCGTTTCCGCGGAATGACGCAGGGACCGGATCCGGAGCTTCCCGTCCTCCGGGCAGGCCATGCAGACCGCGTAAATCCGGCTGCCCCGGCACATGAACCGGAAATCCTCCGGCGTCCATCCGGTGGCCTGGCCATCCGCGAACTGGCCCTCCTCGGTGCTGGTCGGACCCTCGCCGGTGATCCGCCACAGCTCCGTGCCCCGGACGGCTTCCCCGTTGATCCGCATCCAGCTGCCCAGCGCCTCCAGCGCGTTCCGGTCCGCCTCCGCAATCGTGCCGTCCGGCTTCGGCCCGATGTTCAGCAGCAGCCTGCCGTTCTTGGCCACCACATCCACCAGGGTCTGCACAATCTCCGCCGGAGACTTGTACACCGCCCGGTCCGGCATCTTCGAATAGCACCAGCTGCCCCGCATTACGGAGGTGTCGCTCTGCCACAGAAACGGCTTCGCGTCCGCAAACTGACCGCGCTCGATGTCCGGCACCGCCGTGCCGAAGGGGAACGCGTCATGCTTGTAATAAATCACGCCGCCGCCCCATTCCCGGGAGCGGTTGTAATAGTACGCCGCGAATTTCATCAGGTAGGGTCTGACCGCCTCATGCTGGATCCACCAGTCGAAATAGAAGATGCGGGGATGGGTCCGGTCCACCAGTTCACAGCAGCGCAGCAGCCAGTCCTCGAGGAATTCCGCCGTCGGATACGGCTCGGAGAACAGATCCTGCTGATTCTCCGGTTCCTTCATCGCCGGCCAGTACAGATCATCCCGGCCGGAATGCTCCGGCACGTCGCTGTCAAATTCCCGCCCGTGGCCGAAAAAGAACCAGTGCTCCACCCGGTGGCTGGACACGCCGCGGGTCAGCCCCTCCCGGTCGCCCGCATCCAGCAGATCCGAAAGAATATCCCGGTGCGGCCCCATGTCCACCGCGTTCCACCGGCTCAGCCCGCTTCCGTAGTTCTGAAAGCCGTCATGATGCTCCGCCACCGGCACCAGATAATCCGCACCCGCTTCCCGGAACAGCCTGGCCCAGTCGTCCGGATCGAAGTTTTCCATTCTGAACATCGGAATGAAATCCTTATAGCCGAAATCCTTATGCTTTCCCCAATGCGCCAGATGATGATTGTATTCCTCCGAATCTTTCACATACATGTTCCGGGCATACCAGTCATGAAAGGCGGGCACGGAAAAGGGCCCCCAGTGCAGAAAAATACCCAGCCGAGACTGCCGGAACCAGTCCGGCGCCTGCCACGCGGCCAGGCTGTCCCAGTCCGCATGAAACGGTCCTTCGCCGATGACTCCTTCGATCTTCTCCAGATATGCCTTCCGATCCATCGTATTCATTTCTCTTCCTCTTTCTTTTCCCCGGTTTGCTCCGAGGGAATCTGCTGTCCTGTCAGCATCATACCATATTGACAGCGGAAAGGATACAGTTATTTTTCCCGTTCCGCCGGGCGCCGCGACCTCCGCCTGCCCGCTTGACTGGATTGGCGGTCGTCTTCTATAATATCCCTGCCATTTACGCAAAACACAAATCCCGGCATTGCCCTAAAGGAGTATGTCATGAATACGCCAGCCGATCAGGCCATCCGGCGGATCACCCACTATGAATCCATGCTGCAGCGGGCGGAAGAAATCATCTCTTCAAACGCGATTCAGCAGTCCGGAGAAATGCAGGAGCTGCTCCGGGCCCTGGAAGCGTATTATACCAGCGACGAATGGAAGCAGGATTTTGAAAGCGACCAGGCCGGCCTTCTGCCGGCGGACCTGAAGCGGGGCGTGCTGTCCGAGGACGGGATCGATCATATGCTGGATGACGGGCGGGAATGGCTTTCATCCGTTTCCGAAAAGGAGGAACGGTAGCCATGGCGCAGCAAATCATCATTCATTCCATCGAGAATATGGCCGAGGCACAGAAATGGCTGGAGCGCGTCCTTGCCCGCCGCGTTTCCAGCCCCGACGAGCGGAAAAACGCGGAGCTGATCTGCGAGGAGCTGCTGGCGGAGCTGATCAGCGCCGGCAGAAAGGAAATCACACTGTCCCTCCGCGGCCGGCTGGAGCCCTGCATCGAAATCGCCGCCGCAGGAGATCCGGTGGATTTCGACGCGCTGCGGCACGGCAGCGGGCTGGAGGGAGAAATCCGCGGGAGCATCCTCAGCCGCTTCGACACCAACATCGAGTATCATTCCGAAGGCGGGAAAAACCTGATCCGCGTCTATCCCGGGCGGGAAAACAGATACGATCTCAAATCGGAAATCTACGAATACTACAGCCAGGAGAACCGCGCAGACGCCAAACCCGGCGGA
Organism: uncultured Clostridia bacterium; assembly: GCA_946629635.1. Taxonomy (GTDB): domain Bacteria; phylum Bacillota; class Clostridia; order Christensenellales; family Aristaeellaceae; genus Aristaeella. The sequence goes on from CAMOYA010000050.1 coordinate 3,648, forward strand.
ATCCTTCTCCATCTGATCGGGAAGCACCCGCTGCTCTTCTGGCTCTGCATGATCAACCGCTCCCTGAAGCACGTGTTCGCCCTGCTGCTGCCGGTGTTCGCCAGCAACGTGATCGACGCGATCGGCACATGCTCCTCCTTCTGGGAGACGCCCATCCTGCTGAACGTGCTTCTGTCCGCGCTTTCGCTGACGCTGAACCTGCTGTGCGCCACGCTGGACATGCGGGTATATCAGCGCTTTACCCGCCATGTGGAATCCGGATTCAAGATGGCCCTGGTTCAGAAGCTGCAGGTGCTGAGCATGGGCTACTACGGCCGGACGTCCACAGGCAAGCTGCTGAGCAAGCTGGCGTCGGACGTGCAGTTCATCCGCCAGCTGATCAATGAGCAGCTGCAGAACGCGCTCTATCTGGTGATCGACCTTATTTTCGTATTCATCATGTCCCTGATCCGCCTGCCGATCATGATCCTCTTCTTCGCCTTGGTGGTACCGGCCGCCGCCTGGCTGACCTGGCGCGAGATGGTTCCGATCCGGGAAAGCAAGACGGACATGCGGAAGAAGACGGAGTCCTCCAACGCCTCCTTCAAGGAGATGCTTTCCATGCTCCGGCTGACCCGGTCCCACGGCCTGCAGCGGACGGAATACTATTCCGTTTTCTCCCGCGTATGGAATGTGCAGACCGCGGCCAACCGCCAGGATATGCTCCAGGTCCGCCTGAACAACGCCGGCTACGGCACCACCCAGGGCTTCCGGATCCTCTGCCTGTGCGTGGCCGTATATCTGTGCCTGCGGGGCCAGATTGCCGTGGCAACGGTGGTGCTGTTCCTGTCGCTGTTCGACGCACTGATCGCCAGCGTGCAGCGGGTGCTGGACCAGCTGCCCCAGCTGACCCAGGGGCTGGACAGCCTGGACAGCGTGCATGAGGTGCTGGCGGAAACGGACGTGGAGAAAAACGGCACCCGGAAGCTTCCCCAGCCCATCCGCGGCGAAATCGAGTTCCGGAACGTGGTCTTCCACTATCCGGACAGCACCGAGCCCGTTCTGGATCATCTGTCCTTCCGGGTGCCGGCGGGCCAGACGGTCGCTTTCGTGGGCAAGTCCGGCACGGGCAAGAGCACGCTGCTGAGCCTGCTGCTGGGGCTGCACGCCAAGTCCTCCGGCGAGCTGCTGATCGACGGCATCGATATTGACGAGCTGGACAAGAACGATCTGCGCCGCTATTATTCCGTGGTTCCCCAGAGCTCCGTGCTCTTCACCGGCACGCTGTGGGACAACCTGGTATACGGACTGCGGTATATCACTGCCGATCAGGTGATGCGCGCGCTGGAAAGCGTCGGGCTGAAGGAGCTGGTGGAATCCCACCCGGACGGGCTGATGCAGCCCGTATTTGAAGAAGGCGTCAATTTCAGCGGCGGCCAGCGCCAGCGGATCGCCATCGCGCGGGCGCTGCTGCGCAATCCCCGGATCATCCTGTTCGACGAAGCCACCAGCGCGCTGGACCAGGAAAGCGAGAAGGAGGTACAGGCGGCGATCGAATCGATCATGGGCAGCTGCACGATCATCCTGATCGCCCACCGGCTGTACACCCTGCGCAGCGCGGACCTGATCTACCGGCTGGACGGCGGAAAGGCCGTACCGGTCGCCTCCTTCAAGGAGCTGGTCCGTTAACCGACAGAGCAAGGAAAAGGAGCTGTGAGAAAACTCACAGCTCCTTCTTTTGGGGGAAAAGGGGAAGCATTACCACCGGAACGGACGGCCGAAGCGCTTCTCATACTCCTTCGCGGTGATGACTTCCGTGCTCACGTTCATGGTCCTGGCAAAGGAGTCAGCATTCTCACGGGGGGACGGACCGATCACCGTTCCGTCCTGCCGGACGATATACAGCTTATCCTCTCCCGTATCCACGATCACGCCGCCGGTAACCTTTTCCATTTCATCCAGCTTCAGTTCTGCCATTGGGATTCCCTCCTTTGTTTCCTCCTGCGGACTGTTTTATCCGCCGCATTTCAATCCATCCCGAGCGGGGTTCCGCCAGTTGATACGCGCAACCCCGGCCGGATGGCACCTGACCCGGAATAATATTTTTCAGCGAACCGAAAAACATTATCCATCCGGATCAAAACGGACACCTGCCTTCCGCAGGACGATCTTACAGATTGTATCCGGCGATCTGCGGCAGCCACAGGCTGATCTGCGGAATGAAGGTGATCAGCAGCAGCGCGACCAGCATGCACAGATAGAAGGGCAGCGTCGCCCGGACGACCTTTTCCATCGGACGTTTCGCCACGGCGGAGCCGATGAACAGCACCGCGCCGACAGGCGGCGTCAGCAGGCCGATACCGCAGTTGAGCACCACCATGATACCGAACTGGATCGGGTTGATACCGATGGACATGGCCACCGGCAGCAGGATCGGCGTCGCGATCAGAATGATGGGCGCCATGTCCATGATCATGCCCAGCACCAGCAGAATCAGGTTCAGGAGCAGGGCGATCACGATCGGATTGGAAGAGATCGAGGTGATCATGTTCGCGGCCTTGGCCGGCACGTGCAGCAGCGTCAGGCAGTTGCCGAAGGCCGAGGAGAAGGCAATCAGGATCAGCACGATGGCCAGCGTTTCCACGCAGGAGTCCAGGCTCTTCCAGACGCCCTTCCAGTTCAGGCCCTTATAGATAAACACGGAGACCAGCAGCGAGTAGATGACCGCAATGGCCGCGGACTCCGTCGCCGTGAACAGGCCGCCGACCACGCCGAACACCACGATCAGCACCGCCAGCAGCGCCCATACGCTCTTGCCCAGCTGCTTGACAAAGTTCTTGATGGAGAATTTCTCTCCCTTGGGATAGTTCCGCTTCACGGAGATGATGTAGGAACCGACCATCAGGGAGATCGCCAGCAGCGCGCCGGGCAGATAGCCCGCCATGAACAGCGCGCCGACGGAGATGCCGCCCGCGGTGGTCGCGTAGATGACCATGTTATGGCTCGGCGGAACCAGCAGGCCTTCGCAGCTGGAGGTGATCGTCACCGCCGTGGAGAAGTCCGCATCATATCCTTCATCCACCATCATGGGGATCAGGATGGAGCCGAGGGACGCGGTGTCGGCGGACGCGGAACCGGAGATGCCGCCAAAGAAGTAGGACGCCACGATGTTTACCATGGCCAGGCCGCCGCGCATCCAGCCCACCAGGGAGTTGGCCAGCGCGATCAGCTTATCCGATATTCCTCCGGTTCCCATCAGCACGCCCATCGTGATGAAGAACGGCACCGCCATCAGGGAGAAGGACCATACGCCCTTGACCATCTGCTGGGAGATGGTCTGCAGGGGCTGACCCATGGAAATCATGCAGAAAATGGTGGACAGGCCTACCGCGTAGGCGATGGGGAACCGCAGCAGAATCATGACCAGGAAGCTGCCCAGGAGAATGATCGTCGAAATATCCTCGGGACTCATGCCTTTGCCGCCTCCTTTTTGTCACTCTTCATCCAGAAGCTCTCCAGATGCTGGAACACCTGCTCCAGTTCAAAAATAATCATGCTCACGCCAGCCACCGGCACCGGCAGGTACTGCCAGAACTTGCTCAGTCCGGGAATGGAGGCATATTTGCCCCGCAGGCTCAGGGGCGAATTGCAGAAGCGGAGGCCGTAGATCACCAGGCATACGCCCAGCGCCATGACCGCCAGGTCCGCAACCAGGTCCAGCGTTTTGATCAGCTTAGCCGGCAGGAACCGGTCAAAGGCGGTCATGCGGATATGCGCGGCCTTCCGGATGGCCAGGCTCGCGCTCAGCACCGTCATGTACACCATCAGGGTCAGAACGACTTCCTCGCTCCAGTGCGGATCGGTAATAAACGGAATATAGCGCCCCGCGACGGACCAGGCGGTGATCAGGATGTCCGCAACCAACAGCACCTTGCACACGAACATCAGAATCTTATAGGTCCAGTCGTAGAGCGGCTTGATTTTCTCCAGCTTGCGAAAGGCGGCCGGCACGCGGTCCGCCTGATTGGCAGTTGCTTCGGACAAAACAGGCAGCTCCTTTCATGCAATGATGAAGGGGATGTGGAGCATTCCCCCACATCCCCGGGATTCTGAATCAATCAAGCATTACTTCATGGCCAGGATCTGCTCCAGAGCAGCGTCCTCACCGTTGATGTTGGCGTTCAGAACATCCTGCACGGCCGCGATCCAGGGAGCCTTGTCTTCCACTTCGATCACGTGCACGCCTTCTGCCTTCAGCTGCTCGAGCACTTCGGCTTCCTTGGTTTCGCTCACCTGACGGCAAACCTGGGAAGCATAGGTGGCCGCTTCCTGCACCCACGCCTGCTGATCCGCGCTCAGCTTGTTCCACGCATTGTCCGTGATGATCAGCTGCACGGCGCCCAGGGTGTGACCATCCATCATGAAGTAGGGAGCCACTTCCTGGAAGGCGTTGGACTTGTAGTTGGCGGTGGGCTGCTCAGCCCCGTCCACGACGCCGGTCTGCAGCGCGCTGTAGAGCTCGGTGAAGGGAACGGTGGTCGCAGAAGCGCCCAGGCCGGAAACCAGACCGGTCATGACCGGGTCAGAGGACACGCGGATCTTCTTGCCCTTCAGGGAGTTGATATCGGTCACTTCATCCTTGAAGAAGAAATGACGGAAGCCTTCCTCGCCGTAGCACAGGCCGCGCAGGGGCAGGCCGATGGTCTGCGGCTCATTCAGGAATTCCTTGGCCAGCTCGCTGTCCGCGAAATTCCAGAAATGATTCCGGTTCTCGAACACATAGGGCAGGGACAGCAGGGTCGCCTTGGTGCAGCCATACTGGCTCAGCGCGAAGGCGGAAATCCGGCTGATGTCGGTCACGTTGCCGCCGCCCAGCAGGTTGTCCAGAATCTGGTCTTCAGAGCCCAGCACGCCGCTGGCCTGAATGTCAATGGTGATTTCGCCGCCGCTCAGCTCTTCCACCTTGGACTTGAAAGCCTTGGCCAGTTCGCCGACGATGGTTCCCTCAACGGGATTCACTTCCGCATAGGTCAGGGTTACCGGATCCGCCAGCGCGGCGGTGCAGCCCAGAGCCAGGGCCAGAACCAGGAACAGTGCTACCAGTTTCTTCATTGTTGTCTTTCCTCCTGTTGTTTTTTCAATTGCGACGATCGATCAAATACCCGCATCGCAATTTCAGCTGTACAGAGTCTATCATACATCCGATTTCAATTCAATCATTTTTTGTCCCATTTTTTACATGAATTTGTCCGCTCCGGAGAACGGTGCATCGCCTGATTCAGGCCTTCATCACCGCAGAAAATCCTCCCGGCAGGGGGTAAAGATGTCCAGCAGCGTGCCCTTTTCCAGGCACCTGCAGCCATGAACCAGATCCGGCGGAACGACGATGGAATCCCCCTGGTTCAGCTCCGTCGTTTCCCCCTCCACCGTATAGGTGAATCGGCCGGAAAGCACATAGCTGCACTGGGTATGCGGGTGCTGGTGCGGAGCGCCTTCCGCCCCGGTCTCGAAGCCGACCTCAACAGCCATGAGCTGATCGCTGTAGGAAAGGATGCGCCGCGTGGTGCCTCCGCCCAGATCGATCAGTGTTGTTTCATCGTGATGCCTGACAATTCCCTTCATGCCCGATTCTTCCTTTCTTTCATCTTTTTGAATACCCCGTAAACTTTTGCCGGATTCTCCGCTCATTTCCGGAAGCGGGCCAGCAGTCCCATGCGGCATTTATCCGCCCCCAGGGACTGAACGATCGCGTCCCAGACCTCCGCGTCCGGGCAGGAGGCCTGACCGTCCGGCAGGAGATAGGCCCTGGCCGGCGACCCGTACAGATAGATGCAGCCGCGCATGCGGAAGGCCTGGCTGGCCTCCTTCCACGGGATCGTGACCGCTTCGCCGGTCTTCTGCTGATTGACGACGGTAAAATCCTGCGGGCGCAGCGTGACCGTATACACGCTCTTTCCCTTGCCCAGCTGCCACTTCTGGGCCTGCAGGTTCACCTGGGACAGGAACATGCCGATGTACACGATCGGCAGACCCAGTCCCACCGCCAGCAGCACCGCGGCGATCATGCCGGACTGCGGCCGGCGGCTGAAGAGCGCGACCAGGGCGAAGGCCACCAGGATCAGGGCAAAGACGGCCGGACGAACCCAGCGCTTTCGCAGCCGCAACATATCAAACCGCGCGAAGCGGCGAAAGGTTTTTTCATCCAGCCTGACCGGGATCACGATATCTCGCCTTGCAGCCATGGTTTTCCGCTCTCCTGTGATCTTACTTGCATCCATCGCGCCGGACAAAGGCAAAAAGCCGGACCCGGCCATGGGCCGCCCTGATCCGTTATGCCTGTCCGCCACAAACTGTATCCTTTATACCATGAACGCGGGAAATCCGCAATATTCCCGGACGCCCGTTGATTACAATTCCCGGATTCACGCTCGCCTTTTTCCATCCCCGGCCTTTCCTGTTCACGCGCATCAGCCATCGCAAACCTTCATCGCGCCTTTAACAGAAAAACCCCGGGGAAGAATTGCTTCATCGTTCTCCCCGGGGTATAGGAATCACTGCAGCCAGGTTCCGTCCACGGCGTTCAGGTAGTTGTTGCCCACGCGCCAGGCCAGCGTCGCTGTGGCTTCCTGCCCGCTGACGGAAAGGAACCAGCAGGCCTCCGGCATGATTTCCCGAACAGCCAGGCCCGAATCTTCGAATCGTGCCAGGGCATCCTCCACCGACAGAATCCGCGATGCGCTCTCCAACGGCTCAAATGCACACCAGCTGCCCTCCAGGTTCAGCAGACCGTCCTCGTCGGAGAAAACCGCCTGCACATAGCAGGGTTCGATCATGCTGGCCGCGGAAGGTGATGCATTACCCCGCAGCAGCTCAGCAGATGAGCGGATCGGCAGTCCTTCGAGGGTCTCACCGATAATCACCTTTCTGCAAGGCGTAGTGCCGATCATTCGCCCCATGGTGCTGTAGGAGACTGGCATCGTGCCGGTCTTTGCATTCAGGAGGCTAAGCGTTTGCAGCAGACGCGTAGCAGCTTCTGTCGTTTCCGCGGCGCGGCTGGCGCTGAGCCCACTCTTTTCAGGGATGGCATTCATCGCATAATTGTATGCGTAGACCCTCTCCGCATCGCTGTCCTGATGGCGAACAATCTCAAAATGGATTTGCGCATGTCCCGGATTTTTCGGACTATTTGCATAATCGAAGGCGCAGAAAATGGTTTGATCTGCTTCCTGGCACCAGTACATCACGCCCTGTCGGTCCTCCCGCCCGAAGGGAGAAATATTGGGTCTTATCTCAGGAGAAGTGTTTTGTCCATCCCCGCGGAAGGTCATGTCCTGCAAAGCGTTTCCGTCCAGGCCGGGTGCCGCGGCCCGCCAGGTGACTGTGCGATGCGCCTCTTCGGCCATGGCAGAAACGCAGCACAAGGTAAGCAACAGCACGCAAAGCAGGAGACGGATCCGGCTTCTTTTCCGATTACTCATTGACAGGCACCTCCTCCATCGTCATCATATGAATATAGTAGTCATCCTCCGCGGCAATGGAAACGGCATCGTTATACTGAAGCGTCATCACCTTTTCCAGCGTGTAGGAAATGCCTGCACGGTACACGCCGCCGTCCGCCGTCACGATCCGGACTTCCACGCCCAAAAGATCATTCAGATTTGTTTCGCACCAATTCCAGATTTCTGCGATACCGCTTTCTTCAAAACCGCAAAGAGCTGTCACCGCGTCCACTGCAACGGTCGCCCATTTTTCGTCCCACGGATCCATCCGGATATCCGAGGCCATGACACTGTCCGCAGCATAGCGATTGTCCAGATCCACGCTGCCCTCGATCAGCTTCCCGGTGGCGATGTCGATGCTGCCGCTCCATCTGCGGCCTGCCCCGCCCATTTCCGTGAAGCTGCTGGAATAGGCCATTCGGCTGTCGCCATATTCGTTGCCGCTGTCAAAGGGTTCCACCGCTTCGTATGTGCCGCGCCGGGCGGAGATGGGCATGCCCAGCCGAAGGCGGAGCTCCTGCCGCAGCTGGCCCTCATAGCCGGCCAGCTCCTCCGGACTGGCGCCGATGTCTGCCTGATCCAGGGCGATCCGCTGGAGGAGCTCCTCATCCGTCAGCCTCCGGGCCGGCCGAAAGCGAAATCCATCCAGTCCATTAAAATCGTCCTCGTCCAGCGAAACCTGGCCCACGCCATCGTCCATCACCAGGTCAGTGAAGGCGGATTCCGGACGAAGACCGGCGCGGGTGTATAAGCCGGTCAGCTCGGACAAGCGTTCCCGTTCCTCGTCCCGGAAGGAACGGATGGCCACCTCAATGCCGCCGCCCCGCATGCAGTTGTGCCAGGACAGCGCGTCCGGATCCAGGGTGAGCCCCAGCTGCCCAAAGGCATCCACCACCTGCAGTAGCTCCTCATCCGTCAGATCCCGGTTGGGCAGCAGCAGAAAACACCGCTCTCCTTCGTATTGCTCCGGCGGCAGCTGGATGACACTGACATGAACCTGCTCGGTCCGGTTCAGGATGCTGCTTTCCGGGCGTTCTCCATTCTCCCAGCGCCGCCGGATCTCCGGCAGGCGCTCCCGCTCGGATTCCGTCAGCGCGGGCAGAGCGTATTCATCGCCGTAATCCTCATAGTAAGCCGTGAGATCATCCGCTCCATAGAGGTTCGCCTCCACCACAGGCCGAGGCATCGGCGGCGTAGTGGGCAGAATCTCCACCACGTTCTCCGCCGCGGCCAGGACCGGCAGCGCCATGACCGCGCACAGCGTCAGGGTGCAAATCTTTCTGATCATTCAATCTCCTCCTGTCTGTCAGCTTCCTTCGCGCTTTCCGGACAGCGCTGTTCTCCGTCTGACATCCGAATCATGCCACGGGAAGTGTAACAGAGTCATCATCGGGATGTATCGGAGTTGTAAAAGTGACGGCGGTACCTTGTCCGGGGGTGGACGCGAAGGTCAGGCGGCCGCCATGCAGCTCCGCGATCCGCCTGCACAGCGCCAGACCCAGGCCGGCACCGCCCAGGCGGCGAGTTCTCGCCTTGTCCGCCTTCCAGAAGGGCTCGCAGGCATGGCGGATCGTCTCCTCGCTCATGCCGATTCCCTGATCCAATATCGAAAAGCCGTCCGGTTCCGCCCGCAGCGTGACGGTCATTCCGGCTGAAGACGCGTGGATGGCGTTGGCGGCAAGATTGTCCGCCAGCAGGGAGAGCAGCGACCGATCACCCGAAATCGCGCTGTCCGTTCCCTCCACGACGACGGAGATTTCCTCCGCCTGGGGCCGCAGCCGCTCCGCCGTTTCCCGGAGCAGCTCCGGCACGGAAACGCGCTCAGTCTCCAACGGTTCATGCCCCATCGCCGTCAGCTTCATCAGCTGCTGATCCATATCGGTCAGCCGGTGAATCTCCTTCGCCATGCTGTCCGCAATCCGCTGCCGCTCATCCGGCGGCAGCTCCCGCTGAAGCAGGCGTGCGTTCCCCAGCAGGGAGGTCAGGGGCGTGCGCATCTCATGCGCCAGCGCGTCCAGCAGATTCCGACGCGCTTCGCTCTCCTCCCGCAGCCGCGCCTCCCGGGCTTCCACCGCTCCCTGCATTTCCGAGAACGCCCGGGCCAGGGCACCGATTTCGTCCTTCCGGCCGGTGGGCAACGGCACGGGCTCCGCGATTTCCGCCCTCACCGCCCGGGCAGCCTCGGTCAATCTGCGAATGGGCCGGGTCAAAGCGCCGGCAAGGATCAGCGCAAACAGCGCCAGCAGCACCGACGCACCCCCGGCGACAGCAAAGGCAAGCTGCTGAAAGCGTTCCTTCAGCGCGTACAGGTCTCCCACATTCCCCAGAATCATCACGGTCAGTCTGCTGTTCACCGGCTCCGCCACCGCATAGCGCTGCGGACGGCTGTCGGCGTCCAGCAGGGCAGCCCGCTGACCGCAGAGCAGGCTTTCATAATTCCGGCTGGGCAGTAACGCATCCGCAATGGGACTGTCTTTCCAGCAGAAGATCAGTTCGATACCCTGCTCTCTGTAATACTGCATATACTGCCGGGCATAGGCCGCCGCCTCAAGGAAGTTCAGATCCCGCATGGTCTCCTGCACATCCCGGAATACCACGCCCTGCGTTGTCTGAATGCGCGACTTTTCTCGCTCAAGGGAGAGGGAAAAGCTGCGCTCGCTCATGAACCAGGCGACGCCGAAGAGCAGGGGGACCGTCACCAGCAGCAGCCAGACAATCAGCCTTTTCCGCATGCCGCACCTCCCCGCCAGCGGTAGCCGTATTTGTAGACTGTCTCGATGCACCGGGGATCCAGTTTGGCGCGGAGCCGCTGGACGTGGACATCGACAGTCCGGGTTTCGCCGACGAAATCCCAGCCCCAGACCGCAGAAAGAATCCTGTCCCGGCTCAGGGCCGCCCCCGCATTCCGCGTCAGCAGCGCCAGCAGGTCGAATTCCGTGGCCGTGAGCGGCACCTTCTCCCCGTTCTGAGTTACGATCCGCGCGCTGTAATCAACGATCAGCCCGTCCTCTTCATAGACCAGCGGCTGCGTCCTGCGCAGGACGACCTCGATGCGCGCCAGCAGTTCCTCCGGCTCAAAAGGCTTGAGGATATAGTCCTCCGCCCCCATCCGCAGCCCCTTCACCCGATCGGACACCGCCGTCCTGGCCGTGAGGAACAGCACCGGGATCTCCGCATCCAGCAGCTCCCGCGCCAGAGAAAAGCCGTCCTCGCCGGGCATCATGATATCTACCAGTGCCAGGTCCGCCCCGCGCTCGCGCAGGACGCTCCGCGCTGATTCGGCATCCGAAGCCTCCAGCGGCACATGTCCGGCCAGCTTCAGCACCGCGCCCAGCATCTCCCGGATCGCCGGTTCGTCATCCACATACAGAATCGCTGCCATCTTCATCACCATCTTCAGTATACCATCGGCCGGGGAAAGTTGTTGTAACGATGTTGTAACAACCTTCGCCCGGCCGCATCCGCGTGATTTTCCTTCGGATGCAATCAGGCCGGCCATCGCCGGCCGGCCTGAAAAACAATATATGATCCGGAAGCAGGGGGGTATCATACGCCGGATATCTGTAGGCTATGGCTGTCAGCCATTCCCTTCCGG
>CAMOYA010000051.1 GCA_946629635.1 uncultured Clostridia bacterium
CGAAGAGCCGGGCGAAGGCGCGCAGCGGAAGCGAGAAGCTGACGCCGGCGGCGCTGTACCGGAAGATGATCGCATTCGGGAAGAACTACCAGGTCGAAAAAGAGCAGGATTTCATCGAAGCAGCGCGGATCTATGCGGAGGAGGCCGGTCTGATCGACCAGATGCGGGACAAGATCGCGGAGGACGGGTTGACGGTGGAAAAGACCTACAAGACCGGGAGCGTGGAAGTGGCGCATCCGCTGCTGAGCGAGTTGCCGCGCCACGTGGAGAGCGCCAATAAATGCCTGGCGACGATCGGGAACATGATTGGCGAGCGGGGCACGAAGAAAGAACGGGCGGCGCGGGATCTGGACGCCTTCCGGCTGCACTGAGGCGGAGGCCGGGGAAAATGGCAAAAACCGGCATTAAATCGGTCGCGGAGCTGACCGCGGAGAGCGCGATCCTGGGATACTGGAACGAGATCAACAGCGGCGGGGTCAACGTCGGGAAATGGATCCGGCTGCTGTATGAGATCATCATCCAGGGACTGGATGAAAAGAGATGGTTTTATGACCGAAGGCTGGCGGAGAACGCGGTCCGGTTCATCCAGCGGTACTGCCATCACTACAAGGGCAAGCTGGCGCCGAAGCGGATCCGGCTGGAGCTGTGGGAACTGTCGGCGATCGAGCTGATCTTCGGTATCGTGGACGGCGAAGGAAAGCGCCAGTTCACGGAAGTATTCTGGCTGATCGGCCGGAAGATGGGAAAGACGCTGCTGGCAGCGGCGATCGCGTGCTACATGGCGTATGCCGCTGGGGAATTCGGCAGCGAGATCTATTTCCTGGCGCCGAAGCTGGACCAGAGCGACCTGTGTTATTCAGCTTTCGAGTTTAACGTCCACGCGGAACCGGAGCTGGATGAGATCACGAAGAGCACAAAATATCGGGGATTGATGATCGCTGAGACGAACACCATGGTCCGGAAGCTGGCATTTACCAGCAAAAAGTCGGACGGCTATAACCCGATGTTCTACTGCGCGGACGAGGTGGCCGCATGGCCGGGCGTGGCGGGGCTGAGGCAGTGGGAGGTCATGGTTTCCGGCACCGGCGCACGGGAAGAACCGCTGGGAATGGGGATCTCATCCGGCGGATACGAGAACGACGGAATATTCGACGAGCTGATGAAGCGCGGCACGGCGTTTCTGATGGGGCACTCAGGGGAGCAGCGGATTCTGCCGCTGCTCTACATGATCGACGACATCGAGAAATGGGACGACCTGGAGGAACTGGAAAAAAGTCTGCCGGGGATGGGCGTGAGCGTGAAGCGGTCGTTCATCGAGGACCAGATCAAGATCGCGCATGAGAGCATCAGCAAGGAAATCGAATTCAAGACGAAATACTGCAACCTGAAGCAGAACCTGTCCACCGCCTGGCTGAAGGCGGAGGACATCAGCAAGGCCTTCGGATGGCGGAAGCCGATGGAGGAGCTGCGCGGGAAATATGTGGTCGGGGGACTGGACCTTTCCCAGGTGATCGACCTGACGGCGGCCGGATTCATCTGCGAGATCGACGGGATCCTGTGGATAAAGGCACACTTCTGGCTTCCAAAGAACCGGCTGGAGGAAGCGACCAAGCGGGACGGGATTCCGTACGAGATCTACATCCGGAAAGGGTTCCTGAGCCTGAGCGGCGAGGAACACGTGGATTATACGGACGTGCTGCACTGGTTCATGGACCTGGTGAAGAAATACAAAATCTACCCGCTGATGACCGGATACGACCGGTGGTCGGCCATGGAGCTGATCCAGGCGATGACCGGGAAGCACTTCAAGTGCGACAGCGTGACCCAGGGATTCAACCTTTCCAACGTGGCGGACACCTTCGAGAGCCTGCTGCGGGAGGGAAAGATCCGGGACATGGACGACAACGACCTGCTGAAGATCCACCTGGCGGACAGCGCGATGAAAATGGAGAACGCGGCGGACAAGGCGCATCCGCGGAAGATGCTGGTGAAGATCAGCAGCAAGGCCCATGTGGACGGAACGGCGATGCTGCTGGACGCGATGGCCATGCGGGTGTTCAACTGGGACAAACTGGGAAGCCGGCTGAAAAACGTGAGGCGAAGCCGGACGGCGGAGGAGAAAACGCCGGAGGAGTGATTGAAAAATGGGAATGTTTGAAAAGATCTTCGGCAGGCGGGAACAGCCGGCAAAGTTGAAAAACGCGCAGATCTTCCGGATGCTGGAAGGATATACGCCGGTCTGGACCACGTGGCAAGGATCGGTGTATGAATCCGAACTGATCCGGGCCAGCCTGGACGCCTGGGGACGGCACGCGGGAAAGCTGAAGCCGAACATGCGGGGCGCGGCGATGCCGGAAACGCAGAAACGGATGAAGGTGAGACCGAACGCCTTCCAGGAATGGAGCCAGTTCCTGTATCAGGCGGCGACCATCCTGGGCGTGAGGACAAATGAATTCATCGTGAAGACCCGGGCAGACGACGGCACAACAACGGGCATCATCAGCATTGTGCCGGACAGCTGGGAGCTGGTGGAGTATGAAAATGAGCCATGGATCCGGTTTATCCTGCCGTCAAACAAACGCCGGGCGGAGCGCCTGGCGGAGGTCGGTGTTCTGACCCGGTTCCAGTACAGCAATGAATTATTCGGCGAGGGCAATGACGCCTTGCAGCCGGTGCTGGATCTGATATCGATGCAGAGGCAGGGCATCACCGAAGGGATCAAAAACGGGAATGCCTACCGGTTCTGGGCGCAGAGCGACAACTGGGCCAGCGACGATGACCTGGGCGAGGAAATGGCCAGGTATAACAAGGTGACCTTCGGGAACAAGAAAACAGCTGGGGGCGTGCTGCTGTTCCCGAACACATACAGCGACATCCACGAGATGAAGACCAGCGGCTACACCATCGACAAGGACCAGCAGGAACACATCAAGTCCAATGTGTTTGATTATTTCGGCGTGAACGAAAACATCCTGCAGAACAAGGCATTCGGTGATGAGTGGCTGGCGTTCTATGAGGGATTTGTGGAGTGGTTCGCGATCCAGCTGGGCGAGGTGATCAGCGGGATGCTGTTTTCTGAGCGCGAGCGGGTCGGATACGGGAATCAGATCTTCTTTTCCAGTAACCGCCTGCAGTACATGTCAAATGAGGACAAGCTGAAAGCGGTGACACAGCTGGGAGATCGGGGACTGGCAACACGAAACGAGCTGCGGGAAATTCTGAATATGGATCCGCTGCCGGATGAGATCGGGAATCAGATCCCGGCCAGAGGCGAATATTACGACGTGACGAATCCGCCGGCAAAGAAGGCCGGGGACGGAGAAAACGGAGGAAAGAAAGATGCCGATGAAAGTAAATGAGCGGGAATACCGGGACATCCGGCTGACAGGGATTGAGATCCGCGAGGCGGAGGATGGCCGGAAGATCGTCGAAGGATATGCCACCACGTTCGGCGAGGAATACAAGCTGTGGGGAGATGCGCGGTATCAGATGCTGGAGATGGTGGACGCTCACGCCTTTGACGGGTGCGACATGAGCGATGTCATCATGCAGTATGACCATGAGGGCCGGGTGTTTGCAAGGACCGGGAATGGCACGCTGAAACTGGCTGTGGAGGCGCACGGGCTGAAGATCACCGCAGATCTGGGCGGGACGGAGCTGGGTAGACAGCTCTATGAAGAGATCAAAGGCGGATACACCACGAAGATGAGCTTCGGATTCCACGTGGAGAAATCGGAGCGGACTGTGGAGGAGGATGAGGTGACCGGCAACACGACGGTGCACCGGAAGATCACGAAGATCGACAAACTTTATGACGTTTCTGCCGTGTCGCTGCCAGCAAACGACGCGACTGAAATATCCGCACGGAACCTGTGCGAGGGAGTCATCGCGGAGGTTAAGGAGGAGCGCCTTGCCGTTGAGGCACGGGAGCGGAGCAAAAAACAGATTGCCATTATGGCGGAAATGATTTGAATTTGAGGAGGTAAAAAAACTATGAAGTACAAGACTCTGGCGGAAATCGAAACCCGCAAGGCTGCCATCCTGAAGGAGATGGAGCAGGAGGGCGCGGACCTGGACGCTCTGAAGAAGGAAATGGATGAGCTGCGCGAGAACGCCCAGCAGATCCGCGATGCCGCCGCGAAGGCGGAGGAGATCCGGAAGGCCATTGCCAGCGGAGCGGCCGGCATCAACGTCGGAGAAACCCGCAAGGCTGAAAAGGCCAGGAAAACCGTGGATGAAATCCGCGGAAGCCAGGAATACGTGGACGCGTTTGCGAAGTACCTGAAGACCGGCAAGGACGAGGAATGCCGCGCCCTGCTGAGCACCAACGCCGCCGCGAGCGGCCAGATTCCGGTGCCGGTGCTGGTGGATGACATCATCCGCACCGCCTGGGAAAACAACACCATCCTGAGCCGCGTCCGGAAGACATACTTCCGCGGCAACCTGAAGGTCGCCTTTGAGCGCAGCGCGGATCCCGCATACGTTCACGGTGAAGGCACTACGGCCGTGACTGAGGAAGACCTGAGCATCGGCATCGTCGAGCTGAAGCCCGAAAACATCAAGAAGTGGATCCGCCTGAGCGACGAAGCGGTCGCGATGGGCGGCGAAGCCTTCGTCCGCTACGTTTACGAGGAGCTGACCTACCAGATCGTGAAGAAGCTGTCCGACCTGCTGATCGGCGGCATCGCGAATGCCGGCACCAGCCACAGCGGCAGCGCCATCGGCATCCCGAAAATCGCGGGCGAACCCAGCCTGACCGTCGTTCCGGAAGCCGAAGCAAACCTGACCGACGAAGCTGTAAACCCGGTGGTAATCATCAACCGCCTCAGCTCCGCAGCGTTCAACGCCGCCCGCGTGGCCGGCAACTTCGCCGTCGATCCATATGACGGCCTGACCGTGCTGTACACCAGCGCACTGCCGGCATACGCCAGCGCCAGCGATAACGCAGTGTGGATGATCGTCGGCGATCTTGGTGGCGCACAGGTAAACTATCCGGAAGGCGAGGGCGTCATCATCAAGTGGGACGACCTGAGCGAAGCGGAAGCCGATCTGGTAAAGGTCGTCGGACGTCAGTACGCCGGTTACGGCGTCACCGGCCCCGGACGTTTCTGCAACGTCAAGAAGGCCGCGGCCGTAACGACCTGATAACGGAGGGCTGAGCTGATGAAGCTGAAACTTCTCAGAGCGGCCAGGATCCGGCACGAAGCCGGGGAGATCGTTGAGGTCTCCCCGGCGGAGGCCGGTTTTCTGCTTTCCACGGGGAGCGCGGTGAGAGTGGCGGAGGCGCCTGCAGCGCGCGAAACGCCGGAAGATGCCGCAGCGAAGGAAACGCCGGAGACGGCGACCAGACAGAAGAAAACAACCCGGACGAAGAAGTAAGCAAGGGGGAAGCATGAAAAAGCCGTTCAGACTGCTGATTGCCGTTCCGTGCATGGATTACGTCCATGCAGATTTCATGAAGAGCCTGCTGAACCTGACGGGACACCTGAGCCGGGAAGGGATCAA
Organism: uncultured Clostridia bacterium; assembly: GCA_946629635.1. Lineage (GTDB taxonomy): Bacteria > Bacillota > Clostridia > Christensenellales > Aristaeellaceae > Aristaeella. Next base: position 5,506 of record CAMOYA010000051.1, read on the forward strand.
TCACCATGTAGAGATTGCATCCGGAACACTGGTGTATCTTGCAAGGGATAAGCTGGCCTGCAAAGCCATCAACGAGGGGTTCACGCATCTCCTTTTCCTGGACAGCGACATGGTTTTCGATGAGAACATTGTGGAAACGCTGACATTCTGCGGGAAGGATTTCGTGTGCGGCGCCTTTCAGGCGCGGAGGCATCCGTATGGCAAGTGCGTCTACAGCAATCTGGAACCGCTGACGAAAGTGGAACGCTGGGGAATGGAACCGTTCCGGGTGAAGGGCTGCGGGATGGCATGCACGATGATCGGCGCGGAGGTGCTGAAGGAAGTGCAGAGCAAGTACGGCAGCTGCTTCTCACCGGAAACTATCAACGGCGTGAAATTCGGCGAGGACCTGGCTTTCTGTTGGAGGGCGAACAGGATCGGCGCGGAAATCTGGTGCGAACCGACCGCGAGGTGCGGACATATCGCGCACGTTCCGATCTGGCCGGGGGAGGAACCGGCCACATGAAGAGGATTCTGATCTGCGCTCCGCTGCGGCAGGATGTGGACGTATTCGAGGCATACCAGGAAGGGCTGGACAGACTGGAGGTGCCGGAAGGATTCAGCGCGGACCGCTTTTTCGTGGTGAATGACTGTGACGAAGTGATCCCGCATATCCGGGACGCGGAATACATACGGGCCGAAAACGGCGAGGCATATGAGAAGACGCACAACGACCACCTGTGGACGCTGGACCTGATGTGGAAGATGGGCGGACTGCGGAACATGACGATCCGGAAGATGCTGGACGGCGGGTATGATTACTGGCTGTCAGCTGACACCGACATCGTGCTGGACCCGTGGACGCTGTACAACCTGATCCAGGCGGACAGGGACATCGTGAGCGAGATATTCTGGACTCAGGCGCCCAGCGGAAAATACTGGTGCAACGCATGGATGGAAGACCAGAGCGCGGGCATGAGCGAGGAATGGAAAAAACCGGGACTGTACCGGGTGGGGATGACGGGCGCGCTGACGCTGGTGAAGCGCAAGGTGTTCGAGGCCGGAGTGAGCTACGAGCGCATCCCGAACATCCGCCAGGCGCTGAGAGGCGAGGACCGGCATTTTTGTGTGCGCGCGGCGTGCGCGGGCTTTGAGATGTGGATTGACACCCATTGCCCGGCCACGCATCTGTACACGCGGGAACTATTCGAGAAATACAAGGCGGGGAGAAGGTGAGAGCATGGGCGTGGTGTTTGAGAAGGTAAAGAACATGCTGCCGGTGAGCGGCAACGCTTATGACGCGGAGATTATCACGCAGATCAAGGCGGCGAAGCTGGATCTGACACGCACGGCGGAGATTGTGCTGCCGGGAGAGATTAACATCAGCAGGGATGCGGAGACCGGTAAAATCACCGACGAAAGCACACTGACCGATGAATACATCCTGACGGCCATTGCGACGTGGTGCAACATGCGGATCGGGAACCCTGCCAATTATGACAACCTGCTGCGGGCGTATGAGAGCATGAAAGGCTCCATGCGGATCAGCCACCACTATACCGATTACGACGGGGAGGCGGAGGACGGATGAGGATGATGAGCAGCTGCGTGCTGATCGCGTTTGATCCGGACGCGCACGAAGTCGGGACGGATCCGGTGAATGAGCGACGGGAAGTGAAATGCCAGGAAATGGGACTGACGCAGGCGGAGAAAACGCAGGCGGAAGGGACCGGACTGGATCCGCGGGTGAGGCTGCTGATCCCGTATGACAGGGACTATCACGGAGAGCGGGAACTGGAATACAACGGGGAACGCTGGGCCGTGGAGAATGCAGACCCATACAAGGAATGGAACGGGGTTATCCTGACCATCCGCAGGAAGGCCGGCAACAGCGGAAGCGTGGTGAATGGGAATGCCTGAAGAGTATACAGCGCTGGTGGAGGCGCTGAAGGGTCTGAGCCAGGAGGGCGTCGTGCTGCCGATGGCGGAGGACGAATGGGCCACAAGGCCGGACACCGTGAGCTACGGGGTTGTTCAGCTGGACTTCGAGGCGGACGCGCTTTATGGAGACAACATGAAGCAGGTAATCGCCTACGAGGGCAGTGTGGATCTGTTCAGTCTGAAGCGGGACGGCGCCGGATGGGTGGAAATGATCACGGATACGCTGAAGGCGCACTGTGAAGGCTGCTGGAGCCTGAACCATCACACGTATGAACGCGAAACAGGGCTGTTTCACTGGGAATGGGTGTTTCAGGTGGAGGGATAAGGAATGGCTTTCAAGATTGAAGTAACGGGGTTGGATGAGCTTCTCACGAAAATGGGGAAGCTACCAGAAAAAGCAGCGGATGTGGCCGCGCTTGCGCTGTACGAGGGTGCAGCGGTAATGGCTGATGCGATCAGCCAGGCGGTGCAGGGCATCGCCACAGAGAAGTTCCACTATGTAAAAGGTGGGCGCCAAAGATTGCCATCCCCGGAGGAAAAGGCTTTGCTTGTAAACGCAAAGAAAGGCGTCGCAAAGTTCCATAAAACCGTAATGCAAGTAGACACAAGCGTCGGCCTGCAAAAGGCGGGATATGGAACGATCAACGGAAAGACAAAGCCGATTCCGCTTGTGGCCAATTCAATCAACTCAGGAACCAGTTTCATGAAGAAACAGCCGTTTTTCCGGAAGGCGAAAGCTAAATCCGGTGCGGCAACCGCGGCCATTGAACGCGGCATAGAATCCAGACTGGACATGCTCAGTCTGGATTAATTTTTGAACGGAGGTAGAAAAAATGGCAAATCCGAATGTCGGGATGATGTATCCCGTATGGGCTCCGCTGGTCTCTCACACGGAGGGCAGCATGCCGGTGTATGGCGTGGGCCGGGTGATCCAGGAGGCGCGGAACGCGACGGTGAACCGCGAGTATGCGAACAATCCGCTGTACGGCGATGACCGTATCGTGGACGATGACAACGGCCTGACCGGGCTGACGACGTCCTTTGAAAGCACGGGCCTGTCAGACGAGGACCGGGTGGCCATGCTGGGCGAGGAAGCGAACGCCAACACGACCACAGGCGGGCAGTGGGTGAGCGACAATGAGACGCCTTACGGCGGCTTTGCGTACATCCGAAAGATGCGCGACAACGGCGTGCGGAAGTTCGAGGCGTGGCTGACGTTGAAGATCAAGTTCCAGGAAGAGAGCCAGGCGACGCAGACACGCGAGGGACAGATAAGCTGGGGAACGCCGACGCTGAACGGCCGGGCGGCATCGCTGCTTGTGGACAGCGGGGACCATGAGCGGTTCCAGCTCCACAGGACCTTTGACCGCATCGCGGATGCGAAAGCATGGATCAGAGGGCTGCTGAACGTGCCGGAAGAGAACGCGCAGGCGGCGAACGTGCCGGCGGCGAACACGACGGAGGGCTGAGAGCCTTGACAGGGGGAGACGGGAAACCGCCTCCCCCGTTTTCGGAATGCAGGAGGAAGAAAAATGACGGAGATCAAGATCGGCGGACGGGTTATCCCGCTGTACTACTCAACGTATGAACTGGTTGAAATTCAGAAAGAAATCGGATGCACCGCCTATGAGCTGAACGATCAGGTTTTCGGTCTGCGGACGGAAGTGGACGAAGAGACCGGGCAGGACAAGGCCGTGCATTTCGACGTCGGTACAGATCCGGAACGGCAGGAGAAGCTGGGGAAGCTGATCAGCATCCTGGGGAATGCGGGATTGGAAGAGAGCGGGAAGGAGGCAGACCTGACGTACAAGTGGGTGCTGCGGAAGATGAAGCCGGGGCTTGTGCTGGCCTATGCTTTCGCGGTGATCGCGGTGATCACGGAGGGAAACAAGATCGAAGCCACCACGGAAGAGAACGGGCCGGTGGATGAAGGTCTGGAGGAAGAGAACGCAAAAAAACAGCAAGGGAAATGACCTACCTGCGGGTGGTTTCCTACGGGCTGATTGCAGGAATGTCCAGGAAGGAAATTGACCGGACAAGGCCGGGGGAAGTGGTTTCCCTCTACCTGTACCGGATGGAATATGACGCGAGATTGAGGATGTGAGAAAATGGCCGGGGGTCCAAACGTAAAGATTAATGCTGATCTGAACCAATTCAGAGCAGGAATCCTTGAAGGGCAAAATATCTTAAAGGGTCTGAAAGCGGAGATGAAGGCAAATGAAGCCGCTTTCAAGGCAACAGGAGACGCCGAAACTGCACTGACCAGCAAGACAAAGACCCTCACGGCACAGCTGAACGCCCAGAAGAGCATCGCGGATCAGGCGGCGAAGGCGCTGAAAAAGATGGAAGAAGGCGGCATAAAGCCGACTGATGCGGCATATCAGTCGATGTATGCCACGATGATGAACGCGCAGGCCGGGATGAACGAGGCCCAGGCCGCGCTGAACGCGCTGGACGGGAGCCAGCAGCAGGCAGCATCCAGCGCGAATGAGCTGTCCGAAAGCGTGGGAAGCATCGGGAAGAAGCTGAGCCTGGATCAGGTGATCAGCGGGATCAAGAGCATCACGGATGCACTGGAGAACGCCGGGAAGAGCGCGTTGAGGTTGGGCGAAGCTATCTGGGACGATATCATGCAGAGCGCCGAATGGGGCGACGATATAGCGACCCAGGCCAGCATGTTCCAAATGTCCGTGGAGGAATATCAGAAGGTCGCAGCGGTGGCGAGGACGCAGGGAGAAACATCGCCGAATGAGCTGCTGAAGAGCTGGAAGACGCTGAAGAAGAACCTCGTAAGCGATTCAGCGGAGGTGCAGAAAGCCTTCGAGCAGCTCGGAATCTCCAGGACGGAAGCCTTTGAGTTGGAAGGCGGCAGCCCGCGCTGGATGCAAGGCATGGATCTCGGCACGGCGAAGAATTGGGAGGATATCTTCTGGGATATCGGGGACGCGCTGATGGCCATGGGAGACAGCGAGCAACAGGAAGCCATCGCGCGGACGCTGCTGGGTCGGAGCTGGCAAGACCTGATCCCAATGTTTGAGTTGGGAAAGAATAGATATAACGAGCTGAAAGAAAGCACCGACGTGAACGGCGATGGAACCATCAGCAACCTGAGTGCACTGGCTGACAAAGTGCATGAGGTTGAGCAGCGATTCGAAACGCTGAAGAACGAGGTGATCGGAGCCATTGCGCCGGCGTTTACGGAAGCGGCGGATACGATTTCCCAACTGCTGCACAATCTGAATGAGTATCTGAAGACGGACGAAGGCCAGAAGATGCTGCAGAGCATGGGCGAAACCGTGCGGGGTCTGTTTGAGGACCTGGGAAAGGTGGATCCGAAGGAACTTGTGAACAATTTCACAAGCATCTTTACCAGCCTGACGGACGGGATGAAGTGGATTGTCCAGAACAAGGATACACTCGTGAACGCGCTGAAGGCCGTTGTGGCCGGATGGGCCGGGCTGAAGCTGACCGGCGGGGCGCTTAACATTCTGAAGATCATTAACGGACTGCAGGATCTGGGAATTATCGGCGGAGGCGCTGCGGCAGCGAAAAGCGCGGGGAGCGCAATCGGCGGAAGCCTTCCGAACATGACCGCGTCCGGGCTGACAAACGGCGCTTTTGTCGCTGACTGGGCGCTGAATTACACAACAGGCGGACAGATTCTGACCGGCAAAAAGACGGTGGAGGAAGCCCGCAAAGAATTTGAACAGTGGCAGACGGATACCGTCAACCGGGCCGGGAGTTTCTTCGATGACTGGGCGCACATCGGCGATCCGAACTGGGATTTTGAAAACCACAGGCAGATCACAAGACAGGCGCAGGAAGTGCTGGGCGGCGGAGGATCCGCGATGGATCTTGATCCGTTGACGCGGATGAAGATGCACAGCGAGGACGCGCAGAAGATGATTGAAGAGCTCGGCGAGCCGGAAATCACGCTAAAGCCGATGGTTCCTGACGGTGCAAGCGCGGAGATCTCAACGGAAATCGGCACGGTGCAGGTGCCGGTGGAGCTGGTGGTTACGAATCCAGGGGATGTCAGTCCGTCGGTCGGAGGAGGAGGCGGCGAGGGGACGGTCGTGGCGATGCAGCACGCGAACGGCCTGCCATATGTGCCGTATGACAACTATCTGGCCCTGCTGCACAAAGGTGAGCAGGTTGTGCCGGCACGGGCAGCCGCAGGGAATTTCAGCAGCAATCTGTACGTCGACCGGATGATCATGAACAACGGGCAGGACGCGCAGGGCCTCGCGGGGGCGGTGGCAGCTGCCAACCGGCGGATCATGCGGGGATACGGATCCTGATGAGGTGAGAAGATGGGAAAGAGTTATTTCATCTGGAACGGCGTGGACTGCCGGAGCATGGGCGTGATCGCCCAGGGCGCCGCGCCGATCATCCGGCCGGAGGAGCGGGTGCAGCACATCGAGATTCCGGGCGTGAGCGGAGACCTGACGCGGACGGAGGGCGAGGCGGTATATAACAGCTATATCCAGACACTGTCCATTGCGGTGCGCGGAGGCATGCGGGTGAGGGAGATTTACCGGTGGCTGCGCGGAAGCGGATGGGTGACATTCTCCGGAGAGCCGGACAGGCGGCAGAAGGCGCGGATTATCGGCGCGATCACGCTGAGCCGGCACAGCCGGAATATTGACGCCTGGGAGGGCGAGGTGCAGTTTTACTGCCAGCCGCTGAAGGAACTGCTGCGGACGGAGAATGTGACGATCACGACAAACGACTGGATCACGAACCGCGGGGACGTGATAGCAAAACCGCTGTACAAGATAACCACGAACGCAACGGCGGTGTACATCGACACGCATATCGACGGCGAGGCATCCGGCACGCGGATCGACGTGGCGGATGTGACCAGCGGCAGCGTGATCTGGATCGACAGCGAGACGATGGAGGTCTGGAACAGCGGGAAAACCGCAACGATTACCAGCCAGGCGACAGGAGACTTTCCGGTGCTGCATCCGGGGAAGAACGTGATCTATATCGGCGGATGCGCCAGCGTCGAGATTGACAAAAGGGAGAGATACCTGTGATCTGCGTTTATGACCGGGGAAACCTGAACATCACCCGGATGGGCGATGCGGTGCTGAATCCGATGGAATGCAGCATCCGGATGGTGGCCGGGGGAGAGTACAGCCTTTCAATGGTGCATCCGATTGACCGGGAGCGGAAATGGGAGCATCTGGTGCCGGAGGCGCTGATCCGGGCGCCGATTCCGGAGGAAACGATAGAAACGACGTGGACGGGCATGGACGTGGATCTGTACCGCACGACCACGAAGGCGGCGCTGCGGACAGGCCCGCATGAGCCGGAGACAATCAACTACAGCGCGTGGAGCTCATCGGCGACCTATTCGCCGGGGAGCAAGGTGACCAGTGCCAACCGGAACTGGAAATGCACCTACTGGGACGCGGACAGCGACATCCGGCTTTTTCCGCCGCAGAACAGCAGCTGGTGGGTGGAGATCGCCAGGAAGACCAGCGGCGACCCGGTGATTGCGAATCTCAAAAGCGGAACGGATCTGTACTATGTGCGTGACGCCGGCAGCGGATGGCTGATCATGTCAACGCCTTACGGCATGGAGGGCTATATCAAAAGCAGCCAGGTCAGCTTCATCCGGCACGTGTCGCCGGAGGAGAACCAGCCGCGGCACATCACGGATCAGGTATTCCGGATCCGCACGTCCACGGTGGACACGCAGGCCGGCACGGTGACGGTGAGCGCGGAGCATGTGAGCTATGACCTGTCCGGGGTGCTGGTGAAGGAGGCAAAGATCCACCAGCGGACGGCGGCCATGGCGCTGTACATGATCGAAGATGCCTATATGATCGACTACCGCGGAAGCGTGGCGACGAACCTGACGGACAGCAGCGACGGCACGTACACGGGCGAGATCAAGGGCAAAAACGGCATGTATGCGCTGCTCGACCCGGACAAGGGAATCGTGGCGAGCTTCGGGGCGATGCTGCGGCGGGACAACTGGGATCTTTTCGTGATGCGGAAGACGGACACGGACAGGGGCTTCCGGCTGCGGTACGGGAAGAACATCCTGGGCGTGAACTGGTCGCAAAAGAGCGAGAACCTGATTACGCGGGTCGTGCCGGTGGCAAAGAACGAGGCCGGGGATGATTACTATCTGCCGGAGATTTATATCGCATCCTCCATTGAAAACAACTATCCGGTGAAGCGGATGGAGCGGCTGAAGGTGGCCGGCCAGATCGGCAAGGACGACGGAACGGAGACCGGAACGGAGTGGACAGAGGCCGCGCTGCAGGATGAGATGCGGGCAAAGGCGCGGGCACGGTTCAGCGTGGACAAGGCGGACCAGATCCAGCACGAAATCACGATTGATTTTGCCATGATCGGGGACACGGCGGAGCATCCGGAGCTGAAGGAACTGGAGAATGTGCTTCTGTACGACAAGGTCATCGCAATTGATGAGCGCGTCGGCATGAGTGTGAGCATGGACGTCGTGGAGATGGAATGGGACGCGATCCGGAAGACCGTGACGGGGCTGAAGCTGAGCAATGTGAACTGGTACGGAGGCCGGTCCGTGTCCGGGTTCAACGTGCAGAACAACAGCCTGACGGGCGACAAGCTGACGGATGACGCCGGGGACGGGTTCATTGCGTCCGCAGTGGATGAGGCCACAAAAGCGGCGGAGGAATATACAAACGGACGGGTAAACAACCTGAACAACAGCCTGCGGAGATGGGTGCAGGAGAACTATGAGCCGAAGGCCACAGAAGAATAAGGGGGTACGCAAATGGCGATCTATCATGAGGACATCCTGCCGATTGAA
>CAMOYA010000052.1 GCA_946629635.1 uncultured Clostridia bacterium
TCGATCTTCGGCGTCTTTTCCCTTGATGAATGCGGAATATTGATCTGCTGCACGATCCATCCATCCGGATCCGTTTCAAGAATCGCCATGGTAATCGGCTGAAGGAACCGGCGCGGCCCACAGCTCCCCGGATTAAGCATCAGCGTTCTTTTGCCTCTCCCGTTTTGCCACACGGCTGAATACTGATGGGAATGGCCATAGATCACCAGATCGTAATCCGTCAGATCGAAGGGGAGGTCTCTCTTTTTATGGATCATGCCGATATGAAGATCCCCCAGCTCGCAGTCCAGAAAATGCGGCAGATGCGCTGCCCACTCCTGATCATTGTTGCCGCGTACCGCCTTGACCGGGGCAATCTTCTCCAGCCGGTCCAGGACCTCCTGGCTGCAGATATCCCCCGCGTGAAGAATGCAGTCGCATCCCTGAAGCGCTTCGATCACTTCAGGGCGGAGAAGATCGTGTGTATCGGAAATAATGCCTAATCTCATGCTGTTTCAGCGCCTCGCTCGCTTCAGTTCTGTCCGATGGGATGGAGCCTGCTTTCGGAATGATGGACTGCTCCTGCTTTTCTTTTTCCTGTCGGGTCGATTTTACCACAGCACAGGGGATGGTGTCTATGATGGTTCCATTCCGCGGAAGGGCAAACTGTTTTTTCGATTGAATTTGACCTGATCAATTGATGATTTCCGGATGACGTTTTTTCCAAACTATGGTATGATTTTCCTTGGCAGCGTTTCCGGACGGCAGTCCGGTCCGTGATCCCGGCCGGATCACATCAATCATCCATCAAAGAATTGAGGTGCTCAATCATGAAAGCATGGCTCCACGCCCTCCCCGATCTTCCGGATTCCCTTTCCACCCCTTCGGCTGTTGCCGCCTGGGAGCTTTCCTGCGCCCTGCCGGGCACGGTAGTGACGCTGAACACCGTTCCCGATATGGCGGAAAGCTACCGGGCCGAGCGCAGCGCGGACGGTTCATGGAACATTTCCGGCGGGAAGACGGGGGTGCTGTACGGCGCATATGCCCTGATCCTGAAGAGCCTTTCCGGCGAATCGGTGCCGGATGTGATCGAGTCTGCCCCGAAATACCGGCTGCGGATGATCAACTGCTGGGACAACGCGGACGGCAGCGTGGAACGGGGGTATTCGGGGCGCAGCCTGTTCTTTGAAGGCGGCAGGCTGGACTATGATCCCGCCCGCATGCGGGAGCTCGGGCGGCTGCTGGCCTCTGTGGGGCTGAATGTGCTGTGCATCAATAACGTCAACGTGCATTTTCCCTGCCAGCTCCTGCTGGAGGATTACCTGGAGCAGGCCGCGCAGCTGGCGGATCTGTTCCGTCCCTTTGGGATCCGGCTGATGTTCTCTGTGGACTTCTCCCAGCCGATGCGCCATGGCATTCCGACGGCCGATCCGCTGGATGAATCCGTCCGCGCCTGGTGGAAGGAAACGGCGGACCGGGTGTGGCAGGCCATTCCGGATCTGGCCGGTTTCCTTGTCAAGGCGGACAGCGAGGGCCGCCCCGGTCCCTTCACCTATGGCCGGAATCATGCGGACGGCGCGAATATGCTGGCGGAAGCCGTCCGGCCCCATGGCGGCGTCATCGTCTGGCGCTGCTTCGTCTACAACTGCCGGCAGGACTGGCGGGATCTGAAGACGGACCGCCCCAAGGCCGCCTGGGAGCATTACGCCTTCCTGGACGGCGCGTTTGCGGAGAACGTCATTCTCCAGGTCAAGCACGGTCCCTTCGATTTCCAGGTCCGGGAGCCCCTGTCCCCGCTGCTGCTGGGCATGAAGCACACCAACCTGGCCATGGAGCTGCAGCTGGCCCAGGAATACACCGGTCACCAGATCGATCTGTATACGATGATTCCCATGTGGCGGGAGCTGTACGAAGAGCTGCCGGCGGACAATATCATGTCCATCGCCGCGGTATCCAACCTCGGGCGGGATGAGAACTACACCGGTCACCCGCTGGCCGCCGTCAACCTGTATACCTACGGGCGTCTGGCCTGGGATCCGGATACCAAAGCCGAAGGCGCTGTCACCGCGTGGGCCCGCCTGACCTACGGTTTCACCCCGGAGGATACGGAAAAGCTGGTCACCCTGCTGCTATCCAGCCGCCGGATCTATGAAAAGTACACGGCGCCGCTGGGAATCGGATGGATGATCACTCCCCATGATCATTACGGTCCAAATCCCTCGGGCTATGAATATGACCTGTGGGGCACCTACCACAAGGCCGACCGCAACGCCATCGGCATCGACCGCACGGCCGGCGGCACCGGATACCTGGATCAGTATCCGCCGGAAATCCGCCGGAAATACGAAAATCCGGCCACCTGTCCGGATCTGCTCCTGCTGTTCTATCACCGGCTGCCCTATTCCTTCCGGATGAAGGACGGCCGCACCCTGGTCCAGCGGATCTATGATGATCATTTTGAAGGATATGAAGAAACGGAGCGGATGGCGGAGATGCTGAAATCCCTGCCCTTCCCGTCCCCGGACCGGGAGATCATTCTCCAGCGGATCGACATGCAGCTGCATAACGCCCGGGAATGGCGGGATATCATCAATACCTTCTTCCACCGCCTTTCCGGAGCGGAGGACGAAAAAGGAAGGACCATTTACTTATGATCCTTCCCGGCCGCGGCTTTTGCCGCGGTTTTTTGATCATATGTACACCATTCCTTCAGGCCGCATTCCGCGCACAGCGGATGCTGCGCCCTGCACACCCGCCGCCCGTGCCAGATCAGCCAGTGATGCGCCTGGCCCCATTTTTCTTCGGGGATCAGGCGAGTCATCTGTTTTTCCGTTTCCTCCACGGTGTCGGCCTTGCACAGTCCCAGCCGGTTGCTGACGCGGAAGACATGGGTGTCCACCGCGAAAGCCGGTATCCCGAAGGCGTTGGAGAGCACGACGTTCGCCGTTTTTCTTCCGACGCCCGGCAGCCTTGTCAGCTCCTCCCGGGTATGGGGCACCTCGCCGCCGAACTCATCCCGGATCATCCGGCAGGCGGCGATGATGTTCCCCGCCTTGGTCCGGAAGCCGCAGCTCTTGACCATGGGATAGAGGTCCTCCTCCCGGGCGTCCGCCATGGATACCGCGTCCGGATACCGGCTGAAGACCGCCGGAGTCACCTTGTTGACCTGTTTATCCGTGCACTGGGCGGAAAGAATGGTCGCAACCATCATCTCATAGGGATTGGAAAAATGCAGCTCGGCCTTCGCCTCGGGATACAGCCGCTCCAGTCCCTCCAGGATCGCCTTTTTCCGCTCCGTCATTTTGCCTGAATATATCCTTTCCGGCACAAAAGCTCCGCCGTCAGGATTCCGCCGCCCGCCGCGCCGCGGATCGTGTTATGGCTCAGGCACACGAATCGCCAGTCAAATATTTTGTCCTCCCGCAGGCGGCCGATGCTGACGCCAAAGCCGTTCTGGAAATCCCGGTCCAGCCGCGTCTGCGGACGGGAGGGATCCTCAAAGTACTGCAGGAAGGGCTTCGGCGCGCTGGGCAGCTCCAGCCGCTGCGCTTCCGTTTCATAATGAGCCCATCTGTCCAGAATTTCTTCCTTCGTCACCTTCTGCCGGAAGCGGACGGAGACAGCCGCCATATGCCCGTCGCTGGCCGCGACCCGCAGGCACTGGGCACTGATCACCGGCAGCTGCGCGTTGACAATCACCGGCCCGTTTCCGTGATCCTCCAGATGACCCCACAGCTTCAGGGGCTCGTTTTCGCTCTTTTCGTCTTCCCCGCCGATATAGGGAATCACGTTGTCCACCATCTCCGGCCAGGTTTTGAAGGTCTTCCCGGCGCCGCTGATGGCCTGATAGGTGCATACGCTTACGGCCTCCGGCCCGAAGGAGAGCAGCGGCGTCAGCGCGGGCACATAGCTCTGGATGGAGCAGTTGGGCTTCACCGCAATGAAGCCGTACCGGCTGCCCAGGCGCTTCCGCTGGGTCTCGATCACCTGGATATGATCCGCGTTGATCTCCGGAACGACCATGGGCACGTCTTCCAGCCCGCGGCAGGCGCTGTTGTTGCTCACCACCGGGATCTCATGCCGTGCATAGTTTTCCTCCAGCGCGCGGATCTCGTCCTTTTTCATATCCACGGCGCAGAAGACAAAATCCACCTTTTCCGCCACCGCGTCCACATCCGACGCATCCACCACAATCATCCCCGCCGCTTCCTCCGGAATCGGCCAGTCAAATGCCCAGCGGTCGCCAACGGCTTCCCGGTAGGTCTTCCCGGCACTGCGGGCAGAAGCCGCCAGGCAGGTCACCTTAAACCACGGATGATCCTTCAGAAGTGAAATAAAGCGCTGACCGACCATGCCGGTGGCGCCGATGATCCCTACGCGATACTGATTCATCGTCTTTCCTCCCCGTTCAGGTTTCGAAGATCTTAACATGAAGACGCCGGTGTGTCAACCAAAGGACCCGTTTCAGCCCATCAAAAAAACAATGGTGGCTTACCGGTCCGTTTTTCTTCCCCGCGCGGCTGTCAGAAGGATTCCCAGCAGTGCCAGCACGGTACCCCAGCGGACCATTCCGCCGAAAAAGCGGATTTCCGCCAGCTCCGGTGTCTTCAGTGTGACCGCCCGGGCGGACTCGCCCGTCAGGTTCCAGAAGCGGGAAACCCACTTGGAGAGATCGCCCAGGGACTCCGGAATCCATTCCGGAAAGGTATACGCAGGGCTGACCGCCACGACCGCCAGCAGGTAGCCGACGGCCACGGTGGCCACGGTCATCGCCATGACCGGCAGCAGGCGCACCGCCGCGTAGGGGATCAGGCTTCCCGGATACCGCTTTTCCCGCTCCGTCCGGATCTTTCCGACCGTGCCGCGCCACAGGCGGTTATGAATCTTCATCCAACCAAGCAGCAACCAGACGGCCAGGATCAGCAGGACCGTCCGCAGCAGGATCGTCTGCCGCATGGTCTCCTTCCGCAGGCTGATCAGCGTTCCGGCTCCAAAGGCTTCCCTCGCCGCCGTCTGGAAGACGGTCATCAGGCTGCTGCCGCCCGCGGAAGGGACGGTCACCGTCATCAGCTCCGGGCTGCCGATCACTCCCAGCGGCACCCAGGCCGCGTTTTCTCCCGTTTCGCCGATTCTCCGGCTGTGGACGCAGACGCCGATCACTTCCAGCTCCGTGCCGTCCACGGTCACCTTTTTCCCCGCCGCGTCATCCGTGCTGAAAAGCCTGAAGGCCGTTTCCTGATCCAGCACGATCACCCGGCTGCCGTTTTCCACATCCAGCCGGGAAATCGGCCTGCCGCTCAGATACCGCCTGGGATACACCTCATGCCATCCCGGCCCGGTCAGATACAGGCACACCTCATTCCGGGAAACGGTGCCCGCCGTCAGGGTCACGCCGCTTTTCTGGCCGTGAATCGTAATCAGCGGAAAGGACTCCCGGAGGTTCTCCTGCAGGGCGTCCAGCCTTTCCAGCGTTTCTTCCGTCTTTTCCGCCGCCGGCAGAAAGGCATACTGACTGAGCTTCGGAGCGGAATACAGGCCGATCAGCCCGGCTGCGACCAGCAGGATGCCGATCAGCGCCAGGAAGGAAAAGTGAATGCTTTTCTTCATCTTTCCCATTACTCCTCGTACATCATCACGGACATGCCTTCTTCAAGGGCGCGGTCCTCCATGTAGACGACCTTATTGTAGGTCAGATCCTCGGCAACGGAGACGAGGGAGGAAGATTCCGCCAGCACGGTCACGTCGTATTTCCGCACCTTGATGCTCTTGCCGCCAAAGATGGAGCTTTCCTGCTCCGCCACATAGACATACCGGCCGCTGCCGCTGCCCCGGATGGCCGCGGCAGGCACCAGACAGGTGGATTCCTGCGCCCGGGTCGTCAGCGACATCTTGATGTTCTCTTCCTTCATGATCGCGCTCACCTGGCCCAGGGCCCAGATCACGTCCTCCGTGATTTCCGCGTCCGCGAAGGGATGACCCGTATCCGACAGCCCCGTGTTGATCACCCGGGTATCCACTCTGCCCCAGGAATCGGAGTTGATCTGAATGGCCGTGCCTTTGGAAATGTTCTGCTTGATGGCGGAGATATCCGCCCGGATCACGGGATTCTGATCCTCCGGCGTGATGCGCAGCAGAACGTCTCCCGCGCTGACCGTTCCGCCCTTGGTGGCCGTGACGGATACGATATATCCGTTGTGAGGCGCGGTGACCACCGCGGTCCGCCGGGAAAGCAGTCCGATGGCAATCATCTGGTTTTCCGCGTCCTCCCGCTTCTTCTCCGCCTCCTGCTTCTGCTGAAGCAGATTCCATACATCGTCCGCGATCGCATAGCGGTCCAGCGACGAAAGATGGTTCCGGGCGGCGGTGCGCTGCTTTTCCGCTTCCTGCCACTTGTCCCAGGCGGCGGTGGTCTCCGCATCCGCCCCTTCCGGAAGCGTCTCCGGCAGCTTAGAGATCTCCATGGCCTCCAGCTGCGTCATCAGCTCCAGACGCGCTTCCCGCTCCGTCCGGTCCGCGGCGCGGGACGCCTCATAGGCTTCCTTCCACAGCGTTTCGTTCCGGCTCAGACGGATGCCGCCGTTCTTTCTTTCCCAGGCGTCCAGCGTGCTCTGGGCGGCATCGTATTCCTGCTGCAGGCTGGCCAGCGTCTTCTCCGCGCCGGTCACCTCCATCGTCAGCAGCTTGTCCCCCCGGCGCACCTGCTGACCGGGAGTCGCCAGCACGCTGAGCACCGTCAGCGTCTGCCCTTCCGGGATTTCCACGGTTATATTTTCTTCCTTCGGGAAGAAAACCTTGCCCGTCAGCTCCGTCACCGTTTCAAACTTGCCGTTCCGCACGGAAGCATAGCGCACCTTCGGCGTGGTCAGCGTCCGGATGGTTCCGGAGAAAAGGATGCACAGCGCGATCACCACCGCCAGCGCGATCATACCCCGCAGGGCGATTTTCTTGAGTTTCATTCTTTCTTATTCCGTCCTTCTATTTCATTTCCGTCAGCTGGATTCCGGAGAGAATGTCCTGCTGAAAGAACAGATAAACCAACAGTGCGGGCAGGATGTACAGCCCCGCTCCGGCAAACTCGAAGCCGGTGTTTTCCCCCGCCAGCTGATTGAACACCGTGGACAGCGGCATCAGATCCGGCTTCTGGGACAGATATGTCAGGGGCTGTTCCACCAGGTTCCACGCCTCCGCGAAGGAGAGCGCCGCCGCAGCGCCGAGCACCGGCCGGCATACCGGCAGCACGATCCACAGGAAGCTGCGGAACGGGCCGGCTCCGTCAATGGAGGAGGCCTCCAGCAGCTCGTCCGGCAGGGCGATCATGTACTGCCGCAGCAGGAAGATGTAAAACGGCGCGAACACCATCGGCAGGATGACCGCCCAGACCGTGTTCAGCAGTCCGACGAACCGCAGCGTCAGCACATTGGGGACCATGGTCACCTGGAAAGGCAGCAGCATCAGCATCAGGATCAGAAAAAAGAGCGTCTCCCTGCCCCGGAAGCGGAATTTGCTCAGCCCGAAGGCCATGGCCGGCAGCACCAGCGCCTGTCCCGCCAGAATTGCCGCAGCGTAGATCACGGAATTGATGAAGTACTGCAGCACCGTGTTGTCCTTGATCAGGATCTGTTCATACTGGCCCAGGGAAAACATGTGCGGAGACAGATGCGCGTCCATCCATTCCGCCTCGTCCCGGTTTCCCCGGGTTTTCATATAGGCCTTCATCTCCGGGATGGAGGAGAAGGAATACAGGAACGTCTGCACCATCGGCAGGAGCATGATGATCGCCATCAGCGCCAGCAGCGCGCGGATCAGGAAGAGCCGAATGCCGTGTCTGTTCTGCATCTTTTCTCACTCCTCCCCATTCAGCCGGCGCAATGCGTGCCGCTGGCTGAAGAACAGAATTCCGAACAGCACGAACACGATGGCGGCAAAGATGTACGCGGCCGTCGTCACGTTCTGGTAGTTCAGCTTTCCGTACATGTTGTTCATATAGTTCTGCAGGGTATACAGCGGTTCCTCCGGATACGGTCCGCCGATAAAGTACACTTCCTTGAAAATCCGGAAGGCGGAGACAAAGGACAGAATCGCCACCAGAAACGCGGAGGGAACCACCAGCGGCAGCGTTATGGAGAACGTCTGCCGCCGGAAGGATGCCCCTTCGAGGGTTGCGTACTCATACAGGGATTCCGGAATGGACTGCAGCGCGGAAAGGAACACGATCACGCAGAAACCCAGGTTTTTCCACAGGAAGAGCAGCACCACCGGAACCCGCAGCTCCGATCCCAGCAGCCAGTTGATCCGCTGAACTCCCAGCAGAGACAGCAGATGGTTCACCGGTCCGCCGTAATCGAACCAGAGGAGCCAGATGATCAGCACCGCCGAGGACGGCATCAGATACGGCATCAGCACGCTGGAGCGGAAAAAGGTTCCCGCCGGGCGGATCCGATGCAGCAGCGACGCCAGCACAAAGGACAGCAGAAACAGCAGCGGTGCGCAGATCAGGGACAGCTCCATCGTGTTCCTGAGCCCCAGCTGGAACATCTGATTCTGCCACACCGTCGCATAGTTTTCGAAGCCGACAAAACGGTTTTCAAAGCTCCCGTCCGTCACGCTGTACCAGATGCCTCCCACAAAGGGGATGAAATAGAACAGCGTCAGCCCCGCCAGGCCCGGCAGGATAAACGGCCAGGCCAGCCTCATTTTTTTATACAAAAGGTATCAGTTCCCTTCCAGACGCATCATCTGCACCTTTTTGTCAATCGCGCTGAGCAGCTCCTGCGCGGAAACCTGCCGGTTGATGTAGCCTTCCCACAGCTCGTAGAAATTGCTTCCGCCGTCGGAGGATACCAGACTGCTGGTGAAATCATAGCTCAGCGGCTGCAGCAGGTTCGCCCGCTGCTGGAAGGACGTGATCGCTTCCGGGCTGATCATCCAGGAATTCTTCTCGTTGTCCGCCATCATATCCTGGTACATCTTCACGCTTTCTTCCCACATGGACTTTTCTTCCTCAGAGGCTTCCTCGAGATGCTTCCGGGCTTCCTCCAGCCATTCCGCCAGCCGCTTCTGGTTTTCCTCATAATAGGGATCCCGTATCGGCTCCGTCAGATCCGCAAAGATGGAATAACGGGTCTCTGACCGCAGATTCTGCATGCACATGGCCAGGAAGCGGGCCGCCTCCTCCGCATGCTGCGAATAGGGATTGACAAAAGCGACGGTGAGATTCACCGGCATGACCGCCTCTGTGCTCTCGTCAAACCGAAGGGCCAGCGGGTTGGCCGCGCCGCGCCAGGTGGAGATCGTGTAGGAGGTATAGAAATCCAGCAGCGGCTCACGGTACTCCTCGCCGGAGGAGCCGTAGTCCATCATGCCGCCTTCTTCCCCGTTCTCATCCTCGCGGATGCCCAGAGCGTCATAATCCACCTGATCCAGCTTTTCCAGCAGGTCCCGCAGGATCGGCGTATTGAAGGCGTAGTCATTTCCGGCCTGATTGATGTAGGCCTGATACTGGTTCAGGATGGTGTTCATGATCGTGCTCCGGAAGCTGTACCGCGTCGTCCACTCCTCCACGACCGGGATTCCCGTGCCCTGCAGCTTTTCGGGCAGCTGATTCAGCCAGTCGAAGAACTGATCCCAGGTTTTCGGCAGCTCCTCCTCGGTTCCGCCCAGCTTCTTCCAGCTATCCATGCGGATGCCCATGGCATTCCCGCGCACATCCAGCGGAACGGCGATGATTATTCCGTCCTGTTCCAGTGCCTTCTGCATGAAGGGATACATCTTGCCGAAGGCCGCCTGCACATCCGCATTGCCGCTCAGATCCGCCAGGAAACCGCGGCTGCGCAGCGCATCAAACTGGCTGGATTCATAATTCAGCGTGTAAATATCGTTCGTCGCGTCCCGGTTCATCATATCCTGAAGAATGCTTTCCATGTTTCCGCCGTTGCGGATCACCACGGACGCGTTGCCGTTCGCGTTGGTGTAGTCAAACGTCGTTTCATTCAGCGACTGTCCCCAGATATAATCCTGGATATTCAGCGTGAACTCGCTCCGGTCCCGGTTCGGATCCGTATCCCGGATCAGGATATCCGTCTGGCCCCAGAGCAGAATCCGCTGTCCGCCGAGCACAATGGCCCGGAAGCCACCGCTGATCGGGCAGTCCGTCACGGACTGTGCTTCCGCCGAGCCGTCCTCCGGAATCGCCCAGATTTCCCCGTTCAGCGCATAGAAGATCCGGTGGTTTTCCGCGTCATAGGCCAGGCCCTGCGCCGTTGCGTTCTCGACCTGAACCGTTGCAATTTCCTCCTCGCTCTGATCCTCCGGATTCATCATCCGGATCCGCGCGATGGGCGTCTCCTCGTTCCAGTCATACTGAAGCGTAAGGATCTTTCCGTCCGGACCCGCGCACATGTCATCCGTGCCTTCCGTATAGATTTCCTGCGCAAATCCCGTCGTCAGATCAAAGATTTCCAGCACGGCTCCCCCGTTGTTGTCCCAGACCTGGGCAATCAGCCGGTCCCCGGACACGATGGAACGGTTCAAATACCGGCTGCCTTTCCATCCGCCGTAGTCCTCGATCATGTTCGTCCAGTCCAGCTGCGGAACATCGCATTCCTCCAGCTGCACCTTGCCGTCCTGCATCACGGCCTTCCGGACGTATCCGCCGTCGATCTCGTTGGACTCCGGTCCGCTCGTGATCTGATTCTGAATGACGTACAGCCCGTCCTTCCAGCCGAACCATGCGACGGTTTCCGTATACGACGTTGTCCCGTCCTCTCCCGGCATCAGATCCTCGACATTCTCCTCCGGGAGCAGGTACTCCACGGGCTCCTCCGCCCCGTCCGCGTAATAGCGGATGCCGCGGGTGGCGCCGGTGACGGAAACATAGATACCGCCGTCCACCGGGAAAACATTGTCCACAAAGAGTCCGCTGTAACCGTCCGTGTTCTTGACATGCAGAATCGTCCGGTCATTGCCCGCGGCCATCGCCGGAGCGCAGCCCAGCAGCGCCAGCGCCGCAATCAGAATCCATATTGTGATCTTCTTCATTCCGCTTTCTCCTCCTCGGTTTCTTCCTCTGCGGCTCCGGGATACAGGATCATCGTCATGCCCAGCCGCACCCGCTCATCCGGCTCAAAAGTTGCCCAGGCCTTGTAAACCTTTTTGTCCGTCGCGGTCTTCGTCTCCTCGCTGATGTGGGAAATCGCCGTGATGACCCCGGTGTAATGGTTCCCGCCCTCCGCGTTGTCCCAGTACAGCTCCATGCTCGCCTTCTGGCCCTCATGAATGCTGAACAGGTCCGACTCGGGAATTTCAAACTGCACCTGGAAGCTGGCTGTCGGAATCAGCTTCGCCATCGTGTCTCCCTTGGCCACCGTGTCCCCGTTGTTCTTGTCCACGCTCGAAAGCACGCCGTCCGCCGGGCAGATCACCTTGTTGTCCGGCGCGTACAGCCCGTCCAGCACGCCATCCGCCGTTTCAAACAGCGCTTCGCCGCGCTCCACGAAATCG
This sequence comes from uncultured Clostridia bacterium, assembly GCA_946629635.1. GTDB lineage: Bacteria > Bacillota > Clostridia > Christensenellales > Aristaeellaceae > Aristaeella. Next base: position 11,479 of record CAMOYA010000052.1, read on the forward strand.
CCGTTCGCCACGTGGAGCTTCACGATGCTGCCGCTTCCCTTGACCGCCACCGGCTTTGCCCGGCCCACGGTGCCCCGGCCGATGCGGCTTTCCTTGTTCTTCTCACTGTTGCGATAGATTTCCACCTTCTCGTTCAGGTAGAAGTCCCCACCGGTCACCTCAATGTTGTATCCGGAATCCGTCAGTGCGGAAACGATGCCCGTTCCCGTGTGGGAACCGTCAGAAACGCAGCTCATATAAACCTTCTCCCCCAGATGGATGAAGTAGTTTTCGCTGCTGTTAAAGGCCTTGTCGCTGGTGGCCGCAATCGTATACCGGTGCGTCGGCTCGATGTACAGCACCGCGCCGTACCGCTCTGAGATGGACTCCGTGGAATCTCCCTCCACGGCATACAGGCCGGTGATCGTGCCCTCCACCGGGGCGAAGGTCGGCGTCGCGCGAATCTCTCCCAGCACATCGCCGGCCCGGACCAGGCCGCCGGCCCGAACCGTGACGCCGGTCAGCTTGCCGCCATACGGAACGGTGACCGGAACCGTTTCCCCTGCGACCACGGTTCCCTCATAGGAAAACTCCGCGTCCGCCATCGCCATGGCGCAAACGCTCATTCCCAGTGCCAGCGCAAGAATCAGTGCCAGTGCTTTCCTCATCTTCCTCGTCCTCCTTCGTCTGAGCTTATGGTTTTGCATTGGACATTTCCGTCCAGGGGCGCTCCAGCGCCTCCGCCGGAGCGTCATATACGGCTGTCAGGTGGATGCCCTCTCCGGCATCCCGCGTCAGGGAAAAGCTTTCCCCTTCCACATTCAGCTGCCATACGGCAGGCTCTTCCCCATCCGTTTCAATCCGGTATTCAAACCGCCGGCTGGCGGTTCCCCGGCTCTTCATATCATCATATTCCCATCCGCCCAGGAAGCCTTCCGTTTCCATGGCGCAGATCACGTCGCCCTGCCGGAGCACCAGATGATCGATACCGCTCTTATGCAGCTGGCGCAGCACGGCGCCATTGAGGCTCCAGACGTTCTTTGCTCCCGCTGCGTTTTCCTTCGCCGTCAGCACCAGCGTATCCGGCTGAGGCGGAACCGTTTCCTGCGATGCCTTTGTTTCTTCCGCCTCCGGCTCCGTTTCCGGGGGCTCACCCCATCGGATTGCCGTCACGGTGAAACCGCCTGCGTTTTCATCCGTCTGCTCCAGGGTCAGGTCCATTTCCGTTTCTCCCAGGGTCAGGCGGTTCATAACCGCCGTATCCTCCGCCTGGGCGCCGATTCCGTTCAGGGACACCGTGTCGTAGTCCGGCCCCTGGGGTTTCTTGTTCTTCGCATGCGGCTGCCAGCTTCCGCCGCCACCGCCGCCATAGTAAATCGGTACCGGCTCCACCGGTTCCGGATCAACCGGTTCATCGCCGCCCGGTTCCTGTCCTTCTCCGCCGCCCTCCGCAGCCTCCAGCCGGATCACCATCGTGAAATGGACGCCCACCGGGCCGATCAGGCGGATCAGCGCGGGGCCGCTGCCCATGGCGTATCCCGTCAGATGGTATACATGGACGGCCGGGTTTTCCTGCGCTTCCTCTTTCAGAAAGACCTGCCGGGTTCCGTCCGCCTGCGCGATGATCGCCTCCACGGGCTGATCCTGCACCGTCAGAATGATTTCCACATTTCCCGCGCTGCGCACGCCGAGCCCGACCCGGTAAATACCGTAGGTCTGTTCCGGCTTCAGGTCGCCTTCAAAGGCGATTTCGTTCTCCAGCATCACGGTCCGATCCGCCACGAGCAGCTCCGCCTGAATCCCGGAGGCCGCGTCCGTCGGCACCTCAGTGGGCACGGCCGGCTCACCCGGCACCGGTTCTTCCGACGAAGCCTCCGGCGGCGGCGTTTCCCCGGGGATCTCCGGGGCCGCTCCGGGATCTTCCGGCGTTCCCTCCGCCGGCTGCTGTCCCGCCGACTGCGGCTCCACCGGCAGCGGTTCCGCCGCGGGATTCTCCTC
>CAMOYA010000053.1 GCA_946629635.1 uncultured Clostridia bacterium
CTATGACCCCCACGATGTCAACGTGGTGCTCTAACCAACTGAGCTATAATCCCAAGCGGTCAACGAAGAGGATTATAGCATAATGAAAAATGAATTGCAAGCGTTTTTATCGGGACAATTGAAAAAGGGTTTGACGAATATTGGAAAAAAAGATATGATAATAAGTAACAATTGGACGGGGTGACGTTGAATGAGAAGATTTCCGGTTTTTCTGCTGGTTCTGATCGTTTTGCTGTCGTCTTTCGTGTTGGCCGCCGCTTCTGCGGAAGGAATGGGTGTCCGGGTTTCCGGGGATTATGAGTATTCTCTGCTGGACAATGGGACAGCGATCATTACCCGCTATTCCGGAGACAGGGACCTGGTGACTGTTCCGGCTCAGCTGGACGGGATCCCCGTGAGCGCGATCGGTCCGTCCTCGTTCAAATCCCGCCGGAACATGATGTCCGTTGAGATTCCGGAAGGTGTGACGGAGATCGGGGACTATGCGTTCCTGTACTGTGACATGCTGACCTTTGTCGATCTTCCGAAATCGCTGAAGACCGTGGGGAAAAATCCCTTTGCCGGCTGTGAAGCACTGGTGGAGATTGATATCGCGGAGGGAAATGAAGTTTTCTATCTGCAGGATGGCATTCTGTTCAGCCGGCCGGATGCACGGCTGGTTTCCTATCCCATGACGCAGGAGAGGGGAGAATACAGGATCCCGGACGGAATCCGGATTATCGGCGCATCCGCCTTCTACACCTGTGACAATATCACCGGCCTGACGCTGCCGGAAAGCATCACGTCCATCGGGCAGCGGGCTTTTTTCCTGTGCAAGAGCCTGAAAAACATCAATCTTCCGGACAGCATCAGCTATCTGGGCAAGGAAGCCTTCATGGGCTGCCAGCGGCTCCAGACCCTGGTGTTCCCGGATACGATTACGGAGATCGGAGACAGCGCTTTTGAAAACTGCACCAGCCTGAAGGACATCCAGCTGCCGCACGGGGCGACCTCCATCGGCGACCGGGCCTTCTACAACTGCTCGAGCCTGACCAGCGTGGAGCTGCCGGAAGGGATTACCACCATCGGCAAAAACACGTTTGCAGAATGCAAGAACCTGATCAGCATCATCCTGCCGGACGGAGTCACGTATATCGGCGGCGGCGCTTTTCTGAACTGCTTCGCCCTTCAGGAAATCGAGATTCCGGATTCGGTCAACTATGTGGGCTCCGCGGCCTTCTATCACTGCGAACAGCTGGTGTCCATCGATCTGCCGATGACCTGCTTCTATATCGGCGCACAGGCATTCCTCGGATGCACCTCGCTTTCATCCTTCCGCCTCCCGATGGTGCTGAACACGATCAATGAAGGCGTGTTTTCCGGGTGCGGTGCGCTCAGGCAGATCACGCTGACGCCCAGGATCACCGCGATTGAAAAGCAGGCCTTCGGCGCCTGTACCGGGCTTCAGGAGATCACCATTCCCGAGAACGTTGAGTATATCGGGCCGGAGGCGTTCCGGTACTGCATCAGCCTGACGACGGTATATATGCCGGAAGAGCTGGATGAAAACAACCCGGAGGATGTGGATCCGACCGCGTTTGATCCGACGGTATCGTTCGTCCGTGAGTAATGGCGGCCGGTGATTCCGGCATACAGGGCTCTTCCCGTTGCGGAAGAGCCTTTTTCCTTGGGAGCGGCTGAATCGGGGCGGAATGCTTGAAATCGGCCGGGCGAGATGATACTATAAGAAGCAAACATCAGGAAAAGGAACGGGAAGGAGAAGACAGATGCAACCGGAAGCTCCGGTGATCGTGATCGGCGCGGTGAATGTGGATCTTTCAGGTACGCCGAATGCCGCGCTGCACAGAGGGGATTCCAATCCCGGGCGCGTGGCGGTCAGCATGGGCGGCGTCGGGCGAAACATTGCGGAGAACCTGTGCCGCCTCGGCCGCAGGGTATCGCTGGTAACCCTGACGGGGGACGATCATTATGGTCAGCTGATCCGTGAGCAGTGCCGGACGATCGGAATCGGGATGGAGCTGAGCATGACGGAACCGGCCGGGCGGACCAGCGTGTATCTGTGCGTCAACGAGACGAACGGAGACCTGCATACGGCCGTGGCGGACATGGAGATCTATGAGCGGCTGACGCCGGAGAGGCTGGAGGGGATCCTGCCCGTGCTGGACGGGGCGGCGCTCGTGATCGTGGATGCAAATATCCCGGAGGAAACGGTCTGCTGGTGCGCCCGGAAGATTCGGGCACCGCTGGCGGCGGATCCCGTTTCGGTGGCCAAGGTCGGTCGGCTGAAAGGGATGCTGGGCAGGCTGGAGATGATCAAGCCGAACGTGCCGGAGGCGGAGGCGCTGTCGGGGATACCGATCCGGGAGGATGGGGATCTGCCCCGGGCCGCGGACGCGCTGCACGGGATGGGCGTGAAGCGGGTGTATATTTCGCTCGGCGAAAGAGGCGTATGGGCGGATGATGGCCATGAGCGGGCGATGCTGCCCTGTCATCCGGGAATCATCCGGAACACGACGGGCTGCGGAGATGCCTTCCTGGCAGCGGCGGCGGACGCCTGGCTGGACGGGGCGGATCTCACGGAGTCCGCGCGCAGGGCGCTGACGGCAGCCGCCTGGTGCGCTGCGGATGAGCATGCCGTAAGTCCGACGCTGACGAAGACGATATTGCTGGACAGATAACGAAACAGGGACTGAGGAGGTTTTGAAAGTGAAATCAGGAATGAAATATCTTTCCGTATCCCCGGAAGTGCAGGAGGCACTGGACAATGGCAGGCCGGTGGTGGCGCTGGAATCGACCATTATTTCCCACGGCATGCCCTATCCCCAGAATGTCGAGACGGCGATGAACGTGGAGAGGATCATCCGGGAAAACGGCGCCGTTCCGGCAACCATTGCCATCATCGGGGGAAAGATCACGGTTGGCTGTACGCCGGAGCAGATTGAGTATCTGGGCAAGAAGGGGCTGGCGGTGACCAAGGCCAGCCGGCGGGACCTGCCGGTGCTGCTGGCCCGGGGAGAGGACGGAGCCACCACCGTGACGACGACGATGATCGGCGCGGCGCTGGCCGGGATCCGGGTGTTTGCCACCGGCGGCATCGGCGGCGTCCACCGTGGCGCGGAAACGACGATGGATATTTCCGCGGACCTGGAGGAACTGGCCCAAACGCCGGTCATGGTCATCTGCGCCGGCGCCAAGAGCATTCTGGATCTGGGGCTGACGCTGGAATATCTGGAGACGAAGGGCGTCCCGGTGATCGGATACGGGACGGAGGAGCTGCCGGCCTTCTATACCCGCTCCTCCGGCTTCCGGGTGGATTATCGGCTGGATACACCCAAAGAGGTGGCGGACGCTTTCCGGGTCAAGCTGGAATGCGGACTGGAAGGCGGCATGCTGGTGACCAATCCGATTCCGGAGCAGTATGCCATGGATCCGGATTATATCAATCAGAACATTGACGCCGCCATCGCGGAATGTGAAAAGCTCGGCATTCACGGGAAGCAGACGACGCCCTATCTGCTGGACAAAATACAGAAGCTGACCGGCGGGGCATCCCTGCAGGCGAACATCCAGCTGGTATACAACAACGCCAGGCTCGGCGCGCAGGTCGCGGCGGAGCTTTGCAGATCAGACAACTGACTTTGGAGGAGGAGACGAAGAAATGGGAGAGACACTGCGGAAGAGGTCGGAAATTGACGCGAAGTACAAGTGGAATCTGACCCATATCTATCCGGATGACGCGGCATGGCAGGCGGATTACGACCGGGTGATGGGCAAAATCGGGGGAGCGGCGGCGCTGGACGGCCACGTGGCGGAGGATCCGAAGAAGGCGATCCAGGCCGTTTTTGACCTGATGGAAGAGATCATGCCGATCTACGAATACGCATTCCTGCGCAAGGAGACGGACAACGCGGATCCCGTGGCCCAGGGGCTGAAGGATCAGGCGATGCGCCTGTATGTGATGGCAGCCACGGCGGTATCCTTCCTGGAGCCGGAACTGCTGGAGATGCCGGCCGAGGAGCTGGAAGCGCTGATCGCGGATCCGGATATGCGCGACTACGATGCGATGCTCCGCCGGATGGTGATGCTCAAGCCGCATACCCTGCCCAAGGAACAGGAGAGGCTGATCGCCATGATGGGCGAGGTGGCCCAGGCGCCGGACAGTATTTTCACTTCCCTGACGGAGGCGGACATGAAGCTGCCGCCGATTCAAATGCCGGACGGCACCGAGCAGGAGCTGACCGAGGGCAATTATTCCACATTCATCCATGCGACGGATCGGGATGTGCGCCGTCAGGCGTTCCACAACCTGATGACCACCTACGAATCCTTCGGGAATACGATCGCTTCCACCTATGCCGCCAGCGTCAAGAAGGACCAGTTCATGGCGGATGCCCATCACTATGAGAGCGCGCGCCAGGCGGCGATGAAGCCCCTGGAGATTCCGGAGGCGGTGTATGACAACCTGATTCAGGTGATCCACGAGTATATCCCTGTGCTGCAGGAGTATCTGCGGCTGCGGAAAAAGCTGCTGGGGCTGGATGAACTGCATCTGTATGACCTGTATGTCCCGATGATCCGGGACTTCGAGATGAAGCTGGGATATGAGGAGGCCTTCGACCTCGTGCTCGAGGGGCTCCGGCCGATGGGCGAGGACTATCTGGACAAGCTGCGCGAGGCGCGGAGCGGCGGCTGGATCGACGTGTATCCGAGCGTCGGAAAATCCAGCGGCGCGTTCTCCTCGGGCGGCCTGCGCAAGGTGCATCCGTATGTGCTGCTGAACCACAATGACAATCTGGACAGCGCGTTTACGATTGCCCACGAGCTGGGCCACAGCATGCATTCCTTCTACAGCAATACGAACCAGCCCGCGCCCAAGAGCGATTACAGCCTGTTCGTGGCGGAGGTGGCTTCCACCTGCAACGAGGCGGTCATGATGCGCTATCTGACAAAGAAGATGACGGAGCCGGCCGCGCAGGCGTATCTGCTCAACTACTTCCTCGAGCAGTTCCGCACGACGGTATTCCGCCAGACCATGTTCGCCGAGTTTGAAAAGATCAGCCACGACATGGCCCAGAAGGGCGAGCCGCTGACGAAGGAAAGCCTGTCCAAAGCCTATTTCAGCCTGAACGAAACCTATTACGGCGAAACCTGCTTCATGGATCCGGAGATCGCCTCCGAATGGATGCGGATTCCGCATTTCTATTCCGCGTTCTATGTCTATGTGTATGCGACAGGCCTGTGCGCCGCTGTATCCCTGAGCGAGAAGATCCTCGAGGAAGGGGAGAGCGCGGTGGCGGATTACCGGAAGTTCCTCAGCGCCGGCTGCAGCGTTCCGCCGATCGATGCGCTGAAGCTGGCCGGGATCGACATGTCCTCGCCGGAACCGGTCCGCAAGGCGATGGAGGTTTTCCGGGAAACGGTGGAGAAGATGAAAAAGGTGGCGGAAAGCCTGTAAAGAACAGAATCAGCCCTCTGCAGCAGATACTGCAGAGGGCTGATTTTTATGAGATTGAATCTCAGGAGGATTTGCGGAGCATGAACTTCCGCGCCACGGCCAGGACCGCCTTCACGGGCAGCGGGCGCAGCGCCCGGTCCGCCTCCTTCAGCTTTTCGCGGATGGGGAGGCCCTGGGGGCAGTGCTGCTCGCATTTGCCGCAGCCGACGCACTGGCTGGCGAAGGCGGGCGTCTTCGTGAGCACCACGGTCTGGCCGTATTCCTTCCAGCCGGCCAGGCGGGATTCGGTGCCCATCAGGTTATAGCAGCGGAAGGTGCCGGGAATGTCCACGCCCTTCGGACAGGGCATGCAGTAGCGGCAGCCGGTGCAGCCGACCCGCTCGTTTTCCCGGATCCGCCGGCATACCTCGCCGATGACCGCGAAATCCGCTTCCGTCAGGCAGCCGGGCGCGGCTTCGGAGGCGATCCGGCAGTTTTCCTCCACCATGGGGAGCGAATTCATGCCGGAGAGCACCACGGTGACCTCCGGCTGATTGTAGAGCCAGCGGAAGGCCCACTCCGCCGCCGACCAGTCCCGGCCGCTGTCGCGGAACGCCGCTTTCGCGCCCTCCGGCAACAGGCTGACGAGCTTTCCGCCCCGCAGCGGCTCCATGATGACGACGGGAATGCCCCTTTCGGCTGCGGCCTTCAGCCCGCGTACGCCGGCCTGGGTGACCTCGTCGAGGTAGTTATACTGAATCTGGCAGAAATCCCAGGGATAATCCGCCAATATCTTCAGAAAATTATCCGTGTTCCCGTGATAGGAAAAGCCGATATTCCGGATCTGGCCGGACTGCTTTTTCTGCCGGATCCAGTCCTCGATGCCGAGCTTTTTGAGCCTTTCCCACTGGGCGATGTCCGTCAGATGGTGCATCAGATAGTAATCCACATAATCCGTGCGCAGGCGGGAAAGCTCCTCGCCAAAAAACCGGTCCAGCGCGGCGGCGCTGCCGATCATGTACTGGGGCAGCTTGGTGGCGATATGCACCTGATCGCGGATGCCGTTGCGCTCAAAGATTTTGCCGATGGCTTCCTCACTGCCGGGATAGATATAGGCGGTATCAAAATAATTGACGCCCGCGCGGAAGGCGGCGAGAATCTCCTGCTCCGCCTTGTCCAGATCAATGCCGCCGCCCTTCCGGGTAAAGCGCATGCATCCGAAGCCAAGGAGGGAAAGCGGCTCCCCGGACCGGTCCTTTCTGTACTGCATCGATTTTGTCCTCCTGCGTTCAAATCGGAAAGTATTTTAGCGGATTTGGGCGAAAACATCAAGAAGGCTTGAAAAAAACGATCGCTTCGGCTATCATGAAAGAAAAAAAGACGGAGGATACTGAAATATGATGAAGGCTCTGTTTATCGGCGGCACCGGAACGATCAGCATGGCCATCGTCCGCCAGCTGGCGAAGGATCCGAACTGGGAGGTATGGCTTCTGAACCGGGGAAACCGGAAGCATGCCGTGCCGGAAAACGTGAAGCAGCTGATCGTGGATATCAATGACGAGAAGGCGGTGCTGGATGCGATTGGGGACATGACCTTTGACGTGATCAGCGAGTTCATCGGCTTTACCGTGGATCAGGTCGAGCGGGACTGGCGGCTGTTCCGGGGCCGGACGCGGCAGTACATGTACATCAGCTCCGCCTCCGCGTATCAGAAGCCGGCGGCGAGCTATCTGATCACCGAAGGCACCGCGCTGGCCAATCCGTACTGGGAATACTCCCGCAACAAGATCGCCTGCGAAAACTTCCTGATGGAAAAGTATCGGGAGGAAGGCTTCCCGGTGACGATTATCCGCCCCAGCCATACCTATGACGAGCGGAACCTGCCCCTGGGCGTTCACGGAAAGAACGGCTTCTGGCAGGTGGTTGACCGGATGAGGCAGGGAAAACCGGTCATCATTCAGGGGGACGGCACCAGCCTGTGGCACCTGACCTTCAACGAGGACTTCGCTAAGGGATACATTCCGCTCATGGCCAACCGGCATGCCATCGGCGAAGCGTTCCAGATCACCGGCGATGAGGTGCTGACCTGGAACCAGATCTATCAGACGATTGCGGACGCGCTGGGCGTGGAGCTGAAGGCGGTGCACGTGTCCAGCGAATTCCTCGCGGCGGTGGGGGACAAATACGGCTTCGGGCTCGAGGGCGCCCTGATCGGAGACAAGGCGGTTTCCGTCGTGTTTGACAACCGGAAGGTGAAGAACATCGCCCGGGATCTGCGGACCACCATTCCCTTCCATGTCGGCGCGAGAATCGTGCTGGATTACGTGCTGTCCCATCCGGAGGAATGCCAGAAGCCGGATCCGGAGTTCGACGCCTGGTGCGACCGGGTGATTGCCGCACTCGAAAATGCGAAGGCGGAAATCTGAAAATCAGAACAACAGACCATGGAAGAGGAAAAACAGCGATGAACTTCTATATCGTCAGATGGAGATTTACGATGGATGCCCGCCACGGAGCGGGCATTCTTTTCGGGGAAGAGGACAGCAGGATATACCGGCACTGCTTTTACGAGGACGGCACGCTGGAAAATGTGAATTCCGAGGCTGTCTATGACGGCACGATCAACTATCTGCTGCGCTATACCCCGGATGAGATGCCCCGGGCATATCACCGGCTCGTGAAGCCGTATGAATCCTTCCGGCAGAAGATGACCTGCAGGTTTTCGACGGGACAGAACGGCGCCCTGTACGCCAACCTGTCCGACGAAAAGGAGAAGTACCGGGTTCAGACCGCAAAGTCGGAAGGCCGGTACAGCTTCGGCCATGATGTGAAATGCAGCTGTGGTTTCACCGGAAATACGTGCATTCATATCATGGCCGCGGCCGCTGCCCTGGAAGAGAAGCTGGCCACGCTGCAGCATGCCTATGTGGTCACGGATCAGCCGGTGGACAAATCGATCTTTCTCGAACCGCAGCTGACAAACGCGACCCATGCGCTGGATAACAGTACGCTGGATCAGGAGACGGTTGAGAAAATCCGCGGCATCATCCGGATGCTGGACGCTGCCGGAAGCGATGTGTATTACCTGAGATATCATGATTACATCCTGAATATGGAGCACGGATATGATTATGATGCCCGTTTCCTGGAGAAGGACTACGCGGAGCTCCTGATGGCGCTGTTCGATGATCCGGGGTATCGGAAGGCGGTGCTGGATCCCGGCGGCTTCGCGGATCCGGAGGATTACGAAGGACGGCAGCGCCGGTCCAACCGCACCTGCCTCAAGCGGGTGCTGAAGGAATACCAGAAGGTGCTCAGGGAGCTGGATGAAAAAGGGAAATACGATGAGAATCCGTACAAGGAGTTTCTGCTGAAGTACAGGGGGGACATGTCCGGTCTGCTGCGCTACTTTGCGGAGGGCAAGGCGGAGCTGGAGGATGCGGACCTGCCGTTCCTGGAAAGCATTGCGGAGAAAACGGAATGCGGAGCGGATTCCATCGGCGCCGTTGCGGAGAAGCTGGACCGGATGAGCGACCCGGAAAAGGCAGGCCCGGTTTTGCGCCGCCTGCTGGAAAAGGTTTCGCAGCAGGAACGGGTGGAGATCTACAGCCGGCTGAGAAATCTGTCCATGTCCGCGGCGGAAATCCGGAAGCTGGACCGGGCGGATCAGATGAAGATGATCCGAAACACGCCTGTTTCCGTGGAAAGCTTCTGTTACATCATGGACGATCTGCTGGCGGACAGCGATGCCGCGGTCCGTGGAAGACATATTCTCTTTACGCTTCGCAAGCTGCATTTCACCCGCGATGACGCGCTGAAAAAAGCGATCATCGACCGGACGCTGCAGCTGCCGGACAACCGGCTGCTGCTCGCATATGCTGTCAGCCACCTGAATATCAACGGGGCGTTCACTGCCCGGCAGGGAGATCCGGAGAAAGAGCTGACCACTTATTTTGACTGCGGTTACGAAATTGGCCGGGAAAAGGACAGCCTTTACGCCTCATTTACGGTTTCGGATCCGGAATCCGATGCCATCCTGCTCTCGGCAGCCGAAAAGGAAGGCAAGCTTCAGCCAATCCCATCAGCGTACAAACAGGCGGTATACCCGCCTGAGCTGATCCGCAGGGTTTGCCTGGCGGGAAAGGAAGAAAAATACAACGAAGCCTTCGCCGAGAGCCGCGAGGCCCTGGAAGCGGAACACTTTGAAAAAAACCATCGGAAATTTGCCATGGAATACCGGGCACTGTGCGATTCGCTGACGGATGGAAAAATCCTGCTTTCAGACTCCGGAAAGGCAGGCATCGAATGGCTGCTTTATCGGGACGGGGACCGGAACGCGCTCGCCTTCCGGGTCGGACGCAGCCGGAAGTATATCGTGAAGGACGCGATGGAATTCATCAGCGCCTTCCGCGGCGGCCGGACGGTGGAGTACGGACGGGATCTGATTCTGACCCATGATCCGGACAATCTGGAAGCGTCGGACTCGGCCATGATCAAGCGCCTGATGACGGCCAAGCTTTTAAAGGGCCGCAAGGGCGAGCCCAACAATAAGCGCTTCATCACCATCAGCGACGCGCTCATGGGCAGCCTGATCGAGGAGCTGGCGGGCAGAACTGTTTTCCTGAATGAAGTGCCCTGTCGGATCCGCCTGGAATCGGGCAGTGTCCGGCTGAAGGTCAGCGGCAAATACGTGCTGTCCACGAATCTGAACAGCCGTCAGGAGTTCTTCAACCTCGCAGGGAAGGGCTATCTGCTGACCCGGAGCGGCGGAGAGGATGCGGATCTGCTGGACCGGGTGGAAGGCACGGCGGAGGAAATCAATCTGATCAGCCTGATCCGGGAGAATCCGTCCGTCAGCATCCGGCCCATCCTGAAGGATTTCCGAAAAAACATTTATTCCCGCTTTTTCGAGATGTTCGACGTGGATCCATCGGTCCGGCGGGACTTTGCGCTCAGCCAGATCCGCCTGAATACCTATTTTGATTTTGAAAAGGGCGCGATTCATGCCCGCACGGAGATGCTCCGGGACGGAAAAAAGCTCCGTCCGGAGGATGTGACGGACCGGATCGACCGGGCCAGGGTGGAGCTGCTGGAGAACTATCTGCAGAGCATTGGATTCGAGGAAGGCGTCATGGCTGAGGAAAGCCGCGTGCTGACCTTTTTCAAAATGGATTTCACCCGGATGAAGACGCTGACGAATGTTTATCTTTCGGACAGCCTGAAGAACAAGGAACTGAAGTCGGTCGGCAAGCCTGTGGTCCGCGTGACGTACCAGAACAACCTGGTTCGGGTGTTCCTTGAAAAGAGCGAGTTTACCGAGTCGGAACTGGAAAAGATCATTGCCGGATTGCGAAAAAAGAAGAAGTATATTCTGCTGGATGGCGAGCGCATCGTGGATCTGGACAGCGAAGCCGCCCGGGATTTCGGGGAAACCGTGAATGATTTCGGCATGAATCCGGCGGATCTCTACCGGAAGAAAACGATCTCCATGATCAACGCCATCAAGGCCTTCTCCCATGAGAGAAGCTGCCGGGTGGACCGGTATCTCCGGGATATGATCGAGGAAATCCGCTCCTTCAAGGAAGCGGATATCACGCCGCCGACGCTGAAGTCCCCGCTGCGGGATTATCAGACGGAAGGATTCAAATGGCTTTCCATTCTGACGAAATACAATATGGGCGGAATCCTGGCGGACGATATGGGACTGGGCAAGACGATCCAGATGATCGCCCTGCTGAAGGCGGACCGCTGCCGGAAGCCCAGCCTGGTCGTCTGTCCCAAGAGCCTTGTTTTCAACTGGATCAGCGAGTTTGCGCGCTTTGACGGAAGCACCCGGGTCACGGCGGTCTACGGTCCGGACAGCCGGCGGGCGGAAACGATTGCCGCGATCAATTACAAGGAGAAGGCCGTCTTTATCACGTCCTACGATTCCCTGCGGAATGATATCTCCCGATACGCCGGGGAGTTCAACTATGTGATTCTGGACGAGGCGCAGTATATCAAAAATGTGAATGCCCTCAAGACGAAGTCCGTCAAGGAGCTGAAGGCCAGCCACCGTTTTGCCATGACCGGCACGCCGATCGAAAACAGCGTGGTGGATCTGTGGAGCATTTTCGACTTTATCATGCCGGGCTATTTTGAGGAACTCTCCCGATTCCGGGAAAGCGACAATCAGATCATTGCCCGCAAGGCGGCACCCTTTATCCTCCGCCGGGTCAAGGAGGACGTGCTGGAGGATCTGCCGGCCAAGTATGAGCGAATTCTTTCCGCGGAAATGAGCGAAGGCCAGCGCAGGCTGTATGACGCCATGCGCATGGAGGCCCGGAAGGCGTTGGATGCGGGCGGGAAGGCATTCGACCTGCTGCCGTATCTGACAAGGCTGCGTCAGGTGTGCGTCGATCCCGGCATGTTTGTGGAAAACTACCGGGACGGAAGCGGCAAGATGGATATGCTTTCGGAACTGATTCCGGAATACCTGGAGGCCCACCACCGGATCCTGATCTTTTCCCAGTTCGTCCGGGCGCTGGAATCGGTCCGGGACATGCTGGAAAAGAAGGGGATTCCCGTTTACTTCCTCAGCGGCGCGACGAGCGCGAAGGAACGGGTGGAGATGATGGATTCCTTCAATAATGGCAGCGGCACGGACGTGTTCCTGATCTCGCTCAAGGCGGGCGGAACGGGCCTGAACCTGATCGGGGCCGATACGGTGATTCATCTGGATCCCTGGTGGAACGTCGCGGCGGAGAATCAGGCTTCCGACCGGACGCACCGGATCGGCCAGACGCGGAACGTGGAGGTGATCAAGCTGATCGCTTCCGAGAGCATTGAACAGCGCGTGGTCGAACTGCAGGATCTGAAGAAGGAAGTGATCCGCCAGGTCATTTCCGACGATGACGGATCCGTCACCAGCGCCAGCCTGGAGGATATTGCCTTCGTTCTGGAATCATGACAGGAAAACAGGGCTGCTTCGAACGGGAAGCAGCCCTGAAGTTTTTTTATCGGCTTACAGCAGCGGGATCAGCCGGTCGCGGACGCCGTCCAGCCGGTCGTCGGCGATACCGAAATCCATCTGGCGGAAGCTCCAGACGCAGCGGGCGATCTCGTACTTCTCGAATGTGGCATGAATCGCTTCGAACCATTTGACCAGATCCTCCGGCGGCACCCGGTCGATCACGCCGTATTCGCCGCAGTACAGACAGGTATTGTTCTTTGAGGCGGCCTCGATGGCCGGCGCAAATCTTTCGGCAAAATACTCCGGCGTCACGCCGGCTTCGCTGAAGGGGATCCGGGCATTGATATCCAGCCGGGGAACCCAGTAGGCTCCCTGATGGGTGAATTCCACGGGCTCATAGCAGTGGAAATTGTAGATCACCCGGTCGTCCGCCGGCGCGTCCAGCGCGGGAACGGCGTGGGCGCTGTTGTTGTGATAGCTGCCGACCAGGATCAGGGCCTTCGGCGCGATTGGGCGGATCCGGCGGATGCATTCCGCGGCGATCCGGTTCCACGCGTCGATGAAGCCGGGATCCGTCACTTCGTTGAGCAGCTCGAAGGCCACGTTTTCCGGATCATAGAACTTCCGGGCCATTTCCTCCCACAGCTTCCAGAAACGCTGCTGATACTTTTCGCTGGTGAAGAAGCCTTCCTCCGCCTCTCCCGCGTCGAAGGAGAAACCGGCGGTCTTGTGCAGATCCAGCACCACCTTCAGCCCGCGCTCCTTCGCCCAGCCGATGGCCCGGCCGATCCGGCCGAAGCCGCTTTCATTCCAGCTGCCGTCCGCGTT
>CAMOYA010000054.1 GCA_946629635.1 uncultured Clostridia bacterium
CCGGTCTTCCAATCCGGGAAGAACGGGCTGCAGCGAAAGAATGCATTGATTTTATGAAACGTACCGATTCAGACTCCCAATACCCCAGAGAACGCCTTGAGGGCGAATCAACCGAAACAGGCAGAGCGCCTGACAGAGTGTGCTGCGCCGATGGAGGTTGCAGAAAAGGTTGTTTGACAGGAGATTGAATTCAAGTTAAACTTGAATCAGACGACGTGCATTCAACCGGCATCTGCTGGCTTCCGCGACTGCGGCGCTGTATGATCGGAAGGCAGGGGACGGATGCATGAAGCAGGGAGGCGGAACAATATGAATCAGGGTCGGATGATCGGTGAAAGAATCCGGAAGGCGCGGCTGGCCAGAGGATTCAGCCAGGAAAAACTGGGGGAGTTGCTGGGCGTTTCCTTTCAGGCGATCAGCTCCTGGGAGACGGGCAAATTCATTCCGGATTCGTCTCACCTGACGGCGTTGTCCGCGGCGCTGGATCTGTCCCTGGATGCGCTGTTTGCAGAGACGGAAAAGAACTGGGAACTGAAGCCGATCAACTTCGAAGTGGATCATATGTTTACCTTCGTCAAGGGCCGGGCACAGATGCTGCATCTGTCCCAGACGCTGGCGGTGATGGAACTGCTGCGCCCGGCGCACGGAGCGCAGATGCGCCGGTCCAGGAACGGGTTTGACTGCTCCTACATGGCGCATCCGCTGACGATGGCATGTCATGCGCTGGCCATGGGCCTGCAGGACGACGATGTGCTGGCCGCTGCTCTGGCGCACGATATGGTCGAGGACGCGCAGATGGATCCGGAGAAGCTTCCCGTCGGGGATAGGGTTCGGGAAGCGGTGCGCCTGGTTTCAAAGAACATGATGGATCATACCGGGGCGGACTGGGAGGAACGCTACTTTGCCTGCATCCGGGAAAACCCGCTGGCCTGCATGGTCAAATGCCTTGACCGGATCAACAATCTGGCCGGGATGGCGGACGCCTTCACCCGAAAGCGGATGATCCGGTATACAGAAGAGACGGATCGGTACTATCCTGCGCTTCTGCATGTGATCAAAAAGGTGCCGGAATGGAACGATGCGTGGTGGCTGATGCGCTATCAGATGATGACCATGACAGAAGCGTTCAAACGCCTGCTGTGAGAAGAGAAGAAGGTGCGGATCCCCGGGAGAGGTTCCGGGGATCTGGCCGTTTTGGCGCAGCGGAATGATGCGCTTTTCATGGACCCGAATCATCCTGCAGGGAAGGATTTACATTGCGGGGTAAATCGATTAAAATGGGAGCATTCGAAGGTTGCTGATGAAAGGCGGTTCGGATATGACAGGTCACACCCGTTTCAGACAGCTCAGTATCGTTCTCTTCTGCCTTTTTCTGATCGTACTGGTCATCCATATGGAATCCAACGTTCGCTTCAACCGGCAGGTCAATTCCGTGCACGGAAATGATGCCGGGGCGGCAGTCAACATGGCGATTGATGCCCGGGAGGACAGCACCAGCACCTGGCTGAAGCGATCCTTCCCGATGAATGACGGAACGCTGGTGGATCTGACAGGCCAGACCATTGACGGAACCCTGCGCAACGGGAGCGACGATATCCTGCATGACTGGGAGCTTCGGATCAATATCGCCGGCGACTGCTTTATCAACCAGGCATGGAACGGCGAGGTGGAGATCCATCAGTTCACCGGCACGGAGAAGGAGAAGGTTCAGCGGCTGAATCTGGGGGTGCGGACGGATTCCGGTCCTGCCGCGCACAGCTGGAAGGCTATTATGCCAGCCACTGAAACGGGCAGCACGATCGGGGAGACGGCATGGCGGACGAAGCGGCCGCCGGACGGAAACAGACATATTATGAAAGCAGCTGAAGCTTTGACTGTATGAGAAGGAAGTGATCGACGGATGGTGATCTCGAATGCGGTGATCTTTACGGGAGAGTCCTTCCGCCAGGGACTGCATGTGCGGACGGAGGCGGGGAAAATCGTTTCCCTGGGGTCCGCGACGGATGCGGCGGCGGGAGAGGAAACGATGGACCTCGGCGGCGATTATCTGCTGCCGGGATTCGTGGATGTGCATATCCACGCCTTCCGGGGGCATGATGTGATGCAGGGGGAAAGCGCGGTTCGGTCCATGAGCCGGGAACTGGCACAGCTGGGCGTCGCCGGCTTCTGTCCGACGACCATGAGCGCCTCCCCGGAGGAAACGCGCGAGGCGCTTCGGGGCATTCGCGCCGTGATGGAACGCCCGGAGGCGGGCGGCACCGCGGTGCTCGGGGCGCATATGGAGGCACCCTTTCTGCAGGAGAAAAAGGCCGGGGCGCAGAAAAAGGAGTTCTTTCTGGACCCCAGCTGGGAACGGATGGAATGGATGACCGACGGGAACCCCGGGACGGTATCGCTGATCACGATCGCGCCGGAGCGGACGGGGAGCGGTGACTTCATCCGCCGGGCAACGGAGGCGGGCATTCACGTATCCATCGGCCATACGGCCTCGGATGCGGAGGGCGTACACCGGGCGGCGGACTGCGGGGCGGACCATGTGACCCACACCTTCAACGCGCAGACGCCGCTGCATCACCGGGAACCGGGCGTTCCCGGGGCGGCGCTCGTGGACGACCGGCTTTACTGCGAGATGATCTGCGACGGGATTCATCTGCACGGGGACATCATCCGGCTGATCGCGCGCTGCAAGGGAGCGGAAAAGGCAGTCGCCATTACGGACGCGATGGAGGCTGCCGGAATGCCGGACGGAGAGTATGCCCTGGGCGGACAGAAGGTATATGTCCGGAACGGGGAGGCGCGGCTGGAGGACGGAACGCTGGCGGGGTCGGTGCTGACCATGCCGGAAGCGCTGGAGAATCTGATCCATCGCTTCGGCATCGCACCCGAAAAAGCGTGCGCAATGTGTACGTCCACACCGGCGGCATCCATTGGAAATCGGAAGTTTGGCAGGATTCAGGCGGGCAGTCCCGCGGTCATGACCCGCTGGTCATCCGACTGGCGGATGAAGGAAGTTGTTTTTCCGTTGCGCTGAAATCGGCGAAGGTATTGAAGAATCAGGGCGGAGAGGTTATGATCAGCAGGAATGATCACAGGCGTGGAGGAGGATGCACCATGCGGATCGATGAGCTGCTGAAGCGGAAGAAGATTACGCTGTCGCTGGAGGTTTTTCCGCCCAAATCATCGGAAAAATTTGAGGAAACGAACCGGGCTGCCCGGGAGATTGCCCGGCTGAAGCCGGATTTCATGAGCGTGACCTATGGCGCGGGCGGCGGAACGAGCGTGTTCACGGCCGAAATCGCTGCGGAGATCCAGCGGGATTTCGGTGTTCCGACCCTGGCGCATCTGACGTGCGTATCCTCCTCCCGGGAGCACGTGATGCAGGTGCTGCGGGACTACCGGGAAAAAGGGATTGAAAATGTGCTGGCCCTGCGGGGGGATATTCCGCCGGAGGGAAGGAAATACCATGATTACCGGTATGCGGTGGAGCTGATCCGGGATATCCGCGCCAACGGGGATTTCTGCGTCGGCGGCGCATGCTATCCGGAAGGCCATGTGGAGAGCGAAAACAAGCAGGATCTGCACCATCTGAAGGAAAAGGTGGATGCGGGTCTGGACTTTCTGACAACGCAGCTCTTTTTTAACAACGAAGTGTTTTTTCACTTCCTGTACAGGGCGAGGGAAGCGGGGATCACGGTACCCGTCATCGCGGGCATCATGCCGATGACCAACGCCAACATGCTTAAACGCAGCATCGCGATGTCGGGAACGGAGGTTCCCCGGCGTTTCCGTGCGATCGTGGATTATTTCGGCTCGAGTCCCGCGGCGATGAAACAGGCGGGCATCGTTTATGCCTCGGAGCAGATCATCGACCTGATTGCCAGCGGAATCCGTCACATTCACGTGTACACGATGAATAAGCCTGACGTGGCCGCCGGAATTATGAACAACCTGTCGGAAGCGCTGAAATGAAACATATCTCTGCGGAAGAAGCCATGCGCTATATGGGCGCCGGTGCGGGCGACGAAGATCTCCGGAAGGAAACGCAGCGCATCGCGGAGGAGCTGGAAAAGCGGATCCGGCCGAAGCATACCTGGCGGGCGGTCCCGATCCGGCAGGAGGCGGAAGGCATCCTGCTGGTCGGCACGGCGCTGCTGCTGACCGGAAGAATGGCGAAGAGAATGCTGTCCGAATGCCACACCGCTGTGCTCATGGCCTGCACGCTGGGGGCGGAGTACGATGCCATGGCCCGGAGCACGGAAGCCCGGGACATGGCCCGGGCAGTCATGCTGGACGCGTGCGCGGGGGCATGGGTGGAACAAGGGTGCGACGAAGCGGAAGCGGAGATCGCCGCCCGCTTTCCGGGAAGCTTCCTGACGGACCGGTTCAGTCCGGGCTACGGCGATCTGCCGCTGGATGCGCAAAGGACGCTGCTGGCCGCCCTCGATGCGGAAAGAAGGCTGGGAATCACCCTGACGGACAGCCTGCTCATGATTCCCGCCAAATCGGTTACGGCGATCCTCGGAGTGTCTGACCGGCCGCAGCCGGCGAGGATCCGCGGGTGCGCGTATTGCGCACTGCGGGAGAGATGTACCTATCGGAAGAGAGGAAAGAACTGTGGCGAATGATGAACTGTTGCTGCTGGACGGCGGAATGGGAACGATGCTGCAGCGGGACGGCCTTCAGCCCGGCGCGATCCCGGAGCTGCTGAACGTGACGAACCCTGAAAGGATCCGCACGGTTCACCGCGCTTATCTGGAAGCCGGCAGCCGCGTGATCTATGCCAATACATTCGGGGCAAACGGCCTGAAGCTGAAAGACTCCGGGCATACGGTGGCAGAAACGGTGTCCGCAGGCATCCGCATCGCGCGGGAGGCGGCCGGGGAGACCGGCGCACGGGTCGCGCTGGATATCGGACCGCTGGGACAGATGCTCCAGCCGCTGGGAACGCTGCCGTTTGAAAGGGCGTATGAGCGCTTCGCGGAGATGGTGCGGACCGGCGCCGGGGCCGGGGCGGACCTGATCGTGATCGAGACGATGAGCGACCTGTATGAGACGAAGGCGGCCGTGCTGGCGGCGAAGGAGCATTCTTCGCTGCCGGTCTGGGTGACGATGAGCTTTGACCGTACGGGCCGGACATTCACCGGGTGCACGCCGGAGTCCATGGCGCGGACGATGGAAGGACTCGGCGCGGACGCAGTGGGCGTGAACTGCTCGCTCGGGCCGGCCGAGCTGGAGGATATCATCCGGAGAATCCGGGCGGCAACGAATCTGCCGGTGATCGCAAAACCCAACGCCGGGCTGCCCGATCCAATCACAGGGAAGTATTCCCTTGGCCCGGAGGACTTTGCGCGGGACATGCAGCGCCTGGCGGAGGCGGGAGCGGAAATCCTGGGCGGCTGCTGCGGCACGGATCCGGATTACATCCGGGAGCTGGCAAAGTGCACCGGGAACCGGAAAGACAGGCAGACGCCGCCGCTTCGCGGCGCGGTATGCACGCCGTCCGTGTGCCGGGAAACGGGAAGAATCGCGGTCATCGGCGAGCGGATCAATCCGACGGGCAAGAAGCGTCTCCAGCAGGCGCTGCTCGAGGAGGATCTCGATTATCTGGTCGACCTGGCGGTCAGCCAGATGGACGCGGGGGCGGATATCCTGGATGTGAATGTAGGATATCCCGGCGTGGACGAGGTGCGGCTTTTGCCGCGCGCCGTTCAGGCGATCCAGGCGGCGGTGGACCTGCCGCTGCAGCTGGACAGCGCCAATCCTGCAGCGCTGGAGGCGGCGCTGCGGGTGTATAACGGAAAGCCGGCGGTGAATTCCGTCAGCGGTAAGGAGGAAAGCCTGCGGACGGTTCTGCCGCTGGTCAAAAAGTACGGCGCGGCCGTGGTGGGGCTGACCCTGGATGAAAACGGCATTCCGGAGACGACGGAGGGCCGGGTGGCGATTGCCCGGAGGATTCTGGAACGGGCGGAACAGGCTGGCATTCCGCGGGAGGACGTCTGGATCGATTGCCTGACGCTGACCGTATCCGCCCAGCAGGAGCAGGCAAGGGAGACGCTTTCCGCCGTGAGACGGGTGAGGGAGGAACTGGGGCTGAACACCGTGCTGGGCGTCAGCAATATTTCCTTCGGTCTGCCGAACCGGCTTCTGGTGACGCAGACGTTCCTGATCAGCGCATTGGAGGCGGGACTGACCCTGCCGATCGTGAATCCGAATCAGAAGGAGATCATGGATGCGATCGCGGCACGCCGGGTGCTGACGGGGGAGGATGACAGCTGCCGGATGTATATCGACCGGTTCGCCGGTGCGGCTGCGGATGCGAAGGTGGCTGTGGCGGCGCCGGAGATGACGCTCTCCGATGCGATCCGCCGGGGCCTGAAAAAGGAAGCGGCGCGCCTGACGGAAGCCGCGCTGGGAACCCGGGATGAAATGGAACTGGTGGAGCAGGAGCTGATTCCCGCGCTGGAAAAGACGGGCGAGGCGTATGAAAAGGGAACGGTCTTCCTGCCGCAGCTGCTCTCATCGGCGCAGGCGGCCCAGGCGGCCTTTGAGGTGATCCGGGGGGAACTGCTGAAAAAGGGCCGCGAGGCGGTCAGCCGGGGAACGCTGATCATGGCCACCGTTCAGGGGGACATTCACGATATCGGGAAGAACATCGTGATCACCGTGCTGGAGAATTACGGCTGGCGCGTGATCGATCTGGGAAAGGACGTGCCGCCGGAGACGGTCGTCCGTTCGGCGGAGGACAACCGGGTGCCGCTGGTCGGCCTGAGCGCTCTGATGACGACGACGCTCCCGGCCATGGAGGAAACGGTGCGGCAGCTGAAGGCCATGCCGAACCCGCCGCTGGTGATGGTTGGCGGGGCGGTCGTAACCGCGGACTGGGCGAAGGCGATCGGTGCGGATTTTTACGGACGTGATGTCCGTGACGCGGTCCGGATCGCGCAGAAGGTGTTCGGATAAATGAAAGTACCCGCTTCATTCGACTGAACGAAGCGGGTACTTTTATCGGAATGATTATTCCGCGACCTCGATGGAATCCCGCGCGCGAACCGTGACCTTCCGGTCATAGCTGGCGAACATTTCGTCCACGGCAGCGCGGTCCGGCGCCTTGGTCAGCAGGCTGACCAGCGGCACCAGGATCAGCCCGACGATCATGCAGAAGGCGCCGGCGTTGATCGGGGACTGGAGGAGCCCCAGGTTCAGGCTGATGACCTTCAGATTGCCCAGCATATCCAGGGTCATGAAGATCGTTGAGAAGATCATGGAAGCCCAGCAGGCGCGGCCGGTGGTCCGCTTCCAGTAGAGCCCGTACATGAACGGAGCGAGGAAGGCGCCGGCCATGGCGCCCCAGCTGATGCCCATGGCCTGGGCGATGAAGGCAACGCTGGAATTCGCCTGGAAAATGGCGAGCGCGGCGGAGATCACGATGAAGACCACGATCAGCAGCCGCATGATCAGCAGCTGCTTTTTCTCGTCCATATCCCGGAGCACGTGCCCTTTGAGCAGGTCCAGCGTCACCGTGGACGAGGAGGTCAGCACCAGGGAGGACAGGGTGGACATCGAAGCGGACAGCACCAGGATGATCACGATGGCCAGCAGGAACGGGGAGAGGCTGGACAGCATCGTCGGGATGACGGCATCATAGCCGCCGACCGGAGCGCCGTTCACCACGCCGATCTCATCGGAGAACAGACGGCCGAAGCCGCCCAGGAAGTAGCAGCCGCCGGCGATTACGAGGGCAAAGGCGGTGGAGATGACGGTGCCCTTGTGGATCGCGCCCTCGCTGCGGATGGCATAGAACTTGCCGATCATCTGCGGCAGACCCCAGGTGCCGAGGGATGTCAGCAGGACAACGCCCAGCAGGCTCACGGGATCCGGCCCCAGGAAGGAATTGAACACGCCGGGCACCGTGCCGTTGGGAATCGTCTCGTCGGTCACGGAAGCCAGGCCGTTCAGGGAGGCCATGAGTCCGCCCTTGCTGGCGAGCACGGCGCCGATGACCGCGACGATGCCGACGAGCATGATCAGCCCCTGAATAAAGTCGTTGATGGCGGTGGCCATATAGCCGCCGACGATGACGTAGATCGCGGTCAGCACGGCCATCACGATCACGCAGACGGAATAATCGATGTTGAAGGCCATGCCGAACAGGCGGCTCAGGCCGTTATACAGCGAGGCGGTATAGGGAATCATGAAGATGAAGATCAGGATCGACGCGCCGATCTTCAGGGACGGCATCCGGAAACGCTTGCCGAAGAAGTCCGGCATGGTTGCGCTCGACAGGTGCTGCGTCATGATCCTCGTTCTGCGGCCGAGAATGACCCAGGCCAGCAGGGAGCCGATGATCGCGTTGCCGATGCCGGCCCACGTGGCCGCGATTCCGAACTTCCAGCCGAACTGGCCGGCATAGCCGACGAACACGACGGCGGAGAAATAGGAGGTGCCGTAGGCGAACGCGGTCAGCCAGGGACCGACGTTGCGGCCGCCGAGTACGAAACCGTTGACATCGGTGGAATGCTTCCGGCAGTAGAAACCGACATAGATCATGATCCCGAAGAACAGCAGGAGCATGACAAGCTTGATGGCAAGATCCATGGTAACATCTTTCCTTTCTCTTTCATGATTCTCTTCTGGATCCGCTTTCGATCCCGCACATGGTATAACCGAATCGGGCGAAGGTCAAGCGGATGGGGTGTGAAAGAGCAGGAGAAAAACAAGGAGAGTGAACCGGGAAGAAGGGAATTGACATTTGGCGTGAATTGGTTTATCCTTTACTCCGTGCTAGGGGAGCGAATGCTGAGACTGTAAGAAATTACTGACCCTTATTACCTGATCCGGCCAATACCGGCGTAGGGAAGCAATAAGAGCAAAACGTGTGATTTCGATGCGATCAGGGGCTTCCGGAAGCGGAAGCCTTTTTTGCTGCCCGGAGAGAAAAAGAACGGAGGAAATGGAAACAATGGAAGCAAGCGTAGCAATTCAGTCCCTGCCGGGTGTGGCGGATGACGAGGAACTGTGCAGGATCGTGGACGAGGTGATCGCCTATATCGCCTCCACCGGATACAATTATTTTGTCGGTCCTTTTGAAACGACGATTGAAGGGCCGTATGACGCGCTGATGGACATCGTGAAGGAGTGCCAGCACATCGCGATCCGCGCCGGCGCACCTTCCGTGGCGGCCTATATCAAGGTTTCCTACAAGCCCGAAGGTGAGGTTCTGTCCATTGAAAAGAAGATCGGAAAGTATCAGGCGTAAGCTGCTTCCGGCAGGAGCATTCTGCCTGATCATCCTGATCTGGTGGGCGCTTTCGGCCGGCAGCCTGATTCCGGAATACATGCTGCCTTCCCCGGTCGACGTGGGGAAGGCGTTCATCGGGGATTTTCCGAACCTGATGAACCATGCACGGATATCGGTGACGGAGGCTGTCTACGGTCTGCTGATCGGAACGCTGCTGGCCTTTGCGCTCGCCTGCGCGATGGATCGTTTCGTTCATCTGGAGGAGGCGGTTTTTCCGCTGCTGGTGGTTTCCCAGACGATTCCGACGATCGCGATCGCACCGCTGCTGGTTCTGTGGATGGGCTTCGGGATGGAACCGAAAATCACCCTGGTGGTGCTGACGACCTTCTTTCCGATCGCGGTCGGCCTGCTGGACGGGTTCAAGAGCGTGGATCCGGACGCGGTGGCCCTGCTCCGGTCCATGAACGCGACCCGGGGGCAGATCTTCCGGCATGTCAAATTACCGGCGGCGCTGCCTTTCTTCTTCTCGGGCCTGCGGATCTCCGCTTCCTACGCGGTCGTCGGCGCGGTGATTTCCGAATGGCTCGGCGGGTTTGAAGGGCTCGGCGTGTATATGACGCGCGTCCGGAAAGCCTACGCCTTCGACAAAATGTTCGCGGTGATCATTCTGGTGGCGGTGGTCAGCCTGCTGCTGATGAAATGCGTCAGCATACTGCGGGACCTGTCGATGCCGTGGGCTCGCCGCAGAGGACAACAGTCCGGCAATCCATGAATCATGAATAAGAAAGGAATGAATATGATGAAAAAGATCTTCTCTGTGCTGGCGGTGATTGCGCTGCTGGCGGCGTGCCTCCTTCCCGCGGCCGTGTCCGCTGAATCGCTCAGGCCGATCGTCTTCTGTCTTGACTGGACGCCCAATACCAATCATACGGGCGTATATGTGGCCCAGAGCCTGGGATACTACCGGGAGGCCGGGCTGGATGTTCAGATTGTGCAGCCGCCGGAAAACGGCGCGCTGCTGATGTGCGCGGCCGGTCAGGCACAGTTCGCCGTCGACGCGCAGGATACGATGGCGGCCAGCCTGGATCTGGATCATCCGCTGGGCGTGACATCGGTGGCGGCGATCCTGCAGCACAACACCTCCGGTATCCTGGCCCGCGCCGGCGAGGGAATCACTTCCGCCAAAGGGCTGGAGAACAAGGTCTATGCGACGTGGGACAGCCCCATCGAACTGGCGATCCTCCGCTATTGCATGGAGAAGGAAGGCGCCGATTTTGACACGGTCCGTCTGATCCCGAACAATATCACGGATGAACCGGCCGCCCTGGCCGCGCACCAGACGGACGCGGTCTGGGTATTCTACGGCTGGAGCGGCGTCAACGCCGAGCTGAGCGGAGTGGACTGCGATTACTGGGACTTTGCTTCCATCGCCGGCGAGCTGGACTACTATACCCCGGTCATCCTGGCCAATGATGCGTTCCTGAAGGACGATCCGGAAACGGCGAAGGCTTTCCTCGCGGCCACGGCCAAAGGATATCAGTATGCGGTGGAGCATCCCCGCGAAGCGGCGGACATGCTGATCGCAGGGGACACGACCGGATCGCTGACAGACGCGAAGGAGCTGGTCTATGCCAGTCAGGAATGGATTTCCACCCAGTATATCGCCGACGCGCCGGCCTGGGGATACATGGATCCCCAGCGGTGGAACGGCTTCTATGCCTGGCTGCATGAACATCAGCTGAGCAGCCATGATCTGAGCGGCATGGGCTTCAGCAACGATTATCTTCCCGGAGAATGACGCAGATGGAACTGTTGACGACCCGGCATGTCTCCAAATCCTATAACGGCCGGATGATCATCCGGGATATCAGCCTCCGCCTGGAGGAGGGGGAGCTCGTTTCGCTTCTCGGCCTCAGCGGATCCGGAAAAACGACGCTGCTGAATATCCTGGCGGGTCTGGTCCGGCCGGAAGAGGGGCAGGTTTTCCTGTGCGGACAGGATATCACCGGCGCGCCCGGCCATGTCAGCTATATGCTTCAGAAGGATCTGCTGCTGGAGCATAAGCGGGTGATCGACAACGTGGCGCTGCCGCTGGTCATCCGGGGCATGCGAAAGGAAGAGGCAAGGAAAAAGGCAGATCCGCTGTTTGCGCCCTTCGGGCTGGACGGAACCCAGATGTATTATCCCTCCCAGCTCTCCGGCGGCATGCGCCAGCGGGCTGCCCTGCTGCGAACCTATCTGGGTTCATCCAGCGGCGTTGCGCTGCTGGATGAGCCTTTTTCCGCGCTGGATATGATCACGAAGGGGCAGATGCACGAATGGTATCTGCAGGTGATGGCCCGGATCGGGCTGTCGACCGTGCTGATTACCCATGACGTGGATGAAGCAATCCTTCTGTCGGACCGGATCTGCCTGCTGACCGGCACGCCCGGCGAAATCCATGACGAGATCCGGATTGAAACGCCCCGGGATCAGAGAAAGGAATTCGATCTGAAGCCCGAATTCCTCGCCTACAAGCAGCAGATCATGGGGATTCTGCGCAGACAGATGACAGCATGAACGGAAGAGAGCGGACCGCGGATGAACCGATGCGGCCGGACAGGAAAACATGAACAGATGCATTATCATCGGCGGCGGGGAGATCACCCGCTATGACAGGCTGAACGGATATCTTCGGGATGACGATTTCGCCGTTTTCTGCGACGGCGGGCTGTACCATGCACCGCACCTTCGGATCGCTCCCGGACTGATCGTCGGCGACTTCGATTCCCATGCGAAGCCGGAAACGGCCACGGAAACGATCGTGCTGCCCCGGGAAAAGGATGATACCGATACGTTTTTCGCGGCGAAGGAAGCGCTGAAGCGGGGATATGAGGAGTTCCTGCTGATCGGCGTCACCGGCGGAAGGCTGGATCATACCCTGGTGAACATTTCCATCCTCCTGTACCTGGATACCCTTCATAAGAAGGCGCGGATCGTGGATGACCGGTCCGAGATGGAAATCGTTTCGGGCCAGCCGGTGCGGATCGGCGGTGACTGCGGAAGCTTTTCCCTGCTGACTGTCAGCGGCAAGGCTTCGGGGATCCGGATCACCGGTGCGAAATATCCGCTGGAAGGCGGAGAAATCACGTGTGATTACCAGTATGGGATCAGCAACGAGGTGATGCCGGGGCAGACGGCGACCGTCAGCGTGGAGGAGGGGCGGCTGCTTCTGATCCGGAATATGAAATAGAACACAGAAACAACACACATATTTATAAAAAATGTCCGAATTTCGTAACAAATGCTTGCATTTTTGGAATAAATAGGTTAAGATTAATGCGATAATGGTTACGAAAGGGTGTTATCAGTGGGAAAGCGGATCCTGTTGGTCGATGACGAGCCTCTGATCCTGAAGGGCCTGAAGTATACGCTTGAACAGGAAGGATACGAGACAGAGAGCGCCATGGACGGGGAAGAAGCGCTGTCGATGTTCGAATCCGGCAGCTTCGATCTGATCCTGCTGGACGTCATGCTGCCGAAGCTGGACGGGATTGCCGTGTGCCAGCGGATCCGGGAACGCAGCGATGTGCCGATCATCATGCTGACCGCCAAGGGGGACGATATGGACAAAATCCTTGGCCTGGAGTACGGTGCGGATGACTACATGACCAAGCCCTTCAATATTCTGGAAGTCAAGGCCCGGATCAAGACGATCCTTCGCCGCGTCTCCGGAACGACGCAGCAGCAGGAGCACCGGGTGATCCGCGTTCACGATATGGAAATCAATCTGGTCAAGCGGAACGTGACGCTCGGCGGGAAGGACGTCAAGCTGACCGCGAAGGAGTTTGACCTTTTGCAGATGTTTGTGACCAATCGGGGAACGGTCTTCAGCCGGGAGCAGATGCTCGAAACCGTCTGGAAGTATGATTATGCCGGCGATGCCCGCACGGTGGACGTGCATATCCGCCGCCTGAGGGAAAAGAT
>CAMOYA010000055.1 GCA_946629635.1 uncultured Clostridia bacterium
CCGTCCGGGTATCGATGGAGGAGGTCGCCTCGTCCAGGATCATGACCGGCGGATCGGCCACTGCAGCCCGAGCAATGGAGATCAGCTGGCGCTGGCCCTGACTGAGGCCGCTGCCGTCTCCCTTGAGCACCGTATTGTATCCGTCCGGCAGGCGGGTAATGAAATCATGCGCATTGGCCAGCTTGGCCGCGGCAATGCATTCCTCATCCGTCGCATCCAGCTTGCCGTAGCGGATGTTGTCCATCACCGTACCGGTGAACAGGTTCACTTCCTGCAGCACAACGCCAAGGCTCCTGCGCAGGTCGCTCTTGCGAATCTTGTTGATGTTGATTCCGTCATACCGGATCTTGCCATCCGCAATATCGTAGAAGCGGTTGATCAGGTTCGTGATCGTGGTCTTTCCGGCGCCGGTCGCGCCGACGAATGCCACCTTCTGTCCCGGCCGTGCATAAAGCGAGATATCATGCAGCACCGGCTTCTCCGGGTCGTAGGCAAAGTCCACGTTTTCCATCACCACGTCACCTGCCAGCCGGGTATAGGTGATGCTCCCGTCCGCACTGTGAGGATGCTTCCACGCCCAGATGCCCGTATGTTCCGCCGCCTCGACGATTTTTCCGTTCTCCTCGCGGGCATTCACGAGCCGGACGTATCCGTTGTCCTCCTCGCTCTTTTCATCCATCAGGGCAAAGATCCGCTCCGCGCCGGCCATCGCCATGGCGACAAAGTTGATCTGCTGGGCCATCTGGTTGATCGGCTGCATGAAATTCCGGCTCAGGGTCAGGAAAGCAGCGATACCGCCCAGGGTCAGCACGCCGATGCCGCTCAGGCTCAGGTTCGGCACCTGACCGATCGCCAGCGCCCCGCCCGCGATCGCCAGGATCACATACAGCAGGTGGCCCATGTTGTTGTTCACCGGTCCCAGAATATTGCCCAGCTTGTTGGCCTCCGTTGCATTGGCGGTCAGTTCATCATTCCGCCGGTCAAATTCCTCCTTGGCCTCCGGCTCGTGATTGAAGACCTTGACCACCTTCTGGCCATTGACCATCTCTTCGATATATCCGTTCAGGGAAGCCAGCGACGTCTGCTGCTGGACGAAGTACTTCGCGCTGCCTCCGCCGATCTTCATCGTGGCCTTCAGCATCACAAAGGATCCGGCAATCACCATCAGCGTCATCCATACGCTGCTTCCCAGCATGGAAACGAGCACCACGATCAGCGTAATCACTGAGGACACCGCCTGGGGCAGCACCTGACTGACCATCTGGCGAAGCGTATCCGTATCGTTCGTGTAGTGGCTCATGACCTCGCCGTGGGTATGCGTATCAAAGTACCGGATCGGCAGCGTCTGCATGTGCGCGAACATCTCATCCCGCACCTGGCGCAGAACGCTCTGGCTGATCACGGCCATGATCCGCGCCTGGGTGTAGGTGGCGGCAATCGCCAGCAGATACAGCGCAGCCATCTGCAGGATCGCTGTCAGCAGCCGGCTGAAATCAGCCGTTCCGCCCTCCGCGATGACGCGAAGCATCGGCGTGATATGATCGTCAATGACCCTTCCCAGGAAGGTTGCCGCGGAAGCCGTGGCGACCGCGTTGAGAATGATGCAGACCAGCACGAAGAGCAGCCGGAACCGGTAGGGTTTCACATATCCCATCATCCGGATGGCCGTTGCCTTGTTGATCGGCTGGCGGGGCCCCATCGCCCGCGGGCCTCTCATACCTCCGCCCACCGCAACAGGGCCCTGCGGCTTCCGCCCCTGTTCCTTCCGTTCACTCATGATCCTCGCCTCCCTTCGTCTGAGAATCATGAACCTCGCGATAGATTTCACACCGTGCGAGGAGCTCCTCATGCGTGCCGGAATCCACCACACGTCCGTCATCCAGCACGATGATCATATCCGCGTCTATCACGGAGGAGACCCGCTGCGCAATGATCAGCTTGGTCGTATCGGGAATATAGCTGCGGAAGCCTCCGCGGATCAGTGCATCCGTCCGCGTGTCCACAGCGCTGGTACTGTCGTCCAGGATCAGAATCTTCGGCCTCTTCAGCAGCGCCCTCGCGATGCACAGCCGCTGCTTCTGTCCGCCGGATACGTTGGTTCCGCCCTGTTCGATCCAGGTATCGTATTTGTCCGGGAAATCCTGAATAAAGGAATCCGCCTGGGCAAGGCGACAGGCTTCCTCGATCTCCGCATCCGTGGCATGCTCATTGCCCCAGCGGAGATTGTCCCGGATCGTTCCGGAGAACAGCTCATTCTTCTGAAGCACCATGGCCACCCCGTCCCGCAGGCTGGTCAGGTCGTACTCCCGGGTGTCGATCCCCCCGACCTTCACCGTACCCTGCGTCGGGTCATACAACCGCGGAATCAGCTGCACCAGAGAGCTCTTGCCGCTGCCTGTGCCGCCGAGAATACCCACCACGGAGCCGGACGGAATGTGGATGTCGATATCGCTCAGGGTATCCCGCTCGCTGCGGGAGGCGTAGCTGAAGTGAACATGATCAAAATCGATGGCGCCGGAGGGAATCTCCTTCCTGCCGTTGGCCGGGGAGGTGATGTCGCTTTCCTCGTCCAGCACCTCAACGATACGCTGGGCGGACGCCCGGCTCATGGTGATCATCAGGAAAACCATGGAAACCATCATCAGGCTGGACAGGATCTGAATCACATAGGTAATCAGGCTCATCAGCTGCCCGGTGGTCATTCCGACCGCCGGATCATTGCCGGAGGCGATGATCGCCTTCGCGCCGAGCCAGCTGATAATCAGCGTGCATCCGTAGATGCAGATCATCATCAGGGGGCTCATGAAGGCCAGGTTCCGTTCCGCGTGAACAAAGTCCTTATAGATCGACCCGGAGATCCTGTTGAACTTCTCCACCTCATAGTCTTCCCGGACAAAGCTCTTCACGACCCTCACGCCGCGCAGGTTTTCCTGCACCACGTTGTTCAGCTTGTCATAGGTCTGAAACACGCGGCGGAAGATCGGATGCGTCCGGGTCATGATCAGCGCGATACCGCAGGCCAGGATCGGAAGCGTAAACACAAAGACCAGGGAGATCCGCGCGTTGATCGTCATCGCCATAATGATGGAAAAGATCAGCGTCAGCGGCGCGCGGACCGCCATCCGCAGGATCATCTGGAAGCTGTTCTGAACATTCGTCACGTCCGTCGTCAGCCGGGTAATGATGCTGCTGGTGCTGAACTTGTCGATATTCGAAAAGGAATAGTCCTGAATCCTGTAATACATGTCATGCCGGAGATTCCTGGCAAATCCGGAGGAGGCGATGGCCGCCATCCTTCCGCTCATCACGCCGCTGAGCAGCGAAACCATCGCCGTCAGCAGAAGCGCTCCGCCGTACAGCAGGATATTCTCCATGCTGCCCGCGCCGCCGTTTCCCTGAATGCCCCGGTCAATCAGCCAGCTCATGATCAGCGGAATCAGCGCTTCCATCGCGACCTCCCCGACCATGAACAGCGGCGTGGCGACGGACTGCCTCTTGTATTCCCGAATCCGGGAGGCCAGTTTTTTAATCATCGTCCTGCTCCTCTTTCCTCTCGCGCGAAAAAATACAGATTATTTTATCATAGGTCCGGACAGGGAATCAACCGCCGTCGTTTTGTTTTCAAACTGTTTTCACATACTTTTCATCCTTCCCGAACCTTGTGCATTTCATCACCGGATGCTAAAATATCCCATATTCTGATTCTGGAGGCGCTGTCATGTCCCATATTGAAACCCGATGCGTTCAGGCCGGCTATACGCCCGGCAACGGGGATCCACGTCAGATCCCGATCATTCAGTCCACCACATTCAAGTATGACACCAGCGAGGATATGGGCAAGCTGTTCGATCTTGAGGCTTCCGGCTATTTCTACTCCCGTCTGCAGAACCCGACCTGCGATATGGTGGCCGCGAAGATCTGCGCGCTGGAGGGCGGATCCGCCGCCATGCTGACAGGCTCCGGCCAGGCCGCGAATTTCTATGCCGTTTTCAACATCGCCACCTGCGGGGATCACGTGGTCGCCAGCTCGGCGATCTACGGCGGAACCTACAACCTTTTTGCCGTGACCATGAAAAAAATGGGGATTGAGTTCACCTTTGTCTCCCCGGACTGCACCCGGGAGGAGCTGGATGCCGCCTTCCGGCCGAACACGAAGGCGGTATTCGGCGAAACCATTGCCAATCCGGCTCTCTGCGTGCTGGATATCGAAATGTTTGCCGATGCAGCGCACCGCCACGGCGTTCCCCTGATTGTGGACAACACCTTTGCCACCCCGGTCAACTGCCGGCCGATCGAATGGGGCGCCGATATCGTGACCCATTCGACCACCAAATATATGGACGGTCACGGCAGCGCCGTCGGCGGATGTATCGTGGACAGCGGAAAGTTCGACTGGCTGGCGGAGCCGGAGAAATTCCCCGGTCTCACCACGCCGGACGAAAGCTATCACGGGATCATCTATGCGGAGAAGTTCGGCCTCGGGGGCGCATTCATCACCAAGGCCACCAGCCAGCTGATGCGCGATCTGGGCTCCGTCCAGAGCCCCCAGAGCGCTTTCCTGCTGAATCTGGGTCTGGAAAGCCTGCATGTTCGCATGGCACGTCACTGCGAAAACGCTCAGGCGATCGCGGAATACCTCTCGGGACATGAAAAAATCGCCTGGGTCCGCTACTGCGGACTGCCCGGCGATCCCTATTATGACCGGGCGCAGAAATATCTGCCCGGCGGTTCCTGCGGCGTCGTTTCATTCGGCGTCAAGGGCGGACGGAAAGCGGCGGAAGCCTTTATGAAAAAACTGAAGGTTGCCGCCATCGAAACCCATGTGGCCGATGCGCGCACCTGCTGCCTCCATCCTGCCAGTGCCACCCATCGCCAGATGAATGATGAAGAGCTTGCCGCTGCCGGCGTCTCGCCGGATCTGGTCCGGCTCAGCGTCGGTCTGGAGAGCCGGGAGGACCTGATCGCAGACCTGGCACAGGCCCTCGGTTAAAAAACCGTGTCCGGAGCGCCCCAGAGCCTCCGGACACGGTTTTTTTATCTGAAAAAAGCATTCATGACTGCTTTCGGGAACGGATTTCCGACCTGCGGCATCTCAATGAACTGCCGGTTTCGTTCCGTCCCAGTACACGGGCGACAGCGCCTCGCCGTCACACCATTTTTCCGCATAACTGTCCTTCTCCACCCATACCACCATATCCAGCGGACAGTGATAGAAAACGCGGATGCCCATTTTGCTGACGCTGGCCGGAATCACTGCGTTCTGCAGGTTCTCAGCGTCCTCGAAAGCATGGCTGCGGATTGTCGTCGTACCGCTGGGAATCCGGATCCCCGTCAGTCCTGTACAGCCGCCGAACGCGTATTCGCCGATCGTCCGCAGCATTGTCGGCAGGGTGATCTCCGTCAGGCCGGTGCAACCCCGGAAAGCGCTGTCGCCGATGGTACGCACCCGATCCGGAATTCTGATCTCCGTCAGCGATGTGCATCCGTTGAATACATTGCTGCTGATTCCCTTCAGGCCCTCCGGGATTTCCACCGTTCTCAGCGCGCGGCAATATTCAAAGGTGCCCTCCGGCAGGATGCTCAGCGATGCGGGAAGCCTCGGCGATTCCAGGCGGGTACAGCCTTTGAACACCCGCGAGCCCATCGATTCAACCGATTCCGGAATCACGATCTCCGTCAGCATGTCACATCCGCTGAACACCGTGGACCCCAGGCTGGTCAGCGACTGCGGCAGCGTGATTTCAGCCAGCTGTTTACAGTCGGTAAACGCATCGTCCCCAATGGTCAGCAGCCCTTCCGGAAGCACCACGTTCCTGAGCCGGCTGCAGTAGGCAAACGTCATCGCCTTCAGCTCCGTGACCGCGGCAGGAACGGTCACTTCCTCCAGATTGCCGCAGTTCTCAAACGCCCACATTCCGATGCTTTCCACCGTGTCCGGAATGCGGATTTCCCGCAGCGTGCAGTTGCTGAAGGCATAGTTTTCGATGGCTGTTACGCTCGGCGGAAGAATGATCTGCTCCAGCCCGTATGTGAATTCAAAAGCGCTCGCCCCGATGATCTTCGTCCCGTCCGGCACCTCGAACACCTTCTGATTCCGCACGCAGGGATAGCACAGGAGCCGCATATCCCGCATGTCCATCAGCACACCGCTGACGATACCGATCATCGGGTTCTGGTTGCTGACGCGAATATCCGTCAGGTTTTTGCAGCCCATGAAGGGATTGCCCTCAATGGTTGTCAGTGTATCCGGAATCTCGATGGTTTTCAGCCCGGTGCAGTCCGCGAATGTCCGGTTTCCGATCGTGGTCAGTGACTCCGGAATGACGATCGCCTTCAGGCCCGTGCATCCCTTGAACGCACTTTCCTCAATCAGCTCCAGCCCCTCCTGAAGCCGGATGCCCGTCATCTCCCTGCATTCCGCGAAAGCGCTCTTTCCAATCGTGCGGATCTCCTCGGAAACCGTGTATTCGCCCTCTCCGGCTGAATGGAAGTAGGCAATCAGCCTGTTTTCATTTTTCCGGATCAGTGCGCCATTCTCTACAGCAAAGACGCCTCCTGCCGTTACCCGGGTCAGATTGGAGCACAGGGCAAAGGGATTCTCCCCGATGCTTTCCAGCGTATCCGGCAGCGCAACCTCCGTCAGCCCCTTGCAGTTGGAAAAGGCCCGATTGCCGATGCGCTTCAGTCCGTCCGGCAAAGTGAGCCGTGTAATCCCGTCGCAGCTGGAGAATGCCCGGCTCCCGATGGCCTGAATCCCTTCGGAGATGGTCACCGTCCTCAGCCGCCGCTGCAGCTTGAACGCGCTGTCCCCGATCTCCACGATCGCATACCCGTCCAGTTCCGCCGGGATCACCAGATCGATCTCGTCATCATCTGTCCGCATCGGGCTGTACCCTGTGATCTGCGCAGTCCTTTCCTCATCGTCCAGAATCTGGATCGTGAAAGGAGCAACCGTTTTTGTATCCGCGGACGCGGCACTGGCTATCGTACATGCCATCAGCATCATCAGCAATGACAAAACACAGAACCATCTGTTCTTCAAGGCTTCTCATTCCTTCCGATTTCTGTTTCCGTGAAATCGTGCTTTCTATTTATTCTATCACATTTCTTTCCGCAGTTCCATACCCTTGTCTCCGATCCTGTTTCGCGGTATACTTTAATTCCGATTTAACTTTCTTCCTTATACTTGTTCTATGATCCGGAAAGGAGTTTCTCCCCATGCGCCTTCTTTTTGCCGAGGATGACCGGGACCTGTCCGCCGCTGTCAAAACACTGCTCGAGCGCTCCGGTTATATGGTCGATGCCGTTTATGACGGAGAAGAAGCGGTGGACTACGCCGCCGCAGAATCCTATGACGGCATCATCCTGGACTGGATGATGCCGCGGATGGACGGGATTGCCGCGCTGAAAAAAATGCGGGAGTCCGGCATCTCTGCTCCCTGCCTGATGCTGACCGCGCGGGACGCGGTGGAGGATCGGGTAGCCGGGCTTGACGCCGGAGCCGACGACTATCTGCCCAAGCCCTTCAATGCCACGGAGTTTCTTGCCCGCATCCGCGCCATGCTCCGCCGCCGGGACGCCTATGTGCCGGACATTGTCCGCTGGGAGGATCTTTCTCTGGACAAGGGCAGCTGTGAGCTTTCCTGCGGCACCCGTTCCGTCCGGCTCACCGGGAAAGCGTATCAGCTCATGGAGCTCTTTATGGAAAATCCCCGTCTTCTCTTCTCCGTGCAGCAGCTGATGGACAGGGTCTGGGGCTGGGACGCGGAGGCGGAAATCAATGTTGTCTGGGTGAACATTTCCCAGCTGCGAAAGAAGCTGACCGAGCTCGGCTCCTCCACGGAAATCCGTGTGCACCGCGGAACCGGCTATTCACTGGAGAAAAAAGCATGATTCGAAAACTGCAGAAGCGATTTATCCTGATCACCGTTCTCGCACTGACCGTCGCGATGGTGCTGGTGGTTGCCGTCGTCAATATCGCCAACCTGATCAGCGTGCGCGCCGAACTGGCAAGCACGCTCTCCCTGCTTGCCATGAACGACATGCCGGCAGTCCCTCCGGATAATCTGCCGGATAATCTGCCGGATGCGGATTCCTCTTCAGGCAGTCTTCCGGACACCTCTTCCGAGAATTCTTTCCGGGAGGACAATTCTTCCGGCGAAAAAAAGGCCGATTCTTCCGCCGATCCGGAGAGCAGCCGTTTCAATGACGGCCGGTTTGGCCGCGGCGGCATGCCGCAGGAGCACAACCGCCACACCCGAAACATGATCAGCGAATCCAGCTGGTTCGCCGCTTACCTGAATCCGGATGAGTCCATCCGGACCATGAACCTTCAGAACATTCAGGATCTGGAGGAGGAAAATGCTGCCTCCATCGCCTCCCAGGCCATTGCCTCCGGGCACGAAACCGGCTATATCGGCGATTACCTCTTCCTGGTTCAGAAATCGCATGTTCCTTCCCCAAAGGTGGTCGTTCTGGACTGTGAAACACGCCTTGCCTCCGTCCGGAATCTCGCCCTGATCTCCGGAATCGCCTGCCTGGGAGGCATCCTGCTTGCCCTGCTGCTGGTCAGTCTCCTGTCGCGCCGCGCCGTTCAGCCCACCATCCGGAACATGGAGCAGCAAAAGCAGTTCATCACCAATGCCAGCCATGAGCTGAAAACCCCGCTCACCGTCATCTCCACCAATATGGAGCTTATCAATATGGAAACGCCCGGCAATCCCTGGGTCCGCAGCACCCAGAAGCAGGCTGCGGCCATGGCCCGCCTCGTGGATGAGCTCGTCTATCTCTCCCGTATGGAAGAGGAGCATCCCGCCATGACCATGGAAAGCGTCGATCTTTCCTCCCTGCTGGAGGAGACGGCGGAGCCCTTTGAGGCCATGGCGGAATTCAACGGCAGGGACATGACGGTTCGCACCGAGAAGAATCTTCGGGTCACGGGCGACCGGCCCTCCCTGCAGCGTCTGATCTCTACCCTCTGTGATAACGCCGCCAAATATGCGCCGGCAGGGGGAAGCATCCTGGCGGAAACCCTCTCCGAAGGTCGGAATGCCGTTCTCCGGCTCTCCAACACGGTGGAAGCACCCCTGTCCAAAGAGCAGTGTGCCCAGCTGTTCAACCGGTTTTACCGCACGGATCCCTCCCGGAACAAGGACAGGCAGAAGGGCTTCGGCATCGGCCTGTCCATTGCCGCGGCCATCGCGGAAAAGCATAATGGAACAATCCGGGCCTTCATGGAACAGGACCGTCTCGTGATTGCCTGCAGCCTGCCAAAGGAAAAATAGTCCTGCTTCAATTGTTTTTGCGGGGCGGATGAATTTTCATCCGCCCCGCATCTTTGTGCCGCGCCTGAAGTATGTTACGGTTTTCCTGTTCCTCTTCCGGATTTTCCATCCGCTGTCTCCGTCGTCTCCTCTGCCATACCCGCATCCGTCTTCCCGCCCTGGCTTTCCTCATCCTCTCCGATCGTAACGATCACGCTCATTCCAAACTGCGCCGCGTCATCCGGAGCAAAATCGATCAGCACGCTGTACGTCGTTTCCTCTTCTCCGGCGACGCCCAGCGCGGAAACCATGGATACCGTACCCTGATAGCTGTGCCCTTCATCCGCCTCAAGTTCGATGATGGCCGGATCTCCTTCCCGAATCAGTTTCCGGCTGTTCTCCGGACAGCTGACTGGGCAGGTGGTCCATCCGATCCGCCAGCCCGACCCGCTCCAGCATCTGCTCCGCCCGTTTTTTTCTTTCCCTTGGCGGAACACCGGCATAAATCATCGGAAGCTCCACGTTCTTCCGCGCACTCAGCCGCGGCAGCAGCTGCGAGTTCTGAAAGACAAAGCCGATTTCCCGATTGCGCAATGCTGCCAGTTCCGTCTCGTCCATCTCTTCAACGGCTCTTCCCCGGAGAATATACCCTCCTGCCGTCGGAGTATCCAGGCAGCCGATGATGTTCATCAACGTCGTCTTCCCGCTGCCGGAAGGACCGAGAACAGACAGATATTCCCCCTCGTCAACGGAGAGGCTGATGTTTTTCAGCACGTGCACCGTTTCCCCACCCATGCGGTAATCCTTGTCGATGTTCCGCATCCGGAAGAATATTTCTCTCTCCATCGTCAGTTCCCCCGGTTGCGGTTTGTCTGATTCGTACCGTTCCCGTTTCCGCCGGGTGTCATGCCTCCGCCCGGAAAACTGCCGTTACCGCCGCTGTCCATGTTCTGGCGGTTCCGGTAATTCTGCTGCGGCGCGTTCACCCGCTGGCTCCCGAACAGGCTCGCCAGAATGCTCGTCATCGAGGTCTCCTCTTTTTCCTGAACCGCGTAAACGGTTTCCCCGTCACTGACTCCTGATCTGATCTCCACATAATTCCCGTTCGAAACGCCGACCGTCACGGGCACCTCAGTCATGGTGCCATCCTCCGCCTGTTTGTATACGAAGGCTGTATTGTCTCCCGCGGTGGTGATCGCATCCATTTTGAGAATCACCGCATTGCTTGCCTCCTCCTGCGGAATCGTGATTGTCGCCTGCATACCAGGATAGATGTTGCTGATGCCTGACGTGTCCACATCGACGGTTGCGGTATAATAAGCCACACTGTTGCCCGTATATGTGGAATAGTCAATATTGTCGATGGCTGAGCTGAACCGCGCTCCGATGGAGGAAACTGTAATCATTACCTCCTGCCCTGCGCGAACATCCTGGATATCACTTTCCCCGACACGAAATGTCACCCGCATGTTGTCATAATCCGTCACCTGCACCAGGTTCTGGTCCTTTGTCACCGCGTCCCCCTTTGCCACGTCAATCCGGTTCACTGTACCGGAAAATGCCGCCGTCACTGTCGTTCCATCATTCAGGCGGATCAGCCTGTCTCCCTCCTGAACGCTGTCTCCCTGGCTGACATACACTTCCCGTACCTTTGTTGCTGAAGAAGCCGTATATGTTTCGTTGTTGATCAGCTGCATGCTGCCGGAATAACTCAGGGAATTGGTGATCGTCCCGATGGAGGCAGTATACGGATCATATATCACGCTGTAATCCGCCTGCAGTTTCCGGGCCACAATGAATCCGGCAAACCCCAGTACAACCAGAATCACCGCAGCGGCAATCAGCCTTCGAATCACTTTTTTCTTTTTCTCCTGTTTTTTCCGCTCTTTTCCGAAATCCTTTCCGCCTCCCCTGTTATCGTCCTTTTTCCTTCGTCCATTCTTTCATCCTCCTTTCCGTTCATGATGAATATACATTATATATTTACCATATTAATAAGAACCGAATATTAACCGACTGTGTGTTTCGTGTGAATAAATGGATGATAATGGTTATATTTATACAATTGGTAAAGGCCCTCGCCCAAATGGGTGAGGGCACTGATCCCTGTACCTCAGTTCACGGCAACTCCGTTCACGTAAAGCATATATCCGTTCAGATTCACCCGGCTTAAATCCCCGTTGAATTCCGTCACATAGCTGTCCCCTGTCAGCGTCCAGGTGGATTGGCTGTCCAGATTCACCGTCACGGAAGATGCACTGTCCGAGAGAATCGCACCGGTGATTTCCTGGTTCACCAGATTCAGCGTTACATTGCCGCCGTTCTTTCCGGAGCTGCCCCAGGAATCCGCCGAAGCGTCCAGGAAGACGCTGCTGTCGGAAGCGTAGGTGAAATCCACATTCTCCAGGTTGATGGTGGTGGTTACATTGGTCACATGAAACATGCTTCCTGTTTCCGCCGTCATGGCACCGCCCGTCATGGTGAAGGTTGAGCTTCCCTCGCTCGCATCGCCGGACATGCTCTGGTAGATGAGCACATTCGTCTTCTGCGTCGACTGACCGTTCAGCGTTGCGTTGGAACCGGTAATCGCAACATTGGACAGCGTCACGGAGTTTCCGCCCTCAATCACAACCGCCTCGGAGTTTGTCGCGGAAAGCGTTGCATCGGAAACGGTGATGTCGGCCGTTGAATAGATGGCAGGAGAACCCACTCCGGTGGTGTCATAGCTGCCGCTGGTGACGGTGACCGTTCCGCCGCCCCGGTCGGAACGGATCGCCGCCGAGGAGTTCCCGCTGGTGCTCACCGTCAGATTGGCGGCATTCATCGTTCCTCCGCCGGTGGTCATCAGTCCTCCGGAGTTGTTGCCCGTGGTCGTGATGCTGGTATTGGATACATTCACCGTTGTGCCTGTGCCGTAACTGAAAACGCCGTTCGCATGCGAGCCATCCGTCGTCACCGTGGCTCCCTCAATCGTCAGGCTCGCGCCATCCGTCGCCAGAACCGCCGCATTGATGCCGGTGAAATCCGCATTGTCGCCGGAAGCGGAACCTGTCTTGGTCACGGTCGTATTCGTCAGGGCCACTTCGGTTCCCTGAACCAGAACGGCGTTCTCCCCGTCCGCTTCGGAAGCATAGGTCCCTCCGTCATTGCTTTCGGTCACCGTCGCTGCCGCTGTATAATCCACGCTTTCATTTCCGGGCATGCCTGGCATCTGGCCGTTTCCCGGCATCTCCGGCGGCTGCTGGCCGTTTTCCGGCATAGCCGGCGGTTGCTGACCGTTCTCCGGCATAGCCGGCGGCTGCTGACCGTTCTCCGGCATAGCCGGCGGCTGCTGACCGTTTTCCGGCATAGCCGGCGGCTGCTGACCATTCTCCGGCATAGCCGGTGGCTGCTGACCGTTCTCCGGCATAGCCGGCGGCTGCTGACCGTTCTCCGGCTGTTCCGTTGGCTGCTGGCCGTTGCCCGGCATGGTCTGCTGCGCTTCGCTGTTCCGCTTCTGCTCC
>CAMOYA010000056.1 GCA_946629635.1 uncultured Clostridia bacterium
GACGCCGCCATGATCAGATGATAGTCGCTGGAGTTCTCCTGAATGAACCTGCGCAGACCGACCTGCACCGTCTTGTTCACATCCCGGGTCAGGTAAATCATCGGCCCCATATAGTCGTTCCAGGTATTGACGAAGGTGAAGATCACCAGGGTCGCAATCGCCGCCTTGGACAGGGGCAG
The DNA here is from genome assembly GCA_946629635.1 of uncultured Clostridia bacterium. GTDB lineage: Bacteria > Bacillota > Clostridia > Christensenellales > Aristaeellaceae > Aristaeella. The sequence goes on from CAMOYA010000056.1 coordinate 180, forward strand.
CATGATCCGCGCCCAGATCCCGTATTCGCTCAGCCCGTCCAGCCGGGCCGCCTCGCACAGCTCCGTCGGAATCGACCGGTAGAACTGGCGCATCAGGAAGACGCCGAAGGCGGAGAACGCCTGCAGCACCACCATCGCCCACAGGGTGTCATACAGCCCCATGGAGCGCATCATGATGAACTGCGGCAGCATGTATGCCTGCCACGGCACCGCGATCGTCGCGATATAGCAGAGGAAGAGCCCGTCCCGCCCCCTGAAGTTCAGCTTCGCGAAGGCATAGGCCGCAAAGGAGGAGGTCAGCGTCTGCAGAATCGTGACCACGATGGCCACAAAGGCCGTATTCTTGAAATAGTTCAGCAGCGGCACCTTCTGCCAGATCAGGGAATAGTTCTCCCAGTGAAAGGTTTCCGGGATCCACCGCATCGGGAAGGCGAAAACCTCCCGGTCCAGCTTCAGCGAGGAGGAAATCATCCATACGAAGGGGATCAGCGTGAACACCGCCAGCGCCACCAGCAGAATCCAGATGATGATCCGCACGATTTTCTGCAGCACCGGATTGTCCTTCCGGATGCCGGAACCCTGAGCCGTCATATCCATACGATTCTTTCCTCCCTTCTCAGTCATTGGAGAATTTCTTCTCGGATCCGAACTGGATGATCGTCACCAGCAGCACGATCACCAGCAGCACCATGGAGATCGCGCTGGCCTGACCGTAGCGGACCTTGACGAAGGCCTCGTCATAGATATAGGTGACCAGCATCTTCGTCGCCCGGCCGGGGCCGCCGTCCGTCATGATCGCGACCACGTCGTAAATCTTGAAGCAGGAGATCACCATCATGACGGAAACGAAGAAGGTCGTCGGCTTGAGCTGCGGCAGCGTCACATTACGGAACTGCTGCCACTTGCCGGCGCCGTCCACCGTCGCCGCCTCCATCAGCTCCTTCGGAATGCCCTGCAGCGCGGCCAGATAGAGCACCATGTAGTACCCCATGTTGCGCCAGACGCTGACGAGGATGATCGACCAGATGGCCATGGAGCTGTCCGCCGTCCAGCTCTTGTTGAAATCAATCCCCAGCGCCATGATGATCTGGTTGATCGGGCCGTCCTTCATCAGCATGAAGGACCAGCAGACGCAGATCGCCACCATGGAGGAGACGTAGGGGAAGAAGAAGATCGTCCGGAACACCACCGCTCCGCGGATCTTGTTCAGCAGCACCGCCAGCGCCAGCGCGCAGACGATCGTCAGCGGCACCGTGATCACGGTATAGTACACCGTGTTCTTCAGCGCGATGCCCAGATCCGCCCGGTTGAAGAAGTATCCGATGCCCTTCTCCGCCACCTTCTTCGTGGCGAAAATCGTCGCATAGTTGTCCAGACCCACGAACTTCAGCTTGGCGATGTCGCCGCCGTTCCACTCGAACAGGGAAAGGGCGATCGCGAAGATCACCGGCACCAGCGTAAAGATGGCAAACCCCAGAAAGTTCGGAGCCAGGAAGGAATAGGCCACCAGGGTGTTCTTCCTCCCCATCTTTCCCATCTTGTAGCGTTTCTTTTCGGCTTTCGCCTCTTTCACAGGACATCCCTCCATCACTGCGTTCGCTGTTTTTCAAAAAAGGCAGGGAAGGCAAGCGGCCTTCCCTGCCTGGGAAAACGGATGATTCCGGATGGAACCGTCAATTATTCAAACAGTTCCGCCACGCGCTCGTTCATCTCTTCAATGCCCTCTTCGGGGGTGATTTCACGAGCCATGATCATCGTATGCTCTTCGTTCACGATCGTCTTGATGTCCGCGACTTTCTCAGCCACCGGCCATTCCATGGCAACGAAGGAGGGGATCAGCGCTTCCTTGCTGCCTTCATCGGTCGGGAACCCTTCGACGGAAGCCATCGCGCCGGCCACGTCCTCAGAAACCCACGCGGGACGGGCACCGACGGAAGCGGTCGCCTTGGCGCCTTCCGCGCCGCCCAGCCAGGAGATGTACTCCCAGGCCAGATCCTTCTGCTCGGAGTTGGTATTGATCATCGCGCCGGTCAGGTTGCCGAAGGAAGATCCGGCCTTGACGCCGTCCGCATGCGGAACCGCGGTGATGCCCCAGTTGAAGTTGCAGGTGCCGTCCTTGTTGTAGCCGATCAGGGTGGACACGTACCAGTAGCCCATGGGCAGCATCGCCACATTGCCGTTGGCGAAAGCCGCGGAGTAATGCAGGCCGGCGGCCTTCACATCCGCATAGCTCATGCAGGCGCCGGAATCTTCCAGATCCTGATACAGCTTGTAGAAGTACAGCAGATCGCTGTATTCCTTATCCGCCAGGGTGTTCACGCCATCGCACACCGCCCAGTTCGCCACGGCGGACAGCCAGGTGTGATAATGGGTGCCGTAGATGTTGTTTTCCTTGTTGGTCAGCTTCTTGGCCAGCTCAGCGTACTGATCCCAGGTCATGTCATTGGTGGGATACTCCACGCCGGCCGCGTCGAACAGATCCTTGTTGTAGAACAGAACCCAGAAGTCACTGCGGAAGGGGATCGCGTACTGCACGCCGTCCACCGCGTAGTTCACTTCGGTGCCCACGAAACCGGACAGATCATAATTGTCAGCGGCAATGTAATCCGCCAGCGGCGCGGTGAAGCCCTGCGCCTGCCACTTGATCAGGTCGTCAATTTCCTTGATCATGTAGACATCGCTCTTGTCCTTGCCTTCCAGCATCGTGGTGGCCTTGATGCCGTAGTCCTGAGAGGCAACGTCGATATACTCGATCTTCACGCCGGGATGGGAAGCTTCGAAGGCTTCCTTCTGAGCGGTCAGATAGGGGGTGGTGGTGGCATCCCAGGTCACCACGGTCAGCACCTGGTCTTCGGCCAGGGCCGGGACGGCCAGCAGCGAAACCATCATGATCGCGGCCAGCAGCACAGACAGCAGTTTCTTCATGGAAAAATCCTCCTTCATTTTCTGATCCGGGAAATGTTATCGGTTTCACAGCGAGTGGGCTGAATGTCCCTTCTCTCCGCCTCCCGATCATTCGTTTCCCTTTCATTTGTCATCATTGTATGGTTTTATTCCCGCTTTGTCAAGCATCTTTTTGCGATTTTTCCCGGAAAATCCGTTCATTTTTGATGTTATCGGTAACATTTTTCTTGTGTTTTTGCCGTCTCTGTGTTAGAATCCGGAATGGAAAGAAATGACCGAAGGGACGAAAGGGAGGGAACGGCGTCATGGTCCGGAAGGCCACCATCTATGATATCGCGCGGGAAGCCGGCGTCTCCACGGCGACCGTGACCCGCGTCGTCCGGCAGGATCCGAAGGTAAAGGAAGAAACCCGCCGCCGGGTGCAGCAGGTGATCGATGCCCACGCCTATACCCCCAGCGTTTCCGCCCAGAATCTGGAGGCGGGGCGGAGCCGGGCGCTGGCGGTGGTCCTCCCCGTCATTTCCAATACATACTTCAACCGGATTTTCGACGCCGCCTACTGGGAGGCGGAGCGGAACGGCTGCAGCGTCCGCCTGTTCCAGACGCGGGAGAACCAGGCCATCTCGCCGGAGATCGTCAGCGAGCTGATCCGCTGCCGGATGGACGGCGTCCTCTTTGCCGGCAGCATCTGGAGCACGGACCGGGACGACCTGAACACCGCGCTGGACAAGCTCGGAAAATACATGCCGGTGGCCACCATCTGCCCGCCGGACGTGGCGCTGGACTGCATCTGCATCCAGAGCGACCTGGTCAACTGCAGCCGCCTGCCGGTCCGCCATCTGCACACGCTGGGGCACCGGCGGATCGCCTTCATCGGCGGATCGATGCACAGCAAGGACGCCTCCCGCCGCGGCGCCGGGTTCCTCGAGCAGCTGCGGCAGATGGATCTGCCGGACGATCCGGCCTACCACGTGGACGCCGGATATGACATGGAAAGCGGCGAGCGCGCGGTGCTGCGGATGCTGTCCGGGCTCGAAAAATCCCGCTGGCCCAGCGCGATCGTGACCTTCAACGACCTGGTCGCCCTCGGCGCCATCAAGCAGCTGAAGAAGATGGGGCTTTCCCTGCCGCAGGACATGGCCATCGTCGGATGCGACAACCAGTTCTTCTGTGCCTATACGGATCCGCCGCTGACCAGCGTGGATCTGCACCCGGAGGAGATGGCCCAGAGCGCCGTGCGGGAGCTGCTGCTGGCCCGGGAATCCGCCTCGCGCTCCTTCGCGATGGTCCGGGAAGCGACCCTGGTGATCCGGGAAAGCTGCGGCGCGCATCTGGGGTACCGTCCCCTGTAAAGCGGAAAGGAATACGGTGATGATCAGAATTGTTGTGGAGTCCAAAGACGGCGCCGTGCTCGCCGAGGCGCAGCACCCGGAGGAGGCCATGCTCTCCGTCGACCGGGTGTACCGGGACGGGGACCGGGTCCGCATCTCCGGCGGAAAGCACCTGCGGGTGCAGATGGATCAGGCGATCCCCGAAGGCGAGGTTTATCTGCCCGCGGAAGCCATGACCTGGACCGTGCCGGCGGGCGAACACCGCCTGGCCTACGCACCCGGGACCTTCGAAGCCCCGCGGCACATCATCCGCGCCCGGGCCATGGCCGCAAAAGAATGCGCCGCCGTGCGCAACGTCGCCTGCAACCCTGCCGACCTGCGGGGGGATACCGATTTCTTCCCCCACTGCACCGCCAACGTGGAGACGCGCAACGAAGCCTGCTTCTGCGCCCGGAACGTGATCGACGGGCTGCGGCTGAACACCTTCCACGGCGAATGGCCCTTCCAGAGCTGGGGCATCGGCGCCCGGGAGGACGCCTGGTGCCGGCTGGACCTCGGCCGCGAGGTCTGCATCGACGCGATGGCGCTGACGCTGCGGGCGGATTTTCCCCACGACGCCTGGTGGACCCATGGGCACGTCGTGCTGTCCGACGGCAGCGAGATCGCCTTCGATCTCAAAAAAACCGGCGACCGCCAGCGGATTGAGCTGGGCAGCCACCGGGTTTCCTGGCTCCGCCTGGAGCGGATGACCAAGAGCGACGATCCCTCCGCCTTCCCGGCCCTGACGGAATGGGAAGTCTTCGGGCACGATGCGGAATCAACTGAACAGAGGGGCGATCCCGGATGACGGAACCGCCCCTCTGTTTTCTTTTGACAAAATGGCCTGATTACCTGGTCAGCGCATCCTTCAGCACAGCCAGGTTGGATTCCATCACGCTCAGGTAGGTCGTACCCTGCGCCACCTGCTCAGCCGTCGTGCTCTGCAGCGAATCCATGGTCAGGATCTTCGCATCCTTGTGATCGGAAGTGGCCGCCACCGTTTCGGCAATCTTGTGGTTCGCGCCTTCAATGCTCAGCACCGCAGGCAGATCCAGCTCGTTCACCTTCTGGGCCAGGAACACGATCGTGGAGAAGCTGGCTTCGCTCTCCGCGGAGCATCCGGAGAAGGCGGCGTAGTAGCTCAGGCCGTAATCATCCACCATGTACCGGAAGGGGAAGCGGTCACCGAACAGCACGGTTTTGACGGAAGCCCCGTCCACCGCCTTCTGATATTCGGCATCCAGCGCCGCCAGCTTTTCGATATAGGCAGCCGCGTTGACCCTGTAGGCATCCGCGTTGGCCGCGTCGATTTCAGCCATGGCGTCCGCAATCACCTGCACCAGCTTTTCCGCATTGCGCAGGCTCAGCCACACATGCTCATCCATTTCCTCTTCATGTTCATGCTCTTCATGGTCATGTTCCTCATGCTCGTGGTCTTCCTCATGGGCTTCGGCTTCCTCATGCTCATGTTCATGTTCCATGCCCTCGACGATTTCTTCGGCCTTGATATCCGCGCCCATGGCCTCAACCAGGTTGATGGAGCGGAGGTCGGGGTTGGACGCCGTCGCCAGCACATCCTTCACCCACGCGTCGCTTTCACCGCCCACATAGATAAACAGGTCGCTTTCGGAAACCTTGACGATATCCTGAACCGTAGGCTGATAGGAGTGCAGTTCCACGCCATTGCCCAGCAGCATGGTCAGGTCGATATTGTCCAGGTTGCTGCCGGCCACCTCGCGTACCCAGTCATAGATGGGGAAGATGGTCGTCACGATGCTGATCTTCTCATCCGCCAGCGCAGCGGGCACCATCAGGCAGGACAGCATCATCGCAAGCGCGATCAGCGCAGAAAGTAACTTTTTCATTTTGATTTCCTCCGTTTTTCAATCAATTGTACTGAATAATGGGTGCAAAAAAACAAGGCATCTGCGTATTTGCCGACCTGCCGCCGCACAGGGCAGACGGCCCGCGCCAGTCTTCAGAAATACCTTGCTGTCAGTTCTTCAGTTCAATTGTTGAGCCGGACTTTCCAGCTTACCGGAGTGCACGCAGGATGCAGCCAGATTCCTTCCGTCCGATGAATCGCATGACGGAGTGCCATGACCGCACACACCAGGAGGGCCGCCGCAACCATCAGGCCAAAGCCGCGCAGAATCGCCATGGCTTCCCCGATGTATTCGCAAACCTCGCAGTGTTCGCCGACGCAGTCGTGACCTGCTTCGAGCGCTATGTAAGCGGAAGAAGTGAACAATACAAGGATCATGCCGATGCATGCCATCAGCGCAGCGGCACGTTTCGCTTTGCTCATTGTCCATTCCCTCCTTCCCTGCCGGCCTTCACCGGCTTCCATCAGGATCCGTCCCGATGGCACTGGCCCAGGGTCAGGCGTTTTCAAATCAATCTGATTTTGAAAACCGGATTCATATTACTGCCGGAAGAGAGAATTGTCAATATGAAAATGATTTTTGTTTTCACGTAATCAGATATACCGGTTCAGCCGGACCATCAGCCGGCCTTTTCGGGTTTCGTATTCCATACCGATATACAGCGCCTTGCCGGAGCCCCGGACCGTGAGGATATCACCGGTCTTCAGGCGGGCGCTTTTATCCGTCTCCACCCGGCCGTTCACCATCACCTTCGAGGAGGAAAACAGCGGAGCCGCCTGGCTGCGGGAGATACCGGCGAACCCGGCCACAATCGCATCCAGCCGCTCCGAAGCGACGGTGAAGCGCATCTCCCGGTACTCCGGCTGCAGCGCATCCGTCTCCGGCGGGATGATTTCCGCCTGAACGGTGGTCCTGCGCACCCGATCCAGCGCGGAAGCGATGTAGTCCGCAATCGAATCCAGGCAGAAGAAATACGCTTCCCTGCCGCGGATGGTCAGATCCCCCATCAGGCTCCGCTCGATCCCCAGGTTCATCAGCGCGCCGAGGTAATCCCGGTGCTCCAGATCCTCCGCAAACTTTTCCGAAACCGGCCGGACCCGGATCGCGGAAAGCGGATATTCCGGTTTCCCCATCTCCTCCGGATCCCCGGCGGCCAGAATCCGGCGCTCCGCGCCTTCCCTGCCGCCCCAGAAGTGATACCGGGCCCGGGATGCTTCCGGCGAATGCTCAAAATCCTCCTGCTCCGCCAGGGTCAGAAAAGCGGAGTACTGCCACTGACCGATCTTTTCCCCGCGGCGGCACAGATCCGCCAGATGACGGATCATTTCCGTATTTTCACTGCTCATGCCTTTGTTCCCAATGCCGAATACATTTCCAGATAAAATTCCTTTCCGTCATCCCGAAGGATTTCCCGGATGCGCTCCAGGGTGTTCCTTTCGCTGAGCGCGCTGGTGACCATCGGGGAAAAGCGGGTTCCCTCCTGGCGGATCACCGCCGCGATCCGCTCCGAGGGATCCTCCTCCGGCGGATCCAGCAGCGCCGCCGCCACCGCCGCCACGTCGGTCATCAGCCGGCTGAGCGATTTCCGGCGCTCATAGGTTTCCGGATAGCCGTTCATCCCGTTGTACCAGGCCCGGTAGCCCAGGCACGTATCCGCATAAACCGCGGTGGATTCCCGCTCCCGGAGATCCTGGAACCCGGCGAGGCAGTGCAGGCGGTACATCCGGTCCTCGTTTTCAAACAGATTGCGGGTGGCCATCAGCCGGGACATGCTCATCTTGATCAGCCCGAAGGCATGATACAGCCCGCAGCTTTCGGCATATTCCAGCACGGTCTCTCTCTTCGCATCCCCGGCCTTTACGCCCTGCAGCACCGGCAGCTCATCGAAAAACGCCGGATCCCGATCCAGCAGCGTCCGGCTGATCTCCCGCATGATCCGGCCCGCCTTGCGGCTGCGGATATACTGGTCGCCTCCGTAGCGCTGCATCAGGCGGGTCGTCAGCGTCCGGTAGGTCAGGCCCCCCGGCACCTCGATGAAGTTCGTGATCACTTCCGCCAGGATATAGACAAGATAGTTATCCGGTTTGTCCGCCGGAAAGGTCATCAGCGACTCCAGCAGCCGGTCATAGGCACCGAGCAGAAACTGCATGCGCTCCGGTTCCATGCCATGGCGGGAATGCCTCAGCAGCAGATGGCTGTAATACTGCACCAGCTGCACGTTGCCGTACAGCCCGTCCATGTCATGCTGCGCGAGCGGCGTGCGGGTAATCAGCATCTCCAGCCGGTCCAGCGTCGTATCCAGGCCGACATAGCCGCAGCTGTATTCCATCTCATAGTACGGCCAGAGCCAGCGGACGCTGGGATTCTCCGCCGCCTCCTCCGCCCGGAATACCGCGTGGCACGAATCCAGAATCGCCGCAATCTCCTCCCGGCTGAAGTTTCCCGTCGTCAGCTCGCTCCGGTTGGCGCTCATCTGCTGATGCGTCCGGCGCATGAATGTATCCCAGGGAAGCTCCGGCTCCAGATTCCGGTAATAGGGGTCCTGCACCACCTGCAGAATCCGGGAGGCGATATCCACCTTCCGCCGCTTGTCCGCCACGCAGAGCGCGATGTTGGCCATGGCGCGGATGATATATCCGCGGGTATCCCGGTCATCAATTTCCTCAAAAAAGCGGAAGTAGGAGGCCGCTTCGGTAAACACCATTTCGTTCCGGAAGCGGAATCCGTCCAGCTCCGGCCCCGGAATCCGCGAAATATACGAATCGAAGTAATACAGGCCCATTCCCAGCCGGTACAGCTCCCGGATGACGCCGTCCCGGTCCTTCCGGATCCGGTTCATGTTCAGCAGCGCCTCATGGATCGCCGTATACACGCCGCAGTCCAGATTCGTCTTCCAGTCCATCAGCTGATCGGCAAAAGCCTCCAGATCCCGGATATCCTCCGCGCCGGCGGCAAAGAGATCGTCCAGCGCCGGGAACAGGTATCCGCTCAGCAGCGCAATATTTTCCCGCTTCAGTTCTTCCATCCGCTTTCCGGCGGCCTTTTCCCGGGCATACCAGGCCTCGAACGCTTCCCCGGGACGCACGGAAAAGATGAAAAGGGAGGCGGCTTCCCGGACGTTGGATATGTACTTTTCCTGCCAGTCCCGCATCCCTTTCCCTCCTTTTTCTATTTTTTCAGCGCGGTTTTCAGCGCCTGCATCAGTTCTCCGATATCGATGGGTTTGGCGATATGACCGTTCATTCCGGCCTCCCGGGCCCTCGCGATGTCCTCGGCAAAGGTGTTCGCCGTCATCGCAAAGATCGGAACCGTCGCGCTGTCCTCCGTTCCGGCCGCGCGGATTTTCCGCGTTGCCGCGTATCCGTCCATCACCGGCATCTGAATATCCATCAGGATCAGATCATAGGTTCCGGGATCTGCGGAAAGGAACGCATCCACGCCCTGCTGCCCGTTCTCCGCCGTTTCGGTCTCCGCGCCGGTCATCCGGAGAATCTCCATGGCGATTTCCCGGTTGATCGGGTTGTCCTCCACCAGCAGAATTCTCCGTCCCGCAAAGTCCGGCACCTCGGAGGCTTTTTCCTCCGCCTCCCCGCTGCCCAGCGCGCGGTCGAGCCCGTTGAGCAGCGTTTTCCGGAAGAACGGCAGCGGAATGAAGTCCCGGATGCCCGCCCGGTTGGCCGCATACTCCATCCTGCTCCAGTCCGCGTCGCTGATCAGGACCAGCGCCGCCTCGGGGCAGGACTGATGCAGATATGCCGCCAGCTCCAGCGTCTTTCCGTCCTCATCCTTCCGGGTGCCGATGATGACCGCCGCGAAGGATTTCCCGGCAAACCTTGCGTCCGTGATGGCGGCAAACGCCTCCGGCATATCGTCCACCATGACGGGCTCCGCGCCGGTGTCCGAAAGATACCGCGCATACGTTTCCCGAAGGCCCATATCCTGTTCAATGATCAGCAGACGTTTTCCCGCCAGATGGGACGTTTCCGCCTGAATCCGGTTCACCCGCAGCGGCAGGGTGACCGATACGGTGGTTCCCTTTCCCTTTTCGCTGTCCACCCGGACTGCGCCGCCCATGGCTTCCGTCAGCCGCCGGACGATGCTCATGCCCAGGCCGGTCCCCTCGATCCGGGAGATCGTTGAGCTGTTCACCCGCTCAAAGGGTTCAAAAATCCGGCTGAGGAATTCCTCGGACATCCCGATTCCGTTATCCCGGCAGACGAAGGTAACGCGGCTTTCGTCCCCCGCCGCTTCTTCGGACACGGAAAACTCCACCCTTCCGCCGTCCGGCGTATACTTCGCCGCGTTGCTCAGCACGTTGACCAGGATCTGGCGGATCCGCAGAATGTCTCCATAGAGGCTCTCCACCTGAATGCCGGTGGCGGAAAAGCGGAAATCGTGCTTCCGGCTGTCCATCTGCGGGCGGATCAGGATCATGATCTCATGGAGCAGATCGCTGAGGAAGAAGGGCTCCACCGTCAGCTGCAGCCGGCCGGAATTGATCCGGCTCATATCCAGCACATCGTTGATCAGGTTCAGCAGATGGCCGCTGGCCGTCTCGATCTTGTCCAGCGCGTCCGACACGCGGCTTTTTTCGTCAATGTACCGCTTGGCCAGCGTCGTCATCCCCACGATCGCGTTCATCGGCGTGCGGATGTCGTGGGACATGTTGCTGAGGAAAACCTCCTTGGCCCGGTTGGCCTCCTCCGCTTCCTCCAGGGCATGCTTCAGCCGCAGGTTTTCCCCGGCCAGGTCCTCCCCGCCGCAGACGCGCAGCTCCGTCCCGTCGGAAAGGGGCAGGCTGCCGGTCACCGCCGCCGGATCGAATCCGGCCGTCCGGGACACTTCGGACTGATCTGCCCGATAAACCGCGTATTCCATTCCTGTCCGTCTCCCTTCCCGATCATCCTGAATGCGCTATTTCTTCTGGTTCAGCATCTTCCATTATAACGATCCTGCCGCTTTTCGCAATAAAAAAGATTGCCGGCGGCGGGCGGGCCTGCCCCGCGCCCGCCGCCGGCGTTTTCCGCTTGCCTTTTCCACCACCGGGATGATATAATCAATCCAGACAGGCGCCGAAGCGCGGCGCTGAACGGAATGAATCAAATGATTTGGAGGTATTGATGATGAAATGGGTTTGCTCTGTATGCGGCTATGTGTATGAAGGTCCGGAACCGCCGGAAAAGTGCCCCGTCTGCAAGGCCCCCGCTTCCAAGTTTGTGAAGCAGGATGCTGAGATGACCTGGGCTGCCGAGCATGTGGTCGGCGTAGCGCAGGGTGCGCCGGAAGATATCATTGCGGATCTGCGTTCCAACTTCCAGGGAGAATGCAGTGAAGTCGGCATGTACCTGGCTATGGGCCGTGTCGCCGCCCGCGAAGGCTATCCGGAAATCGCGGAATACTGGAAAACCGCTGCGTTTGAGGAAGCGGAGCATGCAGCCAAGTTCGCGGAGCTGTTGGGTGAAGTTCTCACGGACAGCACCGAGAAAAACCTGAAGATGCGCGTGGAAGCTGAAAACGGCGCCACCGCCGGCAAGACCGACCTGGCCAAGCGCGCCAAGGCCCTGAATCTGGACGCCATTCATGACACCGTGCATGAAATGGCCCGCGATGAAGCCCGTCACGGCAAGGCCTTTGCCGGTCTGCTAAAGCGGTATTTCGGGAAGTAATCATCAACAGAGAGGGCGGAATTCCGCCCTTTTTGGTCTGTGCAGACATGATAGGAGGCAGCTCATGAAAGGAGCCGGGCGGAAAAAGTGTGCGGATCTTCCGCACTCTGAGCTGGATCAGGTAATCACCTGTCCCCATTCAAAGCGCTGTCTGCTGAAGGCGGGGATAAATACGCTTGCGCAGCTGCGTGCCCTGTCAAGAGAAGACCTCCTGCTCATCCGGGGAATCGGTCCGGTGATTGCGGACGGCATTCTTGATGCACAGGCACAGTATACATCGCAGCCAGTCGGCGGGGAATCCTGATGTCACAGCCCGCCACGGCAAGGCATTTGCGGGACTGCTGAAGCGGTATTTCGGGAAGTAAAACTGCCGTGAAATAAACTGCATAGTAAAGAAAGGAGACTTAACCAAATGCTTTCCAAAAAACCTATTGTAAATGGGATCCTGACCTTTATCCTCGGTGCTGCCCTCCTCGCGTTGTTCAACTTTGTTATGTCTCTGATTAAACGGACTTCCTTTCAGCAGGAAATCGGGCGCCCCGGAGACATCATCATTGATGTCGTCATCTGCATTGCCTGTGGCGTCGCTGGTTATCTGCAGGCGAAAAAGTCTGCGAAATAATCCGCGCCGCAAGGGCTTTGAAGGCCTGCTGAAGCGGTATTTCGGATAATAAGGAGTACGATCATGGCGCTGTTCAAGAAGGATCCTCCCAGGGCATGCCCCAAGTGTGGCAAAGCGGATGGCTGGCGCGT
>CAMOYA010000057.1 GCA_946629635.1 uncultured Clostridia bacterium
AAGCCCTGGTCGCGCCCGCAGGCGCGAAATCTTCAATCCAAACGACAATGGATCACAGCAGCGGAATATTCCCTTCCCTGCAAGCCTCCACCACATCATCCGGCCAGAGGCTGGCCTGCACCTCTCCCACATGCGCCTTGCGCAGAAAATACACGCACATCCGGCTCTGGCCGATGCCGCCGCCGATGGTCTGGGGCAGCTCTCCGGCCAGCAGGGCCTTCTGGAAGGGCAGGTTCGCGCGCTCCTCGCAGCCGCGGATCTTCAGCTGCCGCTTCAGCGCCTCCGGATCCACGCGGATCCCCATGGAGGAAACCTCCAGGGAAATATCCAGCAGCGGGTCATACAGCAGGATATCGCCGTTCAGATTCCAGTCATCATAGTCCGGTGCGCGCCCGTCATGCGGCTGACCGGAACGCAGCGCACCGCCGACCTGCATCAGGAAAACGGCGCCGTATTCGCGTGCGGCCTGATATTCCCTTTCCTTGGCGGAAAGATTCGGAAACCGGTCCTCCAGCTCCTGGGTGGTGACGAAGGTGATTTGATCCGGCAGCTCCGGCTTGATATGCGGATAATGCGCGCAGACGAACCCTTCGGTTTTCCGGAGGGTCAGATAAATCTTTTCAACGATGTCGCGCAGGAACGCTTCATTTCGCTGATCCGGCGCCATGATCCGCTCCCAGTCCCACTGATCCACGAAGATGGAGTGAATATTGTCGGTGATTTCATCGCGCCGGATGGCGTTCATATCCGTATACAGCCCTTCTCCCATGTGGAAGCCGTAGGTTTTCAGTGCCTGCCGCTTCCATTTGGCCAGGGAGTGAACGATCTCCACCTGGCGCCCGGTCTCCAGCACATCAAAGGAAACGGGCCGCTCCACGCCGTTCAGGTTGTCATTCAGGCCGGATTCCGGCGTGACCATGATCGGCGCGGAAACACGGGTCAGATTCAGCGCCCGGGCAAGCTCCTGCTCAAAAAAGTCCTTGACCAGCTTGATCGCGATCTCCGTATCCCGCAGATCCAGAACAGGATTGTAATTCTTCGGCACAATCAGATGCATAACGAGCCCCGCTTTCAATCATTCGTTATCATAATGACATATGATATCACTGCGGGAAGATTTTTGAAAGTACTGCTTCTGTTCTTGACACGGAGCGGAAAACATGAGAAACTGGCGGGAGCGAAGGGGGAGGGAATCCGCCCTTCGCCACAAGGTGTTTTTGGAGCGGAAGGAAAATGGAGAAGCAAACCTATCTGATCATCGGCCTGGGCAATATCGGGGAGAAGTATGCCCATACCCGGCATAACGCGGGCTTTGAGGCGGCGGACCGGCTGAAGGAAAAGCTGGGCATCCGGCTGCGGAAGGGCCTTCTGATGAAGGGCGCGGCCGGGGAAAAGGCGGATGATGAAAAGCGGATCGTTCTGGTGGAGCCGACGACGCTGATGAACCGGAGCGGCGAATGCGTGCAGCAGATGATGCAGCGCTACGGCTGTCCGCCGGAGCGGACGCTGATCATCTATGACGATATCGATCTGCCTCCGGGCAGAATCCGGGTGAGGAAAAGCGGCGGGGCGGGAACGCACAACGGGATGCGCAGCATCGTGGCGGTGACGGGCTCCGAGGCTTTCCCGCGGATCCGGATCGGCACGGGGGACCGGCCGGCCGGGGAGGATCTGGTGGAATGGGTGCTCGGCCGCCCGGGAGCAGAGGAAATGCCAAAGATGGAAGCGGCCTATGAGCGGGCGGCGGAATGCGCGCTGCTCTGGGCGGAGAAGGGCATCGACGCGGCGATGCAGGAGGGAAACAAAAAGTGCTGAACGCATTCCATTTCCCCGGCGAGGAGGAAATGCTCGGCCTGAAGCCGGGGGAGATGATGGCCCTGGCCGGGGTGAACGGTACGCTCGCCGCGGTGATCGCCTGCCGGATGGCCCGGGCGGGAAAGAGAACCCTGCTGGTCATGGATAACGATCTGAAGGCCAGCCGTGCGGCGGATGACATCCGCCAGATTTCCGGGGAAGGCGTCTGCCTGCCCGGGGGCGAGATCGATCTGACGCGGGCGGCGGGCAGCCTGGAGAGCAGCTGGCGGCGGCTGGAGGCGCTGACCGCGATCACCGCGGGAGAGGTGAAGATCCTGTGTACCGGAGCGGAGGCCATGTCGCAGCGGATGGCCCGGCCGGAACCGTTCCGGGCGGCATGCATGACGCTCCGGCGTGGGGACTCGTTCCCGCCCGCCAGCCTGACCCAGCGCCTCGTCCGGATGGGATACGAACGGGTCGGCATGGTGGAAGGAAAGGGGCAGTTTGCCCTGCGCGGCGCGATTCTGGACGTATATCCGCCGGCGCTGAGCCAGGGGCTGCGCATCGAGTTTTTTGACGACGAGGTGGACAGCATCCGCGAGTTCGACTGCATCAGCCAGCGGAGCCTGGACGAGGCGGAGTGCGCGAGGCTGACACCGGCGTGCGAAGGCCTGCTGGAGGCGGATGAATATGCCCCGGCGGCCCGCAGGATGCGGGAGGTGCTGGAGGCGGACGGTGCTTCCGCCGGAAGCGGCGGGGAGGCGTTTGCCGCCCCCCTCTTTGCCGATCTTCCGCCGCTGCCGGAGGATGACGAGAACGACGCGGAGCTGTTTGACGCGGCGGTGGCGCCGAAGGTGCGGGAAAGGAAGTACCGGGAGGCGGAAACGGACGAGAAGACCCGCCGGCGGGAGCGGCTCCTGGCGGATGCGGATCAGCTGGAGGGCGGTGTGCCGTTCCGCAGGATCCGGGCGTGGATTCCGGTGCTGACGGAAAAGACGGGCAGCGTGACGGACTGGTTCCGGCCGGATCTGATTCTGCTCTGCGAGCCGGATAAGCTGCGCACGCGGATCGGGGAGCGGCTTCAGGGCTTTGCGGAGGACCTGCTGAGCGCGGTTTCCCGGGGGGAAGCGGTGCCGGAGCAGGAGGGCCTCCTGGCGGACTGGGAAAGCGTGCAGAAAGAGATGGCGAAGTATCCCTGCACGCTGCTGACGGAGATGCTGCTGGGGCTGGGCGGAATGAAGCCGTCCGTGACGAAAAGCCTGAACGCGGCGGGCATTCCCGGCTATAACGGTCAGATCCGCCTGCTGAAAAACGATCTGGCCGCATGGCGGGAGGCCGGATACCGGGTCTGCTTGCTCTCCGGCGGTGCGTCCCGGGGGAAGCGGCTGGGGGAAAGCCTGGCGGAGATGGGGGAGAAGACCGCCTTTGCCGACGGGGAAACGCTGATGAGCGTCCGGGAACCGGAGAAGGGTGAAGTGGTCATCTGCCCGGTGACGCTGCGCAGCGGCTTTGTCCTGAAGGACTGCGGAACCGTGGTCGTTTCCGACGCGGATATCTGGGGCGAGGGCTATCGGAAAAGCAAGAGCCGGAAGCATTCCGGCGAGCGGATCTCGACCTTCACGGATCTGAAGGTCGGGGACTATGTGGTGCATGAGGATCACGGCGTCGGCATATACCGGGGGACGACGCGGATTCAGAGCGAAGGCGCCTGGCGGGACTATCTGCTGATTCAGTATGACGGGAACGACAAGCTGTATGTTCCCGTGGAGCAGCTGGAGCGCGTTCAGCGGTATATCGGCAATCCGAATCAGCCGCCGAAGCTGAACCGGCTGGGCGGCGGGGAATGGGCGAGACAGAAGGGCAAGGTCAAGGAGAGCCTGAAGACCCTGGCCTTCGATCTGAAGGAGCTGTACGCCGAGCGGAGCCGGAACACGGGATACGCCTTCGGACCGGAAACGGCCTGGCAGCGGGAGTTCGAGGACGAGTTCCCGTGGGAGCTGACGGCGGACCAGGCCCAAAGCGTCCGGGAGATCAACGAGGACATGGAAAGCGACCGGAATATGGACCGGCTGCTCTGCGGCGACGTGGGCTACGGGAAGACGGAGGTCAGCCTGCGGGCGGCGTTCAAGGCCATTGCGGACAACAAGCAGGTGGCGCTGCTCGCGCCGACGACGATTCTCGTCCAGCAGCACTACAATACGGTGATGAAGCGGTTCCAGCATACGGGTGCGCGGATTGACTACCTGAGCCGCTTCCGTACGGCGAAGGAGCAGCGGGAAACGCTGAAAAGGCTGGCGGCGGGGGATATTGATATCATCATCGGCACCCACCGGCTGCTGGCGAAGGATGTGAAGTTCAAGGATCTGGGGCTTCTGATCGTGGACGAGGAGCAGCGCTTCGGCGTGGCGCACAAGGAAGTGATCAAGAATATGAAGCGCCAGGTGGATGTGCTCACGCTCTCTGCCACGCCGATTCCGCGGACGCTGCATATGTCCATGACGGGCATCCGGGACATGAGCGTTCTGGAAACGCCGCCGGAGGAGCGGATCCCGGTGCAGACGGTGGTCACGGAATATTCGGATGCCCTGATCCGCGACGCGATCCTGCGGGAGATCGGCCGGGGCGGACAGGTCTATTTCCTCTACAACCGCGTGAGGAGTATTGAAAAGTTTTACGAACGGCTGAGGGCGCTGGTGCCGGAGGCGCGCGTCGGCGTGGCCCACGGACAGATGAAGGAGCATCAGCTGGAGGATGTGATGATGGATTTTTACGGGGGAAGCTATGACGTGCTCCTCTGTACGACCATCATCGAGAACGGGCTGGATGTCCCCAGCGCCAATACGCTGATCGTCTATGACGCGGAACGGTTCGGCCTCAGCCAGCTGTACCAGCTTCGGGGCCGGGTCGGACGGAGCAACCGGCAGGCCTATGCCTATTTCACCGTGCGCACGGACCGGATCCTTTCCGAAACGGCGCAGCAGCGGCTGGCCGCGATCCGGGAGTTTACGGAGTTCGGCGCGGGGTTCCGGATCGCCATGCGGGATCTGGAAATCCGTGGCGCCGGCAACATTCTCGGCCCGGAGCAGCACGGGCATCTGGCCACCGTCGGATACGACATGTACTGCAAGCTGATGGAGGAAACCCTGGCGGAGGTACAGGGAAAACGGATCACCAAGGAACTGGAGACCCGGATCGACCTGCGCGCGGATGCCTTCCTGCCGTCGGATTACGTTTCCGAGGAAAAGCAGCGGATGGAGATGTACAAGCGCATCGCATCCATCGCGACGGACGAAGAGCGGGCGGACGTTACGGACGAGCTGATCGACCGGTATGGCGATCTCCCCGCGCCGGTGGAAACGCTCCTGGATGTCAGCCAGCTGCGGGCGCTCTGCAACCGGCTGGGGATCAGCCAGGTCCGGCGGGACAGGGACGGCCTCTCCATGAAGCTGGATGAACGGTATATTCCGGATGCGGCCGTCTTCCTGCAGGCGATTGCGGAAACGGACGGCCGCCTGGCGCTGACGGCCCGGCCGCCGGTCCGGCTGATGCTGAAGGAAAGCCGGCTGACGGACCAGAATACGCTGGGAGAAGCGCTGAAGGTCATCAAGAAGCTGAACCGGCGGGTGGATCAGCTGACGGAACAGAAAAACGCCGTTCCGAACGGGGCCTGAAGAGGGGAGGAACAGTACCCTTGCGAAAAGGAAAGGTCTGGCCGGCAGCCATTGCCGTGCTCGTTTTTGCCGCGGACCGGGTGACGAAGATCCTGGCCCGGAGCATTCCCGCGGAAGGCGTTCCGGTGATCCCGGGCGTGATCGGACTGCGCTATGCGGAAAACCGGGGCATTGCCTTCTCGCTGCTCAGCGGCGTGCCCTGGCTGACGGGCCTGCTCAGCCTGGCAATCATCGTTGCGGGATTCCTCTTCCTGCGGGGAAAGCGGATCCCGCCGCTGCCGATGGCCGGGCTGATGATGATGCTGGGCGGCGCGACGGGCAATATGGTCGACCGGTTCGCCTTCGGCTATGTCACGGATATGATCGAGCCCCTCTTTGTGCGCTTTGCGGTGTTCAATGTCGCCGATGCGTGCCTGACGGTCGGCTGCGGCCTGGTGATTCTGAGCCTGCTGACCGGATGGAAGAAGGAAGGATAAAAGCAGCATGGAAGAAAAGGAAATCCGCGCCGTCAGCGACGGCCGGAGGATCGATGTACAGATGAGCGAAGCGTCCGGGCTGAGCCGGAGCCGGGTGGCGGCCCTGATGGAGGAAGGCTGCCTTCTGCTGAACGGGAGCCCCTGCCGGAAGGCCGGAGAAAAGCCGAAGAGCGGCCAGGAGATTCTCCTGAGGATTCCGGAGGCCCGGGACGCGGCGCCCCAGGCGGAGGATATTCCGCTGGACATTCTTTATGAGGATGAGGATCTGGCGGTGGTGGTCAAGCCCCGGGGCATGGTGGTGCATCCGGCGGCGGGGCATGCCGACGGAACGCTGGTGAACGCGCTGCTCGGCAATCTCAGTGAGCTGAGCGGAATCGGCGGGGAAAAGCGCCCCGGCATCGTGCACCGGCTGGACAAGGATACCAGCGGACTGATGATGGTGGCGAAAAACGACGAAACCCAGATGGCGCTCAGCGCGATGCTGAAGGAGCGGACGATTGAGAAGCATTATCTGGCGCTGACGGAAGGCGCGTTCCGGGAATCGGCGGGCCGGATTGAGGCGCCCATCGGCCGGAGCAGAAAGGACCGCAAAAAAATGGCGGTGGATCCGGAGGGCCGGCCGGCGGTCACGGAATGGCAGACGGTGGCGGAGGGAAAGGGCTGCACGCTGCTGGATGTGCACATTCTGACGGGGCGGACGCATCAGATCCGGGTGCATATGCGGAGCATCCAGCATCCGGTCTGCGGCGATCCGCTGTACGGGTTTGACCGGGGGGTGAAGGTTCCCTGCCTGATGCTTCATGCCTGGAAACTGACTTTTGTCCATCCCCGGAAGAAAGAAAAAATGACCTTTCAGGCGCCTCCGCCGGAGGACTTCCTGAAAGGTCTCAGATGCAGTGGAATCGGATCGGATATTGCGGATGCGCTGAGCGGAAACGGCTGATTATTCAGCGTCCAGCTCGGCAATATAGCGGTCCAGCGCGTTTTCAACCGTTGGCATCGGCACAAAACCGGCCTCTGCCAGCTTGTCCCCGTTCATCCGGGAATTCAGCGGACGCCGGGCAGGCGTCGGATATTCGGCGGTGGGAACGGGAATGATCCGGCAGCTGAGGCCGGATTTTTCCATGATCATCCGGGCAAAATCCGCCCAGGAGATATACCCTTCGTTCCGAACGTGATAGATGCCGTATTTGTCCGTCGGAATCATATCGCAGATGACCCGGGCCAGATCGACGGCATAGGTGGGGGAACCGATCTGATCGCAGACGACCCGCAGCTCCTCCTTTTCCTTTCCCAGCCGGCGCATGGTGCGCACGAAATTCCGGCCGTTCCTGCCGAAAACCCAGCTGGTCCGGAGAATGAAGAACCGGGTCATCTCGGAACGGACGGCGTCCTCCCCCTGCACCTTGCTCAGGCCGTAGACGTTCTTCGGGCCGTAGGGGTCGTCCACATTCCATGGGGTGTCTCCCGTGCCGGGGAACACGTAATCCGTGGAAATATAAACCATTTTGGCGCCGACGCTCAGGGCGGCGCGAACCATGTACACCGTTCCCATCCCGTTGACGGCGGCGCATACCTCCGGCTCGGATTCAGCCTTGTCCACATTGGTATAGGCGGCGCAGTGGACGATCACGGTGGGACGGTAGCTCAGGACATAATCGAGCACCGCTTTTTCGTCGGTCAGGCTGAAATCCGCCATGTCGACCCCGCGGCATTCAATTCCCCGGGATTCCAGCAGCCTGACCACTTCGTATCCCAGCTGCCCCGCATATCCTGTAACAAGAACTTTCATCTTCACCGTCTCCCGATCTGATGGATTGCTGATGATTTATCCCACGAATTCGTGATAGATCGCATTGATCGTTGCTTCAAAATCCGAATCATTCACCCCGACGATGATGCTCAGCTCGCTGGATCCCTGATCGATCATCCGCACATTGATCCGGGCCCGGCTCATGGCGGAGAACAGCCTGGCGGCGGTACCGCAGTTGTGCACCATTCCGCGCCCGACGGTGGCAATGATGGACAGGTTGTCGCTGATGGATACGCTCCCGCTGTTGCCGACCAGCTTTTCAATCCGGGCAATGATCTGATCCCGGTGCGGGGCGAGCATTTCGCTGTTGACAACGACGCACATGCTGTCGATCCCGGTCGGCATGTGCTCAAAGCAGACGCCCTCTTCCTCCAGGACGGCCAGCACCTTCCGGCCGAAGCCGACCTCGCTGTTCATCATGTTCTTTTCAACGCTGATGACGCTGTATCCCCGGTGGCCGGCGATGCCGGTGATGGTCGGCACGGACGCTTCATGCGGTGCGTTCCGGCTGATCATCGTTCCGGGATGATAGGGCTTGTTGGTGTTCCGGATATTGGTGGGGATGCCGGCCCGGTGAACCGGGAACATCGCGTCTTCGTGCAGCACGGATGCACCCATGTGGCTCAATTCGCGAAGCTCCTGATAGGTGATGGAGGAGATTTCCGCCGGGGACTCCACGATGCGCGGATCCGCCATCAGGAAGCCAGACACATCCGTCCAGTTTTCATAGACGTCCGCGTTCACGGCGCGGGCGACCAGCGCGCCGGTAATATCGCTGCCGCCCCGGGAGAAGGTATGAACCTCCCCGTTCTCCAGCGCGCCGTAAAAGCCGGGAACAACGGTGGATTCTCCGTCCGCCAGGAGCATCGAAAGCTTCTCCTGCGTCTGCGCGTCATCCAGCATGCCGTCCGCCCGGAAAACGATTCCGTCCGCCGGATCCAGGAAGCGCCAGCCCAGATAGTCGGCCATCAGCAGGCCGCACAGATATTCGCCGCGGCTGGCACACCAGTCCGCTCCCTTGCCGGAGGCGATTCCCTGCTCCACTTCGTCCAGCTTGCCGGCAATATCCGCCTTCAGATGCAGTCCGTTGGCAATGGACATGTATCTTTCGCGGATCTTTGCAAAGTCTTCCGCAAAAGGCTGGCCTTCGCTGGCCTTGCGATGGCACAGATACAGCAGGTCCGTTACTTTCTCATCGCCGGAAAACCGCTTTCCGGGCGCGCTGGGAATCAGGTAACGGCGGGTGGGTTCCAGCTCCAGAATGCTGCGAACCTTGCGGAACTGCTCGTCGCTGGCCAGTGAACTGCCGCCGAATTTCGTTACAATACATTCAAGCACGGAATTTCCTCCTTAATAAAAAGCACCATTTCGTATTCTACTGCCTCAGGAACCGGAAGTCAAACAAAAGTTCGGGTTCGGGCGGTTTTATCCCTGTCTTGCGCCGGACGGCGTGCAGATTGATATTTTTCATTTCCTGTTGCGAAACATTCCGAATTGTGTACAATAATAATGAGGAGAACTGCAAAGGTGATTCCTGTGAAGGAGGAAAACGTATGAAACTGACAGACGAAGGACTCAGAAACAGAGATCAGTGGCTGGAGAAAGGCGTCCGGCTTCCGGAGTATGATCGTGCGATTATGCGGGAAAAAACGGCGGCGGCTCCCGTATGGGTGCATTTCGGCGCGGGGAATATTTTTCGCGGCTTTATTGCCGGGCTCCAGCAGCGCCTTCTGAATGCCGGCCTGGCCGATCGGGGGATCATCGCTGCGGAGACCTTCGATCATGAGATTATTGACCGGATCTATCGTCCCTATGACTCGCTGACGCTGATGGTTTCCCTGAAGCCGGACGGGAGCACGGATCGGGAAGTGATTGCCTCCATCTCGGAGGGCCTGAAAGCATGCCCGGCGTACCTGGGCGACTGGGAGCGGCTGAAGGCGATCTTTGCGTCATCCAGCCTTCAGATGGCATCGTTTACGATTACGGAAAAGGGCTATGCCCTTCGGGATATGCAGGGAGTGCTTCTGCCTTCCGCCCGGAAGGACATGGAGGAGGGTCCGGACTCGACGTCCCATGCCATGGGCGTGGTCACGGCCCTCATGCTGCATCGCTTCCAGAACGGTGCCGTGCCGGTGGCGCTGGTCAGCATGGACAACTGCAGCCACAACGGGGAGAAGCTCCGCGGCGCGGTGATCGAAATCGCCGAGGCCTGGGTGGAGAACGGCTTTGCGCCGGCAGACTTCCTGAAGTGGATCGGCGACGAAAGCCAGGTGTCCTTCCCCTGGTCCATGATTGACAAGATTACGCCCCGCCCGGCGGACAGCATTACCCAGGCGCTGAAGGCGGATGGATTCGAGGATATGGATCCGGTACAGACGGAGAAGCATACCTATATTGCGCCGTTCGTGAATGCGGAGGTACCCCAGTACCTGGTCGTGGAGGATCGGTTCCCCAACGGGAGACCGGCCCTGGCCCAGGCCGGCGTCTATATGACGGACAGGGATACGGTGAACCGGACGGAGCGCATGAAGGTCACCACATGCCTCAATCCGCTGCATACGGCGCTGGCGGTTTACGGCTGCCTGCTGGGATATACGCTCATCGCCGATGAAATGAAGGATTCGGATCTGAAGCGTCTGGTGGAGCGGATTGGTTACAGGGAAGGTCTTCCGGTGGTGACGGATCCCGGAATCATCAGCCCCCGGGCGTTCCTGCAGGAGGTGCTGGAGCAGCGGCTTCCGAATCCGTTCATGCCCGATACGCCGCAGCGGATCGCGTGCGACACCAGCCAGAAGGTTCCGATCCGCTTCGGGGAGACGATCAAGAGCCGGATGCAGGACGGATCCGCGGACATGCTGGAAGGCATCCCGCTGGCGATTGCGGCCTGGCTTCGGTATCTGCTGGCCGTGGATGATGATGGAAAGCCCATGGCCGTTTCGCCGGATCCGATGCTCGCTGACCTGCAGGCCGCGCTTTCCGCGGTTCGCTTCGGCGATCCGGCCAGCGCGGATGGCGTGCTGCAGCCGATCCTTTCCAACCCGGTCATTTTCGCAACCAACCTGTGCGAAACGCCGCTGGCGGAGAAAATCGAGCGGAACTTCCGGGAGATGCTTGTTCCGGGCGGCGTACGGGAATCTCTGAAAAAGATCTGAAGCTTTACCATGTCGAGGTGAAAAACGGATGAAACTCTGGGGAGGCCGGTTCGGAAAGGCAACCGACGGGCTGGTGGATGATTTCCATTCGAGCATTTCCTTTGATCAGCGCCTGTATGAGCAGGATATCACCGGATCGATTGCCCATGCGACCATGCTGGGCGAGCAGGGGATTATTCCGCAGGAGGACGCGGAGAAGATCGTGGCCGGCCTGCGGGAAATCCTGGAGGATGCCCGGGCGGGCCGGATCCAGTGGATGGTGGATGCGGAAGATATCCATATGAATGTGGAAACCCTCCTGACGCAGCGGATCGGCGAAGCGGGGAAACGGCTGCATACCGGGCGGAGCCGCAATGATCAGGTGGCGCTGGACACCCGGATGTACGCAAAGGTTGCCTGCCGGGATACGGAACTGATGCTGGAGGATCTGCTGGGCGTTATTCTGGATATCGCCCAGCGCAATCTGCATACGATCATGCCGGGCTACACCCACCTGCAGAAGGCGCAGCCCATTACGCTGGCGCATCATATGATGGCCTATGCCCAGATGTTCCTGCGGGACCGGGAAAGATTCCGTGCGGCTTTCCGGGCGGCGGATGTCATGGTGCTGGGCTCCGGTGCGCTTGCGGGGACGACCTATCCCCTGAACCGGGAGCGGGTGGCGGAACTGCTGGACTTTTCCGCTGTTTCGGAAAACAGCCTGGACGGCGTATCCGACCGGGACTATATGCTGGATTATCTTTCCGCCGCCGCCATCTGCATGATGCATCTGAGCCGCTTCTGTGAAGAGCTGATTCTCTGGAACACCAATGAATTCCGCTTTGTGGAAATGGATGACGCCTTTGCCACAGGCTCCAGCATCATGCCGCAGAAGAAAAATCCGGATGTGGCGGAGCTGATCCGGGGAAAGACGGGCAGGGTTTACGGCCATCTGATGGGCCTGCTGACGGTGATGAAGGGCCTTCCGCTGGCGTATAACAAGGACATGCAGGAGGACAAGGAAGCCTTTTTTGACACGCGGGACACCCTGGTCAAGGGTCTGACGGTGTTCACCGCCATGCTGAAATCCGTGACATTCCGTACGGACGTGATGGAAAGAGGCGCGTCCGGCGGTTTTACGAATGCCACAGACTGTGCGGACTATCTGGTCCGGAAGGGCGTCCCCTTCCGCGATGCCCACAAGGTGGTCGGCGAACTGGTGGCGCACTGCCTGAACGAGAACAAGGCGCTGCTGGATCTTTCCCTGGCGGAGCTGAAGCAGTTCCATCCGGCCTTTGAGCAGGACGTCTTCGACGACCTGAGCATGATCGCCTGCGTGGAAAAGCGCCGGATCCCCGGCGCCCCGGCACCGGACATGGTGCAGCAGGCGATCGATTCCGCCCGAAGGAAGCTGGAAGATCGCTGAAAGCAACCCCGGAGGAAAGCCGAGCAGGAGCGGACGTGTTCCGGCCGTGCAGAACAGGAATGGATCAGCCGGAATCGTACAGGAACGGATCTGAAAAATAAGACTGGACAAACCAGAACGGGTTTGATATAATACCCGTTGCTGGTTGTGCCGATGTGGCTCAGTTGGTAGAGCAGCCGATTCGTAATCAGCAGGTCAGGGGTTCGAGTCCCCTCATCGGCTCCAGCTTCGAGGTGTAGCGCAGTTTGGTAGCGCGTTTGGTTCGGGACCAAAAGGCCGCGGGTTCGAATCCCGCCACTTCGACTCCCCGGGACATTGAAAATCAATGCTCCCGGGGTTTTGCTTTTCC
>CAMOYA010000058.1 GCA_946629635.1 uncultured Clostridia bacterium
ATTGTACTTGCTTTTGCTGAAAATGTCAAATTACATTCCCTGGGGCTGCGGTTCGGAGATGGACAGCACGGCCACCGCAACGGCCTGGTTGCCATTCGTCGGATGGATGCTGATTCGGCGGGCAAAGGAATGCACCACGGATCCGTCCGGCATCTTTTCATCGAAGAAGGAACGGCTGCCCTGTTCACAGCATGCCTTCACCATATGGTCCATGAAGGGCGTATGATACTTTCCGAATTTCCTGGCCATCGTGGCAATATCAAAACTGAAGAACCGCTTCATGAACTCCCTGTAGGACGGGGTGCTGCGGATAAACCTTGCTTCATCCCCCTGGATTTCAATGATCGCCATCGGAAGGGTGCTGAAGGTACGGTGGAATGAATCCTCATCCGCGCTGGCGATGATGCTGATGTCGTAAAGATCCGCGCGTCCGATCGTCTCATAATAGGACGATGTATCCTCGCTCTCAAAGCCGATCTGCTTTCCTTCGGCGTAGCGCCGGAAAACCTGCTCCTTCGAAATGGGTTTGCAGAAATAATACCCCTGGAGCTTGGAGCAGCCGATTTCCTGCAGGAAGCGAACCTGGGATTCGGTTTCAACGCCTTCGCAGATCGTATCCACGTTCAGCGATGTCGCCATCTTCATCAGATCGGTCAGAATGATCTTCCCGCTCTCGCTTTCATCCAGCTTGCGCATGAAGCTCATGTCAAACTTGATCAGGTCAAACGGAATATCCCGAAGGACATCCAGGGAGGAATACCCGCTCCCGAAATCGTCCATCCATACCGGGAAGCCAAGATCCCGGAACCGGTTGATCTGGGTCTTCATGAACTCCAGATTGCTGCCGATGATGCTCTCCGTGATTTCAATGGAAATCCGGTTTCTTCCGACTCCGGCATCATCCACGCGTTTCCGGATCTCCTCGACGATATCGCAGGTTTCAAAATCAGACCGGGACAGATTGATGGAATGCGGAACCACCTCCAGCCCGGCGTCCTTCTGCTCCTGCATTTTTTCCAGCACCTGATCCAGCACGCACAGGTCCAGCTTGTAGATCAGGCCGGCATCCTCCAGCTGCGGAATAAAGTCCTCCGGCGACAGGAATCCTTCGACCGGATCGTTCCATCTGGCCAGGGCTTCCTCATCGCAGACCTTCTCGCTGACCGCCCGGATGATCGGCTGATAGTATGCCTGGATCCATCTTTCCTCGATGGCCCTGTCAATATTGTCCACCAGATACTGATGCCTGCGGATGACCTCGCTCAGCTCCGCGGTATAGAATGCATACCCCGAAGAATCGGTTCTGCGGATTGCGTCGCAGGCCAGCTTGGCCCTGTCATACGCCGAGCTGACCGCTACATTCTCAATCCCGCTGCTGTAGATCCCCACGCGGACCGGAAGGGTCTTCCCTCCGTTCATCTGCCCTGTTTCGGCGATCAGCCGCTTCACCTGCGCTTCCGCCTCTGCCTCGGTCGTCGTTGCCGCAAAATGGTCTCCTGAAATGTGGCAGCAGTTCTCCTTCCCGAAAATGCGAACCAGAATCTCCGCCAGCGATTTCAGCAGCCGGTCCCCTTCCGCAAATCCGTTCCGGTGATTGTAGTACTTCATCCCGTTCAGGTCGATATAGAGGAGCGCCGCATGCTTTCCCTCGCTGATCTCCTTGGCTTTCCAGGCTTCCGAAAGCTTGAAGAACCAGGAAAGATTCGGCAGCCCCGTCAGTTCGTCAAAATGCGCGGCATGCAGAATGCTTTCCTCGTGCAGTGCGCGGCTCAGCGACCGGCTGATCTGGCTGCCGGTGTCTTCCTCTCCCTCGATATAGGTACCCTCGTCCATATACCAGACATATGCAATCTGCGACCCCTGATTGGTGTGCAGGTGGCTTCCGCGGGCATGGATCACACGGTAGCCGGACTTCATGCCCTCCCGGGTCCGGTAAACCACATCCAGATCTTCCTTTCCATCAGAAAAACGCAGCACTGCGCCGGAATACCTTTCCTGATCGTCCGGATGAATATCCTTGTACATATCCTGATCCAGGACGGAGACCGCATGATCCCGGTCCGGATAGCCGAAGAGCAGGCAGAACCCATCCGAAACCGCCAGCGGCTCGATGCTGTGATCGCGGAATCGGTATACCGCCATCGGCTGAGGCGAAGTCTCCACCGCCCGCCTCACTTCGGGCGGCATGCCGTCCGTCTTTTCCCTTCCCTTTCGCCTCCGGTCGTGCGCTTTGTCCCGGTAATACCGGGCCTTCTGCTCATACATTTTCATTTCCGCAGCCCGGATCAGCAGGTTCGGATCGGATGTGCTTTCATTCATCACGTATCCGTAGGAAATGCTGTAGCCCGCGCGTTTCGCATCAAGCCGGATCTTCTCCAGCGTAGCCTGAACCTCCGCCTCGCTTCTGCGATCGAAAAGCACGGCAAACTCATCCCCGCCCACCCGGTATGCCCGGATATGCGAGTCGGAAGCGGCCGTCATGATTTCTCCGATTTTCCTGAGCGCTTCATCCCCCGTCGAATATCCCTGTTCTTCGTTGATCTGCTTCAGACCGTTCATATCCAGCGCGGCCATTGCGCTGATTCTCCGGCTGACCATGCTGATATCATCGTAGAGCGACTGGCGGCTCAGCAGGCGCGTCAGTCCATCCCGCCGGATGTCATAGGAACGCAGAAACACATAGAAGAATACGCAGCTGATCAGAATGGCTTCATGCAGGCGGACGCCACCCTGCGTTGCATCCAGCAGCGCAGAAAGAACGACGAACACCGCACAGGCGATCAGGATGGCCTTGTCTTCGGGGCGCTCCGAAGCGCCATACCGCTTGAAGGTCAGCCACAGGATCACCGCCAGATAGAACAGCGGAACGATGAACGCGACATAGCCCAGGGGCCCGCGATAGAAGTTGTATTCTGCATCAAAGCCAAAGGCGATATCCGAAAAAAGCGCCGTGCTGCAGACGAGCAGGTTGATGACGCACGGAATCCACAGCCCCTTATGTCTGTGCTCCGGCTTGCAGACGACCAGCATCAGCCCGACCGTCGCCACCGAGCGGAGCACATATCCCGCAATGGACAGCACGGTTCTCCAGACAATCAGATCAGGATTCAGGCCTGCCGTTGACTCCAGGACATCCTCGAGGACCAGAAGAAAACAGCAGACCAGCGTCAGCCAGAAATAGCGCAGCTCCTTATCCTGCGTTGAGCGCTGCGAACTGAGCCTGATGGCGAAGAGCACAATCAGGAACAGCGCGATAAAATGTCTTCCCAACTGATATATGATCATGGGTTGTCCTCCCCCGGTACTCTCATTTCATCCGTGGGTCCGGATCCGCCTCCGGCAATACAGGTGAAGGTTAGGGCTTTCCTTTTGCCGGCATATGGATGACTGACAGTCCTGCTTTCGCTTCAAAAGGGTTACATGACCGGTTACTTCACGATTTCATTATACGGGAGCGCCTTTTGATTTGCAACATCCCGCCGTTGAAAAATGGAAATTAAATCTTTTTTTACAGCGTCCGCCTCGTCTTTATTCTGGTTTTTGATCGTCTTTTTTCAAATTTGTATGCACAAGAGAAGAATCATGATATAATGGATGGGATGCGGGTCGGCATTGGAGATTATTGTTTTTTTATCCTTCATCATTATTCCGGAGCCACCCGCACAACCGCTCACTACCGGAGAGCCCCGTCCTGCCTTCCGTCCGGCAAACGGACTGACATGCCCGGGCTTTCCAATCCGAAAGGAGGAACCCATGAGCCAAATGGATACCCTGAGCGTCAGCGCGCGGCTCCAGGCTGACAAAAGTCTGTCGACCTTTTTCGACATTATGCGCGAATATGGGGATACGACAGCAGCAGAATGGCTGAAGGGGGAAGAAGAACATTCCCTCTCCTATGCCGAGATTACCCGGCGGGCGGATGATTTTGCCGCCTGCATCTCCTCCCTCGTGCCGGATTCCGGCTGGCTGGCCATCGCCGTGGACACCTGCCCGGAATGGATTCCCCTCTTCTGGGGCGTCATTCGCTCCGGCCACAACGTGCTCCTGCTGGACGCTTCCGCGGCCGACAGCATGCTCCAGGGGCTTCTGGACGAAGCCGGATGCAAGGCTGTCATCACCCGGAAGCCCCGGGGGCTCTCCGGAAACATCCGGCAGCTGGATTTCAAAACCATCGTCAATGCCCCCAGAACCATCGGTTTCGAGCCGAAATGGGGAGAATACGTGGCCATGTGCACCAGCGGAACCACCGGCCGGAGCCGGATTTTTGCCTACTCCGGGGCCGCGATCTGCGAGCAGGCGCTGACCTCGGAGGACATCTACCGGCGGAATCCCCGGGTGATCCATCTGGAAAACCGGGGACGCCGCCTCCTGGCCTTTCTCCCCTTTCATCATGTGCTCGGCTTCATGGCCAACATGATCTGGGGCGGCTTCCTGGGCGCCAGCAACGTCTTTCTGCCGGACCGGACGCCGAATTCGATTCTGAACGTCTGCCGTCATTTCCCGCCGAGCCTGATCGTGGTCGTCCCGCTGGTCGGCAACAGCCTTGTCAAGTCCATGGAGCGGACGCTGAAGAAGGAAAAGCCCGTGAAGCGCGCCATGTTCCGGGCCATGAGCGGGCTGTCCCTGGCCGTGCAGGCCGTGGCGCCGAAGGCCGGTCTTTCCCTGGCGCAGCACCGGCTCTTCGCCTCCGTTGATTCAAAGCTTCTGGGCACCCAGGTCGACGCCGTCATTCTCGGCGGCAGCCACACGCCGGTCGAGACCCTGCGCGCGCTGAACGCGCTGGGGTATTACACGATCAACGGCTATGGCATGACCGAAACGGCGGTCAACGGGTTTGAAACCTCGATGAGCCTGAAGAAGCGGCTCAACGGCACCGTCGGCCAGGCCTTCGGCTCCGCGGAGTACCGCGTGACGAAGGGCGAGAACGGCGGAAGCACCGGAGAGCTGCAGATCCGCGGAGACGGCATTCACTCCGGCCGCGTGGTCAAGGGAGAAATCCTGCCGCCGGACACGCTGGACGGCGGCTGGTTCCCGACCGGAGACGTCGCCACCATCGACAGCACCGGCCGCGTCTACATCCGCGGCCGCCTGAAGGATGTCATTATCAACGAGTCCGGAGAAAATGTCTATCCGGATGATCTGGAGGACGCGTTCTCCGCCCTCTCCGGCGCGGAACAGATCTGCGTCGTCGGCTTCCGACGGAACAAGCGGGACAAGAACGAGGATATCACCCTCGTGATGAACGTCGGGGACAACTATAAGGACAGCGCATTTCTGAACACGCTGGCCGGAAAGGTCGCCACGATCAACGCCCGCCTGCCGCTGTACAGCCAGCTGGACCGCGCCCTGGTCACGCCGATGACCCTTCCGCTGGTCAGCGGCATCAAGGTGAAGCGGATCGAGCTCAAGCGCATGTACGATGAGGGCGAGCTGATCTACCGCGAGCTGGACCTGCGGGCCCAGAGCGCCGGTGCGGAAATCGCCCCCGTGCAGAAATCCGAAGGCAGCGCCGCCCGGGCGGACATCCTGCGCAAGGTCCGCACGATGTATGCGGATGCCCTGGATATGCCGGAAAAGGATATCTCCGATACGGCCAACTTCATCGAGGATCTGCAGGGGGACAGTCTCCAGGTGCTCAGCATCGCCCTGAAGGCCGAGGAAGAGTGGGGCATCACCATTCCTGCCGAGGAATACGGTCAGTGCGCCACCGTCGCCGGGATGGCCCGGGTGGTGGAAAACCTGCTGAACGGAACGGACGAAACCAGCAAGCCGCATGAGCGCGTACCCATGCGGCCGATCACCCGCTTCGAGGATACGCCGGAATATCAGGGCTTTTTGGAGCGCCAGCGGAACCTGGTCGGCAACGGGGACAATCCCTATTTCATCTGTCACGAATCCCCGCTGCTGGACACCGGTATCGTCGACGGAAAGGAAATTCTGGAGTTCGGCAGCTACAACTATGTCGGCATGAGCGGGCGCAGGGAGGTCAAGGAAGCCGCCAAGGCCGCCATCGACAAGTATGGCACCAGTGCCAGCGGCAGCCGTCTGCTCGCCGGCGAAAAGATGATCCACAAGGAGCTGGAGAAGGAGATCGCCGACTGGAAGCACACCGAAGACGCCATCGTCTGCGTCGGCGGTCATTCGACCAATGTCACCTTCGTCGGCAACTTCTGCGGCAAGAATGACCTGATCCTGTATGACGCCCTGGCGCACAACTCCATTGAGCAGGGCTGCAAGCTGAGCGATGCCACTTCCCGCCCGTTCCCGCACAGCGATACGGTTGCGCTGGAATCCATTCTGAAGAATCAGCGCGCGTACTATGAGAAGGTACTGATCATCATCGAAGGCGCCTACAGCATGGACGGCGATATTGCGCCCGTGCCGGATTTCGTCCGGCTCAAGAAGGAATACGGCTGCTTCCTGATGGTGGACGAAGCGCACAGCGCCTGCGTCATCGGTAAAACCGGCGGCGGCGTCGATGAATACTTCGGGCTGAAGGGCGACGATATCGATATCAAATACGGTACGCTCTCCAAGGGGTTGGGTACCTGCGGCGGATATCTGGCCGGAAAGAAATGCCTGATTGACTACCTGCGGTACAACATGCCCGGGTTCGTCTTCAGCGTCGGCATCTCCCCGGCCCTGGCTGCCGGATCCCTCGAAGCGATCCGGACCCTGCGGGCGCATCCGGAAATCATGGAGCACCTGCGCAGCGCGATCCGCGCCTTTGCGGACAGCGCACGGCGCCGTCATCTGGACATTTGCCTCGCCGGTGAAACAGCTGTTCTCCCGGTGCTCGTCGGCAAGGATGAGGATGCATGGCTGCTGTCCAACGAGCTGAAAAAGCGCGGCGTCAGCGTTCCGCCGGCGATGTATCCGGCCGTGCCCAAGGGCAAGGCCCGGCTCCGCTTCTGCGTCATCAGCGAGCATAAACCGGAGCAGATCGAGCGCGCGCTGGATATTCTGGAAAACACCGCCCGGGAGTTCGGCATTGAGCTCCCGAGAAGAAATTACGACTGATTTCCCCAAAGTGAAAACAGATGGCGGCGGTCCCGCGCGTTGCGGACCGCCGCCATCCTGTTTTTCTCTTTATTTTTCCTGCCGTCTTTGCTTCTCCAGCCAGACCGTCAGCACCGCCACATCCGCGGGATTGACGCCCGGGATTCTTCCTGCCGCCCCCAGTGAGACCGGCTTCTGGCGGGCCAGCTTCTGCCGCGCCTCCAGCCGCAGATGCTCAATCTGCTCATAGGGCGTGTCCTCCGGCAGCCTGGTCTCCTCCAGTTCCCGCGCCTTGCGGATCAGAATCTCCTGCTTCTCCAGATATCCGGCATACTTGACGGAAATCTCCGCCTGTTCCGCCGCGGGCGGATACGCCGCTGAAAGCTCCGGCCGGATCTCCTCCAGATCCTTCAGGTGAATCTCCGGCCTTTTCAGCAGTTCCTCCGCGTTCACGGATCCGGCGGTTTCCGGCTGCCCGTGACCGG
This sequence comes from uncultured Clostridia bacterium, assembly GCA_946629635.1. Classification (GTDB taxonomy): domain Bacteria; phylum Bacillota; class Clostridia; order Christensenellales; family Aristaeellaceae; genus Aristaeella. The sequence goes on from CAMOYA010000058.1 coordinate 7,485, forward strand.
TCAGGAAGCGGTTCAGCGCTTCCCCGGGAGCGAACCGGGTCGTTTTCAGCTCGCGGATCAGCTTCTCCGTCTCCTCGCGCTTCCGCCGCGTTCTCTCCATTCGCTCATCCCCGGCCAGCCCGGCCTTCCAGCCGATCTCCGTCAGCCGCAGGTCCGCGTTGTCCTGCCGGAGATACAGCCGGTGTTCCGCCCGGGAAGTCATCATCCGGTACGGTTCATCCGTCCCCTTCGTCGTCAGGTCATCCGTCAAAACGCCGATATAGGCCATATCCCGCGTCAGGATCACCGGTTCCTTTTTCTGAAGCGCCAGCGCCGCGTTCATGCCCGCCAGCAGCCCCTGGGCGGCGGCTTCCTCATATCCGCTGGTTCCGTTGATCTGCCCGGCAAAGAACAGCCCGCCGATCCGCAGGCTTTCCAGCGTCGGACGCAGCTCCCGGCTGTCGATACAGTCATATTCAATCGCGTATCCGAGGCGGGTAAACTCGCACCTTCTCAGTCCCGGAATCGTCCGGTACATCGCCCACTGCACGTCTTCCGGCATCGATGTGCTCATCCCCTGCACGTACCATTCCAGGCTGGCCTTTCCCTCCGGCTCGATGAAGATCTGATGCCGGTCCTTGTCCGCAAAACGGACCACCTTGTCCTCAATGCTGGGACAGTATCGCGGCCCGATGCCATGGATCTTCCCGCTGTACAGGGGTGCCCGGTCCAGGTTGTCCAGAATGATCCGGTGCGTTTCCGCGTTCGTCCATGTCAGGTAGCAGCTGTAGGTGTTTTCCAGTTTTCTTTCCGTCAGGAAGGAAAACGGAACGACGGGATCGTCCCCCTTCTGCTCCTGCATCTCGTCAAAGTCGATGGTCCGCTGATCCACCCGGGCCGGCGTGCCCGTCTTGTACCTTCTCAGTTCAAACCCGAGTTCCCGCAGGCTTTCGGAAAGCAGCGGCGCGTTCTGCAGCCCCTGCGGGCCGCCGTCATGCCGGTACTCGCCGATAATAATGCTCCCGTTCAGATATACGCCGGTGGCCACCACCGCCGCCCGGCATGGAATCCGCATGCCCGTCGCCGTGGTGACCGCCGTCACATGATTGTTCTCCGTTTCAATGGACGCAACCTCGCCCTGGCGAACCGTCAGATGCGCCTGGGTCATCAGGGCGCGGCGCATCCGGTTCTGATAGGCCTGCTTGTCCGCCTGGGCGCGCAGGGAATGAACCGCCGGTCCCTTGCCCATGTTCAGCATCCGGCTCTGCAGAAATGTATCGTCGATGGCCCGGCCCATCTCGCCGCCCAGTGCGTCCAGTTCCCGGACCAGGTGACCCTTTGCGGATCCGCCGATCACCGGGTTGCAGGCCATCAGGGCTACGCCGTCCATATTCAATGTCAGCAGCAGGGTATCGATGCCCATGCGGGCCGCCGCCAGGGCGGCCTCGCAGCCGGCATGTCCCGCGCCGATCACCACCAGCTCAGCCATTCACTACCTCTCCGTTTTGCGTGTATTCCGGAGGCACTTCCGTGGGAATGGGCGTCGGCGTCGGCGTCCAGATATCGCGGCTGTAAGCCGGCATGGACGGCAACTGGTATTCTTCCGGAATCGTCCATTCCTGACCGTTCTCGAACCGGTATCCCGTAATCGTGATCGTCACCGCGCCAAGCCGTCCGGTTTCCAGGAAGTTGCCGAAATTGAACTGGCCGTGCACGCTCTGGGCATTCGGTCCCAGCGCGAGCGGATAGCTGCCGTCGAATCCGGTGGTGACGCCGTCCCGGTTATAGACCATCGGCTGGTTCATCGTGTCAAAGCACGCGGCATGGAAGTAAACCCGGTCAATCGTGTAGGGGCTCATGTTCCGCAGGGACAGCCGGATCCTGTTGTCGTCGGTGATGGAGAGGCTCTCCACCAGAATCGCGCCATCAAAGTTGCCGACCATGATCTCCGTCGATGCGGAATAACCGCCGTCCTGCGTCGTCGCCGTCAGCGACGTGCTGCCGGAGTAATTGCCCGTCACGCGGCAGGTCGATGCGCCGGTCTGGCGTACGGAGGCCATATACGGGTCGCTGATCTCCCAGTCGACGTTCTGGTTGTTGGCATTGCCGGGCAGCACCTTTGCCCGGATGTCCGTGTGCCGTCCCGTCTGCACCAGGTACAGCCCCCGGTCCAGGGATACGCCTTCAACAGGCTGCGTCACCGTCACCCGGTACGAGGTTTCCCGCCGGCTGCCGTCCGCTGCGGTCACCGTAACGTTGGCCGCCCCGCGGGACAGGCCGGTCACGATGCCGTTCGCATCCACGGCCAGTACCTTCGGTGCACTGCTCTTAAACGTTACGTCCTTGATGCTTGCGTCCGCCGGTTCCACGCTCCATGTGATCTGGGCGCTTTCCCCCTTGCGGATCGTCATTCCCTTCTCGTTGGTCACGTTGACCCGGGTCACCATCTGGATCACCTGCACCAGCACGGTATCCGTCACGTCCGGATTGGACGTGCTCGCCACCGTGATCTCGCAGTATCCCGCTTTCCGTCCCGTGATCACGCCGTTGCGCACGGTCGCGATGCTCTCGTCCGAGGAATACCAGTTCACCGTGCGGACGCTGGCCGACTGCGGCATCACGTTCACGCCGAGGTTGATCGTTCTTCCCGTCGCCACGATGTGATCCTGATCCCTGTTTTTGATCTCGACATCCGTTACGTCCTGGGTGATCTGGATCGTTTTGCTGCCCCGGACGCCGGAGCCGTCCGCCGCCGTGGCATCGATCGTCGCACTGCCCTTCTGCAGGCCGGTCACGATGCCGTTGTCGTCCACCGTCGCGATCTTCGGATTCCGGGAGGACCATGTCACCGCCTGAATGCTGGCATTGTCCGGGGTGCAGACGGCATACAGCTGCGCGGAAGACCCGGAGGATATGCTCTTTTCCGCCATCTCGATGGTGATTTTCTTCACCGGCTGAATCACCAGCACGTGATACACCTGGCGGACATCCGGATTCTGAACGCTGGAGATGATCAGGTCGCATTCGCCGGCCTCCACTCCGCGCAGGCTGGTCTCAGCCACCTTCGCGACGCCGACGTCCGTCGATTCATACTTCACCTTGCGGCTGGTCGCGTCCTCCGGGGTGCAGACCGCGCTCAGCTGCGCGGTTTTCCCGACGGAAACCACGATCACCCTTTCCCATTCCCGGTCCTCATCGATCGGGCGGAGCAGATTGACGATTTCCGGATCCGATGGCTCGTACACCGTCAGCTTCTTCTCGCTCAGCGTCACCTTCGTCACCGCACGCCAGACCTTGACGGCCAGCTCCGTTCTGCGAAGCGTCTTTCCGTTCGAAACCAGGGAGGCTGTGATCGTGGTGTTGCCCTTGAGCAGGGCCGTCACCGTCCCGTCCGCCTCAACGGTGGCAATCTTCGGGTTCGCGCTTTTATAGGTGATCTCGCCGCCATCCGCGTACTTCCCGTCCCGCGTGATGTCGATACTGACCGTTTCGCCTTCGAACATCGTTACGCTCTTCTCGCTGAAGGTAAACGTATCCGCGGCCAGGGCGGGCAGGGCAATCAGCAGCCCCGCCAGCGCACAGAGGATGACCGCCAGCAGCTTTTTCTTCATCGTTTTTCTACCCCTTTCATCCGGAGACGCCTCTCCGGTGTTTCCGACTGATTTTCATTCATTCAACGGAATGCTTTTCTGATTTCTTCCCTTTATATCAAAAAAAACCGGGCGGCACCGCTCCGGCGCCGCCAGGGAATCAGATTCAGTGAGTTTCCACATAGGAGCGAACCAGCTCTTCCAGAATCTCGTCCCGTTCCAGGCGGGTGATCAGGCTTCTGGCATTGTTGTAACTGGTGATATATGTCGGATCCCCGGAGATGATGAATCCAACGATCTGCGTGATCGGATCATATCCCTTGGCCTGCAGGGCCTTGTACACGTACAGCAGAATGTCCTGCGCCTCGTTCCCGGTCCCCACGATCGGATTCAGTTTCATCGTGTTGAACTGCTCTTCCACACCGGTCCCTCCCCGTTGTAAACCTTTTCATTATTATACCCTACCCCCCGCGGAATGACAACCCCTCCCTGTCCTTTGTCTGACTTTTTTCTCCGAAAGTCCATGTCATGAAAAAACCTTGATTCATCAATCATGAAATTGTATAATAAATTGTTTTCGATTACCTGACAGCAAAGGAGTCTGAGCCAATGGAAGAAACGAATGCCCGCGGGAATTTTATCTGGGACGCGATCGACCAGGATCTGAAGGAAGGCCGGTATACGGAAATCCATACCCGCTTTCCCCCTGAACCCAACGGATATATGCATATCGGGCACTGCAAGGCCCTGATCATGGATTTCCTGACGGCGGAAAAATACGGCGGAAAGTGCAACCTGCGCTTTGACGATACCAATCCCGCCAAGGAAGACACGGAGTACGTGGAGGCCATCAAGCGCGATATTCACTGGCTCGGTTTCCATTGGACCGGCGGGGAATTCTATGCCTCGGATTATTATGACAAGTGCTATGAAATCGCGGAGGACTGGATCCGCCGCGGCCTTGCCTATGTGGACGAGCTCAGCAAGGACGAGATGCGCGAGTACCGCGGAACGCTGACGGAGCCCGGAAAGAACAGTCCCTGGCGCGACCGGCCGTGGGAGGAAAGCCTCGATCTCTTCCGCCGGATGAAGGCCGGCGAGTTCCCGGAAGGCAGCAAGACCCTACGCGCGAAGATCGATATGTCCTCGCCGAACATCGTCATGCGCGACCCGGCCATGTACCGGATTCTGTACAAGGAGCACTGGCGCACCGGCAGCAAGTGGTGCATCTATCCGATGTATGACTTTGCCCATCCGATCGGTGACGCGCTGGAGGGCATCAGTCACTCCATGTGTTCCCTGGAATACGAAATTCACCGCCCGCTGTATGACTGGGTGGTGGAGAAGAGCGCAAACATGCTGCCCGCCCGTCCCCGCCAGCTGGAGTTCTCCCGGCTGAACATGACCGGAACGATCATGTCCAAGCGCTATCTGCGCCAGCTGGTGGAAGGCCATCACGTCGCCGGATGGGACGATCCCCGCATGCCCACCCTCAGCGCCATGCGCCGCCGCGGCTATCCCGCTGCCGCCATCCGGAACTTTGTGGACACCATCGGCATGAGCAAGGCGGATTCCACCGTGGACTACGCCGTGCTGGAGCACTG
>CAMOYA010000059.1 GCA_946629635.1 uncultured Clostridia bacterium
ATTTCATCGGTTCTGAGGTTGAGGGTCGAAGATTGTAAGGGAGCATTCAGGAAATGAAACAACGGATTATTACGGGCGCGATACTGATTGCGCTGCTGGTGGTTCTGCTGTGGCTGCCGGGGTGGGCGATGGCGCTGTTCACGCTGACCTGCATCGGCTTTGCCGTCTGGGAAGAGTACCACGCGCTGTCCCTGGCGGGGCATCACGTGGTGACCTGGCCAACGTGGGTGACGCTGGTGGCATCGATTCCGCTGACGGCGTTCCTGACCGAAAAGATCATGATCCCGCTGCTGGCGGCGACGCTGCTGCTGATGGTGGTTCAGATTCTGTTCCGGAATGATCCGAAGCTGTCGGATTTGGCCATGAGCGCGCTGCCGCTGCTGACGGTGCTGCTGCCGGGGCTGAGCCTGGTGGCCATGTGCCTGCTGGATATGCAGGTGCAGAAGGCGGTGGAGGTTGTTTTCCTGAGCCTGACGTTTGCGATTCCGCTGATGGGGGACACAATGGCCCTGTTTGTCGGCAGCGCGCTGCGGGGGCCGAAGCTGTGCCCGATCATCAGCCCGAACAAGACGATTTCCGGCAGCATCGGCGGGCTGGTCGGCAGCATTCTGGCCGCGGTGGTCGTGTATGTGATCACGCTGGTCACGTGCAATGAGGCGACGCTGATGCGGCTGCCGCAATGGTGGCAGTATCTGCTGCTGGGGTTCTTCGGCGGCGCGATCGGGCAGATCGGGGACCTTTTCGCCTCGATGGTGAAGCGGCACAGCGGGATCAAGGATTTTTCGAATCTGTTTCCGGGGCACGGCGGGATGCTGGACCGGATTGACAGCGTGCTGTTTATGGCGGTGCTGATGTACTGCTTCAGGCTGTTCTTCTGATAAGGAGAAAACGATGAAAAGGATTGCGATACTGGGATCGACGGGATCGATCGGCGGACAGGCGCTGGACATCTGCCGGCGCCATCCGGACCGGTACCGGGTGGTGGCGCTGACGGCGCGCGGCAGCCGGGAAAAGCTGTTTGACCAGGTGCGGGAATTCCGGCCGGAGATGGCCGGACTGACGGAAGGCATCGACCCGGCGGAGATCCCGGAGGATCTGCGCTTCTGCACCTTCATGAGCGGCAGGGAAGCGCTGAAGGCCGCGGCGGCGGAGGTGGCGGCGGACCAGGTGCTGGTCTCCATCGTCGGCATCGCCGGGCTCGAAAGCGTGCTGAACGCGCTGGCGGCCGGGCGGCAGGTGCTGCTGGCCAACAAGGAGGCCCTGGTGACCGGGGGCCATCTGGTGACGGAGCTGGCGGCGAAGATGGGCAAGCCGCTGCTGCCGGTGGACAGCGAGCACAGCGCCATCTTCCAGTGCCTGCAGCAGGCGGCCAACAATCGGGCGGAAAGGATCCTGCTGACGGCGTCCGGCGGCCCGTTCCGCACGTGGGACCGGGAACGCATTGAAAAGGCGACGCCGGCGGAGGCGCTGAAGCATCCGAACTGGAACATGGGCGCGAAGATCACCATCGACTCGGCCAGCATGTTCAACAAGGGCCTGGAGATCATGGAGGCCCGCTGGCTGTTTGATATGCCGGAGGAGAAAATCGAGGTGGTCGTTCATCCGGAGAGCATCGTGCACAGCGGCGTGGTGTTTCGGGACGGGGCCGTGCTGGCCCAGCTCGGCGTGCCGGACATGCGGGTGCCGATCGGATACGCGATGGCCTACCCGGAGCGGATAGAGACCGGCGTCGCTGCGCCGGATCTGTTCAGCCTCGGGAAGCTGACGTTTGAAAAACCGGACGAGGAGAAATTCCCGGCGCTGCGGCTGGCGCGTGCGGCGCTGCGCGCCGGCGGCGCGGCCTGCACCGTGTTCAACGGCGCGAACGAGGCGGCGGTGGCAGCCTTCCTGCGGGAGGAGATTCCCTTCGGCGGAATCGCAAGGCTGGTGGAGGGCGCGATGGAGCGCCTGGACGGGATGCGGGCGGACGGCCTGGAGGATATCCTCGAGGCGGACCGGCAGGCCCGGAAATATGTGATGGAGATGAAGTAAGGCGTGTATATTCTGCTGGCGATCCTGCTGCTGGCGATTCTGATTGTGGTGCATGAATGGGGTCACTTCGTGGCGGCCCGGCTGATGAAGATCGAAGTGACGGAGTTTTCCGTCGGCTTCGGGCCGAAGATCATCGGGTGGAACAGCCGGAAGCATGAGACGAAGTTTTCCGTCCGGCTGATCCCGCTGGGCGGCTACTGCGCCTTCTTCGGGGAGGACGACGCCTCCGGCGAAACGAAGGACGATCCCCGGGCGTATCCGAAGCAGAACGTATGGAAACGGATGTTTGTGACCGTGATGGGTCCGATGATGAACTTCGTGCTGGCCTTCGTGGTCGGAACGGCGTTCTTCTGGATCTGGGGCAACGTTGTGCCGGTGCAGCCGGAGCAGATCGACCCGTACATCTCCGAGGTGATGGCGGCCGGCCCGGCGAAGAGCGCAGGGCTGCAGGCCGGGGACATCGTGACGGAAGTGAACGGAAAGAACATGCTGGACGGCACGGTGGACACGCTGCTGGGCACGATCGCCTCCTGGCAGGAGGGGGACGGCCCGCTGCAGATGACGGTCAAACGCGGCGAGGAAACGGTGCAGGTGGCCGTGACGCCGGTGAAGGATGAATCCGACGGCAAGATGCGCATCGGCGTATACATCGGCGGATACGTGCGGACGGAGACGGTGCCCGTCGGCTTCCTCGGCGGGTTCCGGGAATCCTTCGCGATGTGCGTGGACGCCGGCGGAGCGATCCTCCGGGCGCTGAAGAACCTGGTGACCACCGGCGAGGGACTCGATCAGACGTCCGGCCCCGTGGGCATCGTATCGCTGGTCTCCAGCCAGGTGCAGGCCTATGGCGCCAGCGCGTTCGTGCAGCTGCTGATCCTGATCTCCATCAACCTGGGGCTGATGAACCTGCTGCCGATTCCCGGGCTGGACGGAAGCCGGCTCGTATTCTGCCTCATTGAAGTGGTTCGCAGAAAGCCGGTGCCGCCCCAGAAGGAGGCCGTGGTGCATCTGGTGGGCATGGTATTCCTCTTCGGACTGATGATTTTCTTTACCTACAAGGATATTATCCGACTGTTTCAATAGGAGTAAGCGATGACAAGAGAGGTTCAGATCGGCCGGCTGAAGCTGGGCGGGGGCAGCCCGGTCCTGGTGCAGAGCATGACGAATACGGATACCCGGGACACGGACAGCACCCTCAGGCAGATCCGGGCGCTGGCGGAGGCCGGGTGCGACCTGGTGCGCGTGAGCGTATATGACGAGGCGTGCGCGGAGGCGGTGCGGACGCTGGTGGACGGGAGTCCGGTGCCCCTGGTGGCGGACATTCATTTCGATCACCGGCTGGCGATCCGGTCCGCGGAAAACGGCATCGCGAAGCTGCGGATCAACCCCGGCAATATCGGCGGGGAGGCGAAGGTGCGCGAGCTGGCGGACTGCGCGAAGGCGCATCATATCCCGATCCGCATCGGCGTGAACAGCGGCTCCGTGGAGAAGGATTTGCTGGCAAAATACGGCGGCCCGACGGCGGAGTGCCTGGTGGAGAGCGCGCTGGGGCATGCCCGGATGCTGGAGAAGGCCGGGTTTGAGGACATCGTGCTGAGCATGAAGAGCAGCAGTGTGAAGCTGACGATTGATGCGTACCGCCTGGCGCATGAGCGGACCGGGTATCCGCTGCACGTCGGCGTGACGGAGGCCGGGCTGCCGGGGCAGGGCACCGTCAAGAGCGCGATCGGCATCGGTGCGCTGCTGGCGGACGGCATCGGGGACACGATCCGGGTGAGCCTGAGCGGGGATCCGGTGCCGGAGGCGAAGGCGGCCTGGGACATCCTCCGGGCGCTGGATCTGCGGGTGCGTGGCGTGCAGCTGATCGCCTGCCCGACCTGCGGGCGGACCTGCATTCCCGTCGCCCGGATCGGGAAGCGGATCGAGGAGGAGCTTTCGGACATCCGGGTGCCGATCAAGGTGGCGGTCATGGGCTGCATCGTGAACGGACTCGGGGAAGGAAAGGAAGCGGACGTGGGCATCGCCGGCGGAAAAAACGGCGGGGTGCTGTTCGTGAAGGGACAGGAAAACCGCCGCGTGGAAGGCGATTCGGATGAACTGGCGAATCAGCTGATCGCCGAGGTGCGGAGAATGGTGAATCAATGAGCTACGAGGATCTGATGACGCAGATCGCGCGGGAAATCCCGGAACTGGCGGGAAAGCTTTCCGCGCCGCGGGTGACATATATCAAATCTGCTCACAAGGCATATATCACGTTTGAAAGCACGGAGCTGGCCGGGGAAAGGGAATACCTGCGGCTGGAGCGGGTCATGCGCGGCGTTTTTCCGGGCCAGCCGCTGTCCGTGCGCGTGGTTTCCCGCGCGCTGAAGCCGGCCTTTCTGGAGGACCCGACGCCCTACCGGAAGGTGCTGGACGACTTTCTGCGGCGCAATTATCCGGCGACCCAGGGCTGGGTCGGCCAGATCGGATGGCAGATCGAGAAAAACCAGCTGACCGGCGAGTCCGGCGGGGCCGGCGAGGGGGACGAGGCGATTCTGACGCTGGTTTTCCCGGATGAGGTCAGCCTGCACATGATGGCCGGCAAGAATGTCGGTGCCCGGCTGGCCACGGCGATCCGGGACATCTTTGACGCCCGGGTCCGGGTGGAGATGACGGTCTCCGGCGACCGGGAGGAGCAGCTCCGGAAGATCCGGGAGGCGCGGGAAAAGGCGGCGGAAGGGATCACCGTGACCCGGGAGGAGATCGCCGCGCGCGCGGAGCAGGAAGGGGCGGCGCCCTCTCCGGAAGCCGCGCCGAAGAAGGAGCGGAAGCCCCGGGAGGCAAAGCCCGCCGGGGAGAAGAAGCAGGAAAAGGCGGAAAAGTCGCAGAAGCCGGAGGGCACTTTCGATCCGGAAGCCCGGGCGGTGGGCAAGCCGATTCTGGGTCGGGCGATCTCCGAATGGCCCGTGGAGATGCGGACGCTGAACAGCGAGAGCGGGCTCACCGTGGTGCAGGGCGAAATCTTCAAGATGGAGACGAAGGAGCTCAAGGGCGGCGAGATGCTGCTGCTGACCTTTGCGGTCACGGATTATACGAGCTCGATCCTGTGCAAGGTGTTTCTGCGGTACCGTCCCCGGTTCTCCCGGAAGGAGGACGGCGCGGCGCCCGCTCCGATCACGGACGAGGAGCGCCAGGCCGTGATGGACAAGGTGAACCGGATTCACACGGGCATGAACGTGAAGGTCCGGGGCGAATGCCTGTACGACAACTTCGCCCGGGAGCTGTCCATCTCCGTGCGGGATCTGGTGGAGACGGAAAAGGAGGAGCGGGAGGACCTGGCGGAGGAAAAGCGGGTCGAGCTCCATATGCATACGAACATGTCGACGCTGGATGCGCTGACGCCGGTGGATCAGCTGATCGCCCGGGCGGTGAAGTGGGGCCATCCGGCGGTGGCGGTGACGGATCACGGCGTGCTGCAGAGCTTCCCGGCGGCATTCCGGGCGGCCAAGGGAAAGATCAAGCTGATTCCCGGCTGCGAGGGCTATCTGACGGAGGAAAGGGAAATATTTCAGGACACCGACGGCCGGCCGTATGACGGGCCGATCGTCGTGCTGGACTTTGAGAGCACCGGGCTGAACACATCCCGGGCGAGAATCATCGAGATCGGCGCGGTCAAGCTGGACGGGGATACGGTGATCGATTCCTTTGAGCAGCTGGTGGATCCCGGCGAGCCGCTGCCGCCGAAAATCACGGAGATCACCGGAATCACGGACGCGAACCTGCAGGGGATGCCCAAGGCGGAGGAGATCCTGCCGAAGTTCCTGGAATTCATCGGGGATCTGCCCATCGCGGCGCATAACGCCAGCTTCGACGCGAGCCTGCTGAAGACGGAGCTCAGGCGCATCGGTCTGTCCTTCCGGAACCCCGTGATGGACACGCTCACCTATGCCCGGAAGCTGTATCCGACCATGAAATCCTTCCGGCTGGCGGCGCTGTGCAAGCACCTGGGCGTCAGCCTGAAGAATGCCCACCGGGCGGTGCATGACGCCACGGCGACGGCCCACTGCCTGTCGCGCATGATGCAGGCGACCCGGGAGGCGCATCCGGAGGTGAACACCCAGGAGGACCTGAACCGGGCGCTGCGGGGCGGCGCCATCGGCGAGAGCTGGCATATCATCCTGCTGGCGAAGAACCGGACGGGGCTGGTGAACCTGAACCGGCTGGTATCCATCAGCCATCTGGAATACTTCCGCAGGACGCCGCACATGCCGCGGCAGATCATTCAGAAGTACCGGGAGGGGCTGATCCTGGGCAGCGCCTGCGAGGCGGGCGAGCTGTTCCGTGCGGTGCTGGCCGGGGCGGAGAAGGAAAAGCTGAAGGAGATTGCCTCCTTCTATGACTACCTGGAGGTGCAGCCCATCGGGAACAACGCGTTCCTGATCCGCGAGGGCCAGGTGGACAGCGAGGAGGATCTGCGCAGCCTGAACCGGAAGATCGTGGAGCTGGGCGATGAGATGGGCCTGCCGGTGGTGGCGACCGGGGACGTGCATTTCATGGATCCGAAGGATTCCATCGGCCGGGCGATCATCCAGGCGGGCATGAAGTATTCCGATGCCGACCAGCAGCCGCCGCTGTATTTCAAGACGACGGACGAGATGCTGGAGGAATTCTCCTATCTCGGCGCGGAGAAGGCGCGGGAGATCGTGATCGAAAACCCGCGGAAGATCGCGGACATGGTGGAGGAAATCCGCCTTTTCCCGAAGCATCCCAAGGGCGAGGATACCTTCCAGCCCTTCTGGGACTTTGCGGAGGATATGATTCAGGAGATGAGCTGGGGCACGGCGGAGGAGATGTACGGCAATCCGCTGCCCCAGATCGTGGAAGCCCGTCTGAAAAAAGAACTGAAATCCATCGTGGGATACGGCTACTGCACGCTGTACGCCATCGCCCAGAAGCTGGTTTCCCGCTCCCTGGAGGACGGATACCTGGTGGGCAGCCGCGGCAGCGTGGGCTCCAGCCTGGTGGCCCGGATGTGCGGAATCACCGAGGTGAACGCCCTGCCGCCGCATTACCGCTGCACCTATTGCCACAAGGGCTTTTTCGACGTGGACAAGAGCAAATATCACGTCGGGGTGGACCTGCCGGACCGGGACTGCCCGGACTGCGGCCGGAAGCTGACGAAGGACGGCTTTGACATCCCGTTCGAGGTTTTCCTCGGCTTCGAGGGCGACAAGGTGCCGGATATCGACCTGAACTTCTCCGGCGAATATCAGAACAAGGCGCACCACTACGTGGAGGAGCTCTTCGGCCACGACCACGTGTTCCGGGCGGGCACGATCTCCGGCCTGGCGGACAAGACGGCCTACGGCTATGCCTCCAAATACCTGGAGGAGCGGGGCATCCAGGCCGGCAACACGGAGAAGGAGCGGCTGGCGCTGACCTGCACCGGCGTGAAGCGGACGACCGGGCAGCATCCGGGCGGCATGGTCGTTGTTCCGCTGGAATACGAGATCTACGATTTTACGGCGGTGCAGCATCCGGCGGACGACCTGGAAAGCGACTTTACCACGACGCATTTCGACTTCAACTCCATGCACGATATCCTGGTGAAGCTGGACTGCCTGGGCCATGATGACCCGACGATGATGCACGAGCTGGAGATGCTGACGGGCATCAACTTCAAGGAGGTGCCGCTGGACGATCCGGGCGTGCGGAAGCTGTTTACCTCGCCGGAGCCGCTGGGCGTGACCTCGGACGACATCCTCTGCAACACGGGGACCTACGGCGTGCCGGAGTTCGGCACCGGCTTCGTCCGCGGCATGCTGGAGGAAACCCGCCCCTCCACCATGGAGGAGCTTTTGCGGATTTCCGGTCTGAGCCACGGCACGGATGTCTGGCTGGGCAATGCGCAGGAGCTGATCGCCAACGGGACGGCGACGCTGAGCGAATGCGTCTGCTGCCGCGACGATATCATGAATTACCTGATGGACAAGGGGGTCGCGCCGAAGCTTTCCTTCACGACGATGGAAAGCGTCCGCAAGGGCAAGGGCCTCAAGCCGGAGATGGAAAAGGCCATGGTCGAGGCCAACGTGCCCGAATGGTTCATGGACTCCTGCAAAAAGATCAAATACATGTTCCCGAAGGGGCATGCGGTCGCGTATGTGACGATGAGCCTCCGGGTGGCCTGGTTCAAGCTGCACGAGCCCCTGGCCTACTACTGCGCCTATTTCACGGTCCGCGGGGACGGCTTTGACGCGACGACGATGATCCTGAGCCCGGACACCGCCCGGCAGCGGATTACGGAAATCCGGAACATGGACAAGGCCACGGCCCGGGACAAGGACATCGTGACGTGCCTGGAGCTGGTGCTGGAGATGAACATGCGCGGGATCCGTTTCCTGCCGGTGGATCTGTACAAGAGCGAAGTGCGGCGCTTCAAAATCGAGGACGGCAATATCCGCTGCCCCTTCATCAGCCTGCCGGGCCTGGGGGAAAGCGCGGCGATTCCGATCGTGGAAGCCCGGAAGCAGGGCGAATTCCTGAGCATCGAGGATCTGAAAAACCGGGGAAAGGTCGGCTCCTCCACCATCGAGCTCCTCCGGAGCCAGGGCGCGCTGGACGGGCTGTCGGAGACCAACCAGCTGAGCATGTTCTGAACCCTGTAAACGGATGGGGCAAAGCAGGATTATCGGATGCGGACAGAGAAGTATTTAAGGTAACCATTCAGGGAAGGAGGCGATTCCATGCAGCAGAAAAATATGAACTACCGCGGCTTTTTCGCGGTACTGTCCGTTGTGCTGGCGCTGTTTCTGACGTTTCACCTCCTTCTGCGCAGCGATCTGACCCGGAAGCGGGAACAGACCGAAGAGATGACCAGGGCCCTGGCCCGGCTCGAAGAGGAGCACAGGGACCTGAGCAACCAGCTGAGCGTGGTCGGAACGGAGGATTACATCGTTTCCAGCGCGATGCAGAACTACTCCTATGTCAGCCGGGATGACATTCGTTTTGAGTTTACCAATCCGGAAGCGCTCTATGCCTATACGGATGCGGAAATCCAGATTCTGGTGGAGGAACTGGGCGACTGACCGGTGATGGGATCGCGGCGGTTGCGCCGCACAGAATGGAGGACGCATGAGGTCTGCTGTTGTGGGAATCGGGTCCAATTCCGTTCGCGCCCTGCTGGCGGAGAACGGCGGGAATGGCAGCATGGCCTGCCTCTGGCGCGATCGGGAAGGAACGCGGCTCTTTGCCGGGCTGGACGGGGAGAAGCGGCTGAGCCCGGAGAGCATCCGGAAGACGGCGGAGGCGGTCGGCCGGATGGCCGGAGAGGCCAGGGACCGCGGCGCGGGGCATGTGTCCGTTTTTGCCACCAGCGCCGCCCGGGACGCGGCCAACGGCCAGGATTTTCTGGAGGCCATCACCCGCGCTGCGGGCGTGAAGCCGCAGATCCTGTCCGGCGAGGAGGAGGCGACCATGAGCTTCTATGGCGCCTCCAGGGCGATTTCGACGGCGGGCCGGTGCGGCGTCATCGATATCGGCGGCGGAAGCACGGAGATCGTGACCGGGAAAGGCTTGGATGTGGACTGCGCGTTCTCCTGCCAGATGGGGGCGGTGCGCCTGTTTCAGGCGATTCAGCTGCAGCGGCAGGAGGATATGGTGATCGCCGAAAAGGCGGCGACGGAAATCCTGCGGGAGACCATGGAGAAAGTGAATACATACCGGGCTCCGGAGGTGTGGGTCGGCACGGGCGGAACGTTTACGACGCTGGCGGCCATGGTCCGGAAGATTCCGTGGACGGACCGGAGCTGCATGCACGGGACGAAGATTGCGGAAAGGGAGATCCGGGCAATCGGCGCGGAGCTGGCGGACATGTCCGTGGAGGACCGGAAAAAGCTGCCGGGGCTTCAGCCGGGCCGCGCGGACATCGTGGTTCACGGGATCTGTATCCTGCTGGCCGTGATGCGGGAGCTGGGCATCGAACAGCTGACCGTCAGCGAATGGGGCAATCTGGACGGATACCTGTATCGGGAATTATGCTGAACAGAGAGGAATCATTGATACATGCTTGAACTGAAAAACATTTCCTTCCAGGTGGATGATGAAGGCAAGGGGAAGGAAATCATCCGGGACGTGAGCATCACGGTGCCCGAGAGCAAACTGATCGTGGTGACGGGGCCGAACGGCGGCGGAAAGTCCACGCTGGCCAGGCTGATCGCCGGGATCGAGAAGCCCACCGGCGGGCGTATTTTTTTCTCCGGTGAGGATATCACGGAGAAGACCGTGACGGAGCGCGCCCGGATGGGCATTGCCTATGCCTTCCAGCAGCCGGTGCGCTTCAAGGGAATCCGGGTGCTGGACCTGATCCGGATTGCCGCCGGGAAAACGCTCTCCGTGGCGGATGCGTGCGAATATCTGTCCTCTGTGGGCCTTTGTGCTAGGGACTATGTGGACCGGGAAGTGAACGCGAGCCTCTCCGGCGGCGAGCTCAAGCGGATTGAGATCGCCACGGTGCTGGCCCGGCATGCGAAGCTTTCCGTCTTTGACGAGCCGGAGGCCGGCATCGATCTGTGGAGCTTCCGGAACCTGATCGACGTGTTCCGCCGCATGCGGGAGACGATTGAGAAGGGCTCCATCCTGATCATTTCCCATCAGGAGCGGATTCTGAACATCGCGGACGAGATCATCGTCATCAAGGATGGCAATGTGGACCGGCAGGGGCCGAAGGAAGCGGTATATCCCTTCCTGAACGCCGGCCTGGTGGCGATGGACGCGCTGGAGTGCGAGGGACATATCCGGGCGATGGGGCAGGGAGGTGCGCAGGCATGAAGCTGGATGAGATTCAGAAGCGGCTGCTTCAGGAAGTGGCGGACCTGCACGAGGTTCCGGAGGGCGCCTACAATATCCGCTCCAACAGCCAGTCCGCGGGCAGAAGGTCCACGGCGAACATCGAGATCGTGTCCAAGGAGGACGTCAGCGGGCTGGAGATCCGGATCAAACCGGGCACGAAGCGGGAAAGCGTGCATATTCCCGTGGTGATGACGGAGAGCGGGCTGAAGGAGGTCGTGTACAACGACTTCTTTATCGGCGAGAACTCGGACGTCGTGATCGTGGCCGGATGCGGCATCGACAACTGCGGCAACCAGGATTCGGAGCATGACGGCATTCACCGGTTCTATGTCGGAAAGGGCGCGCGGGTGCGCTATGTGGAGAAGCACTACGGATCCGGGGAAGGCAAGGGCAAGCGGATCCTGAATCCCGGCACGGAAGTCCATATGGATGAAGACAGCTATATGGAAATGGAAATGGTGCAGATCAAGGGTGTGGACGATACGGTGCGGACAACCACGGCGGATCTGAAGGCCGGAGCAAAGCTGGTGGTCCGGGAGCGTCTGATGACCCACGGGGAGCAGAACGCCGTCAGCACCTATGCGGTGGAGCTGAACGGCGACAACGCCAGCGCGGACGTGGTGAGCCGCTCGGTGGCCCGGGATCATTCCTTCCAGAAGTTTGATGCGAAGATCGTCGGCAATGCGGCCTGCAACGGCCACACGGAGTGCGACTCGATCATCATGGATCAGGGCCGGATCCTGGCGGTTCCCGGGCTGGAGGCCAATCATGTGGACGCCTCCCTGTTCCACGAGGCCGCCATCGGCAAGATCGCCGGGGAGCAGCTGATCAAGCTGATGACCCTGGGACTGACCGAAGCCGAGGCGGAGGAACAGATCATCAACGGGTTCCTGCGGTAATCATACCGACGCCGTGACGGTTGCGCGAGGACAAGCCCAATGGACAGATTGCACGAAGAGGCCTGAGAAATCAGGCTTCTTTTTCTTTCACGCGGGGAGAGCAGCATAATGTTTCAAAGCTGGGCTTGTTTGATGTTCTCGACTGGATTGTCTTAATCCATAATAAAACTGGTTATTGGAAAGTCATTCCTGTTTCAGGCTGACGATGGCGTTGGGGTCCGAGAAGTAGGAATCTGTTGCGATCATCCCGTCCGGCAGGTCGCCGATGACGGTGGCTTCAGAGGAACGAAGGTTATCCTCCACCATCATGCTTTCCAGCGCAAGGGCGACCCAGCTCTTCAGCGGCAGATCGCTGACCATCATGTTTTCCGCGATGGACTGATCTGCGATCAGCTCCTTGAGATAATTCCGGCTTCGGGTCCAGAACGCGGCGTCTGCCATGCCGCTGCTCAAAGCGAGCGAGCGCCCAATGCTGCTGTAGACCTGCACCAGCTCGATATTCTTGCCCAGCCGCCTGCCCATTTCGGACAGCACCGCGGTATTGAAGCCGGCAGGGGTGCCGCTGGGGTCGATATAGTCAATCGGGGGAACGTCGCCAGTGACAGCGAAACGAATGGTTTCCGCGCCGTCAAAATGAGCGAATTCCACCGGCGTGGCACCGCTCCCATCCGC
>CAMOYA010000060.1 GCA_946629635.1 uncultured Clostridia bacterium
GGCGCCTCCTTAAATCATGTACTCAATCAGGTCGGTCTGCTTCAGATCGGGATTCCGTTCGACCTGATGCGTCACCTGGAAATCCTTCATGATGATCAGCCGGTCTGACATGCCGATGAGCTCGCTCAGTTCCTCCGAGATCATCAGGATGGCCTTGCCCTGCTTTTTCATTTCCTCGATCAGGGTGTACATGGCCTGCTTGACGCCGATATCCACGCCGCGGGTCGGGCAGTCCATGATGATGACCTCCGAGCCCTTGGCGGTCCATTTGCCGAAGGATACCTTCTGCTTATTGCCGCCGGACAGGGTGTTGACGTACTGCTTTCCGCCATGGCACTTGATCCGGTAGCTGTCGATTTCCCGATCGCTCAGCTTCTTTTCCGCCCGGGGGCTGATGAAGGTTTTCTTCTCCAGGGCCGGGATGGACGGCAGCACGATGTTGTCCTGAATCGGTCCGTTGAGGATCAGCGCCTCGGTGTCCCGGTTCTTGGAGATATAGCCGATCCCGCTGTTGATCGCCTGCAGCGGCGTTTTGATTTCCTTTCCGTTGCGGAGCACTCTTCCGCCTTCCAGCTTTTCCAGCCCGTAGGCAATCCGGCCGATATCATGCATGCCGCAGCCGGACAGGCCGCCCATGCCGATGATCTCGCCCCTGTGCAGCTTCAGGCTGAAGTGCTGAATCTTTCCCAGGGACACGTCGTCCAGCTCCAGAGCGACCTCCGGCTGGTGGGACGTATCGTAATCCTCGCGGTAATACTTGTCGCCGATCTCCCGGCCGACCATCATATACCGGATGGTCTTCACCGCGTCCGGCGCGTCCATCTCTTCCCGGGTCAGATGACCGATGATGTCCCCGTCCCGCAGCACCGTCAGATCCGTGCACTGCTCCAGGATTTCATCCATATCATGGGAAACGAAGACGATGGCCTTTCCCTGGTCCGCCATCCGGTGGATCAGCTTGTACAGGATTTCCCGGCCTTCAAGCGAAAGCGCCGTGGTTGTCTCGTCCACGACCAGGATCTCCGTCTGATCCGTCACGCAGCGGACCAGCTCCACCAGCTTCCGGTCCTCAAACGTATAGCTGTCGATCGGATTGCCGGCCCTGATGTGCGTAATGCCGAAGCTTTCCAGCACCCGCTGGGCCTGCTTCCGCATCTTCGCCATATTGATGACGCCGAACCGGGAAAACTCCGCCTCGTGGCCGGAGAAGATGTTCTGCGCCACGGAAACGCCGGGAATGGTGTTCGCCTCCTGCAGGATCATGGAAATTCCCGCATCCTGCGCCTCGACCATGTTGCCGGGATTCCAGGGCTGCCCCTTGTAGAACATCTCGCCCCTGGTGGCCGGCTGCATGCCGGAGGCAATGGACATGATCGTTGACTTCCCGGAGCCGTTCTCCCCGACCAGGCCGCGGATTTCTCCCCTGCGCAGGGTGAAATCCACGTCCTTCAGGGCAATCGTCGGCCCGAATTCCTTGCGCATGTGCTTCGCTTCGAAAATGATTTCCTTTTCCATCTGCACCGTCTCGCTTTCGAAAAGTCGGAGTAAAACCCCGGTCGTTCCTCTGGACTGGCCTTTCTGGCTAAAAATATACCATGCAGCTCATCCGGATAGAACTCACGTGATTCAGCCTTTTTAGCATTATTTTCATTTTTGCTTGATCACGGCATGAAAATATGATAGTTTTAGCACAGATTTCAGCGTTTGCTGCCTTTCGAGAACGCTTCAGGAGGTTCTTGTGCTATGATTGTTATGAACGCACTGGATGTGATCCGGGACATCGCCGGCGCATATCGCGTTCAGTTTACCGCGCTCCGGCCCGGCTGCTCCTCCGCGGAGGCTTCCGCGCTGGACTTTCAGTTCCGGGATCAGCTGTATGAAGGCTTCGACTATCGCTCCTTTGCCTCCGAGATGATCCGGCTGACGCCGGAGGATCAGGTGATCAGCTGCAAGGATGACTTTGGACTTCATTATATGGTCTTCCGCGGCCGGGATACGGAGAGCGGCAGCTATCTGATTCTCGGGCCGTATGTGCATCACGCCGTTTCCGGGGAGGAGCTGGAAAATCTGCTGAAGGCCCACGCGCTTCCCGCCGAGGCCATGGAGGCGCTGGACTGGTACTTCAAGCGGATTCCCGTGATCCCTGACTATCTGACCTGGCGCAGCATGCTGGTCAGCATCCTCTCCCGCTATCTGGCCAATCCGAACCTGCAGGTGCTGAACGTGACCTACGATCATCCGGAGGAGCTGCGCCGGAAGCCCGCCATTGCCTTCTCCTCCATTCCGTACACCTCCGTGGAGGCCCGCTACGCAGTGGAGCGCGCCATGCTCGAAGCCATCCGGCGGGGGGACATCTCGGAAGCAACCTATCAGCAGAATCTTTTCATGGGGTTCACCCTGGATCAGCGCGTGGAAGACCGGCTGAGGGACGCGAAGGACATGATCATCGCCGTCAACACGGCGTACCGGAAGGCCGTCGAGCAGGCGGAGGTGCACCCGATGTATATCGACGGCACCAGCGGGCGTTTCGTTGCCGAAATCGAGGCGGCCACCACACCGGAGCAGGTGCAGGAAGTGATTCCCCGGATGATCCGGAATTACTGCCTGCTGGTCCAGACCCACTCCCTCGCCCGATATTCCGAGGGCATCCGCAAATGCATCAACTACATTGACTTCCACTATATGGAGCCCCTGAATCTGGATTCCCTGGCACTGCGGTTCAGCATGAACAAGAATTACCTTTCCTCCCGCTTTCATAAGGAGGTCGGCTTCACCGTTACCGACTACATCAATCTGGCCCGGAGCCGCCGGGCGGTGGAGCTGCTGAACCGGACGCCTCTGCCGATTCAGGAGATCGCCGAAAAATGCGGCTTCACGGACGCGAACTATTTCACCCGGACGTTCAAGAAGATCAACGGCATCACACCCAACGAATACCGGAAAAGCACCGCCCAGAGAAAGAACCGTTCCCCCGCTGCGGAGCCTTTCCGCTTCCCGGCCCATGACTGATCATCAACAAGGAGGTCCATATGAATCTGACATTTATTACCCCGGAAAAGCCCATCGACTGTCCCCGGCTGTGGAAGGATTTTACCTGCAGCCAACCGCTCAACGCCGTGCTGGAAATCACCGGACTCGGGCTCTACCGGGCGTTCCTGAACGGAAAGCGGATCGGCGGCGACTGCCTGACGCCCGGCTTCAATGACTACGACGCGTATCTGCGCTTCCAGACATATGATGTCACCTCCCTGCTGAAGGGGGAAAACCGGCTCGAGGTCTGGCTGGGCAACGGCTGGTACAAGGGCCGGCTCGGCTTTGACGGCGGTCGGGAAAACATCTGGGGCGACCGGTATCTGCTGGCGGCCCGGCTGAAGATCACCCTTGCCGGGGGCAAAACTATCACCATCGAGACAGACGGATCCTGGCAGGCCTCCGCCTCCCCGATCCTCGGCGGCGGCATCTACGACGGTGAAATCCGCGATGACACCCGGGAGCCCGGAGCGGTCTGCGCCTGCCGGATTGCCGAAACCGGCTACCGGCTCGAAGCGCAGTTCTCCCCCTGCATCCGGGAGAAGGCCGCGCTGAAGCCGCAGCTGATTCATACCCCGGCCGGGGAACAGGTGCTGGATTTCGGCCAGAACATGGCCGGCATCATCCGGTTCCGCAGCCGGCTTGCCCGCGGGCAGAGGATCCGGATTCAGACCGGGGAAGTCCTGCAGCAGGGGAACTTCTACCGGGACAATCTGCGTTCCGCAAAAAGCGAGTTCATCTACACCTCCGACGGCGTGGAAAAGGACGTCGAGCCGCTGTTCACCTTCTTCGGCTTCCGCTATGCGAAGATCGAAGGGATGGACCCCGTCCGGCCGGAGGATTTCACTGCCGTCTGCCTTTCCAGCGATCTGCCTGAGGTGCTGGAGGTCCACACCAGCCACGAAAAGCTGAACCGGCTGATGGCCAACAGCCTCTGGGGGCAGCGCAGCAACTTCCTGGACGTGCCGACGGACTGCCCGCAGCGGGATGAGCGCCTGGGCTGGACGGCGGATACCCAGGTCTATGTCAATACCGCGTGCTACCAGATGGACTGCCGTGAATTCTACCGCAAGTATATGCGGGATCTCCGGGAGGATCAGACCCGGTATTATGACGGGGATATTCCCGCCTACAGCCCCTCGCTGAAGAAGCTGGCCATTCACGGCGGCGCGGTCTGGGCCGATGCCGGAACGATCATTCCCTGGAACGTCTATATGAACTACGGCGATGAGGCGCTGCTCCGGGAAAACTGGCCCATGATCCGGGACTACCTGGCCTTTCTGATCGCCGCGGACCGCGACGCCGGCGGAACCCATCTGATCTTCCCCTCCTTCACCTTCGGAGACTGGCTGGCCCAGGACGGGATGACCCCCCAGAGCCTCAAGGGCGGCACACCGGATCCCTGGATTCAGGGCGTTTATTATCTGAACAGCGTCGAGATCGGCGCCCGGGTGGCGGCAATCCTCGGCATGCCGGAGGAAGCCCATGCCTATGAATCCCTGGCCGGGGAGATCCGCGGCGCGCTGCTGGATGAATACTTCTCCCCGAACGGCAACCTGACCGTGGACACCCAGACCGGCTACGTGCTCGCCCTGTATTACGGCGTTTACCGGGATCGGGAGAAGCTTCTCTCCGGGTTCCGCCGGCGCCTGGAGCGGGATTTCTACAAGATTACCTGCGGCTTCACCGGCGCGCCGCTGATGCTGCCCGTGCTGCTGGACAACGGCCTGACGGACATCGCCTACCGGATGCTGCTGACCGAGGAATTCCCCGGCTGGCTGTACGCCATCAACCTGGGGGCCACCACCATCTGGGAGCGCTGGAACAGCCTGGAGGCGGACGGATCCATCTCCGGGACCGGCATGAACAGCCTGAACCATTACGCCTACGGCTCCGTCTGCGAAGCGGTATACAGCCGGATCATGGGGCTGCGGAATGCCGCGCCCGGATGGAAAAAAGCCATCATCACCCCGAAGATCAACGCGCGGCTCCGCAACGCCTCCATCCGTTTCCGCTCCCCCGCGGGAGAATGGTCCGTTGCCTGGCAGCTGCAGGACAGCGGAGAAATGGTGCTCACCGCCGAGGTGCCGGACGGCGCCGTCGCGCATGTCGTCCTGCCGGATCATCCGGAGCGCTTTGAAACCGATGTGGAAGGCGGGCGCTGGGAATGGCGCTGGACGCCCGCGGTGGATTACCTGCATCCCTTCTCCATCGACTGCCGCATGATGGATCTGCTGGATCATCCGGCGGCGGCGGCGGTGGTCCGGGAGCGCGTTCCCGCGCTGTACGGCGCCTGCCAGGGAACGGGCAACGAGATGCGGGTCATGCCGCCCATGCAGGTGGCCAGCATCATGCCGCTGGACCGGGACGCGATCCGCGCCATGGATGACGAGCTGAGAAAGATCGTATATTAAAGCAGACAGGGAGGAAGAATCGATATGGGATGCACCACAGTTCTGGCCGGACGCAAGGCCACCAATGACGGATCCACCATGATTTCCCGGACCGATGACGGACACTATGACGTCAAGAAGCTGATCGTCATCAGCCCCAAGGATCAGCCGGCTCACTACAGAAGCATCATCTCCCATGTGGAGATCGATCTGCCGGATCATCCGATGCGCTATACATCCTGTCCCAACGTCGATCCGAAGCACGGCGTCTGGCCCGCCACCGGCATCAACGAGGTCCATGTGGGCATGACGGCGACGGAGACCATCACCAGCAATCCCCGGGTGCTGTCCGCGGATCCCCTGGTGGAATACCGGAAGGCCGCCACGCGGCGGGAGAAGGATATTCCCGGCGGCATCGGCGAGGAGGATCTCGTGACGCTCGTGCTGCCGTATATTCACTCCGCCCGGGAAGGCGTCCTGCGCCTGGCGGAGCTGCTGGAAACCTATGGCACCTACGAATCCAACGGCATCGCCTTCAACGACGAGCACGAGGTCTGGTGGATGGAAACCATCGGCGGACACCACTGGATCGCCCGGCGGGTGCCGGACGAGGCCGTCGTCATCGCGCCGAATCAGTTCGGCATGGACGCCTTCGATCTGGAAGATGCCTTCGGCCAGAAGAAAGCCCATCTGTGCTCCGCGGATCTGAAGGAATTCATCGCGGACAATTTCCTGGATCTGAATCAGGACGGCCGGTTCAATCCCCGGGATGTCTTCGGCAGCCGCCGGGATATGGATCACGTCTACAATACGCCCCGCGCCTGGTTCATGGGCCGGTATCTGACGCCCGCCTCCCACCGCTGGAACGGCGCAGACGCGGAATTCACGCCGGAGAGCGACAATATTCCCTGGTGTCTCGTGCCCGACCGGAAGGTGTCCGTCGAGGACATCCAGTATATGCTTTCCGGCCATTATCAGGGAACGCCCTATGATCCCTACCTGAACCGCGACACCGGCAAGCGCGGACAGTACCGCTCCATCGGCATCAACCGCACCGGCGTCACCTCCATCTGCCAGATCCGGCCGAACGCCCCTGCCGCCTGCAAGGCCGTGGAGTGGATCTGCTTCGGCAGCACCACCTTCTCCGCCTTCCTGCCGGTCTATCCGGATGTGGAGAAGATGCCGGACTACCTGAGCCGGGTCACGCTCGACGCCAGCTCTGAAAACTTCTACTGGGCCAGCCGCCTGATCGGCGCGCTCGCCGACCCGCATTTTGCCCAGACCGTCCAGCCCATCGAGCGGTACCGCGACGCCATTGCCATCCGGGGACGGCAGATCATTCGCGAATATGATCAGAAGATCGCCGAAGGCGGAGATACAGCGAAGCTGAAGGCCGAAGCCAACCGGAAGCTGTGCGAAATGGCCCGGAAGGAGACGACCTCCGCCCTGACGAAGATCACGCAGATCGCCAGCGAGCAGATGAAGAACGGCTTCAACCTCGCGGACCGCTGAGCAGGAGGAAAAACCATGCGGATGCAGTCGCTCAATGACAACTGGAAATTCATGAAGCTGCCCGGACAGGCCATCGATGCTTTGCCCTCCGCCCTGCCCGAAGACGCCTGGGAAACCGTCTCCCTGCCCCACACCTGGTTCCGCGAGGAGGATCCATATCAGGGCCTGGCCGTCTATGAAAAAACAATCGACCGGTGTCCGGACGGACGGAAGGCGTTCCTTTCGTTTGACGCGGCCGATCAGCAGGCCCGGATTTATGTGAACGGCCATCCGGCGGGCCGCCACGCGGGCGGGTATGCCCGCTTCCGGCTGGCTGTTCCGGAGGCCGCGATGAAGGATCCGGCCTGGACGATCCGGGTATTCCTCGAGAACAGGACCAATGAGGATATCGCCCCCTCCTTCGGGGATTTCACGGTGTTCGGCGGGCTGTATCGGAACGTGGATCTGCTGCTGTGCGAAGAGACGCATTTCGATTATGAGTATTACGGCACGGACGGCCTGATCGTCCGGACGGACGTCCGGGAGGATGGGCAGGGCGTCCTGACGCTGGAGCCCCACGCGGTATGCGCCGGAGCACACTGCCGGATCGATTACCAGCTGAAAAACGAACAGGGCGAAACCGTCCGGACGGCGCATGGCGCGCCGGATGAAACGGTCACGCTGACGGTGGCGCATCCGCTGCTGTGGGACGGCGTCGGCAACGCCCATTTCTATACGGTCACCGCATCCCTGTACGCGGGGGAGACGGCCGTGGACCATACCGAGATCCGCACGGGCTTCCGCCGGGTGGAGATTGACGGGCAGAAGGGCCTGACGCTGAACGGACGCGCCTGCCCCCTGCGCGGCGTGGCCCGGCATCAGGACCGGGCGGGCGTTTACTGCGCCGCTTCCGCGCAGCAGATCCGCGAGGATTTTGCCATCATCCGCGAGATGGGCGCCAACGCCGTCCGTCTGTCGCATTATCAGCATCCCCAGACCGCCTATGACTGCTGCGACGAAGCGGGGCTGCTGGCCTGGGCGGAGATTCCCATGCTGAAGATGACCGAAAGCCCGGCGCTGATGGAAAATACCGTGCAGCAGCTGACGGAGCTGATTCTGCAGAATATCCATCATCCCGCCATCTTCTGCTGGGGCATTCAGAACGAGATCGCCATGTTCCGGGACGCGCCGTACATGCACGAAAACTGCCGGCGTCTGCACGCGCTGGTGAAGCAGCTGGATCCCGGCCGCTTCTCCGCCTCCGCCAATCTGTATCCGCTGAAGGCTTCCAGCAGGCTCAATGAAATCACGGACTTGGTGGGCTACAATATCTACTTCGGCTGGTATTACGGGGAAATGACGGATTACGGTCCCTACCTGGACCGCTTCCATGCCGCCCGGCCGCAGCTGCCGCTGGGCATCAGCGAATACGGCGTGGACGCCAACCTGCGCCTGCATGCGGAAAGCCCCCGGGTAAAGGACTATTCCGAGGAATATCAGGCGCTGTGGCACGAAACGGTGTATCCGCAGATTGAAAACCGCCCCTGGCTGTGGGGCAGCTTTGTGTGGAACATGTTTGATTTTTTCAGCGTCCGGCGCAACGAAGGCGGGCAGAAGTTCATCAACGCCAAGGGGCTGGTCACCCATGACCGGCAGATCCGCAAGGACGCTTTCTATTACTACAAGGCCCGCTGGTCCGCGGAGCCCTTCGTGCATCTGTGCGCCAGGCGCTTTGTCCACCGCGCGCAGGACACCATCGACGTCAAATGCTACACCAACCAGCCGCGGGTGAAGCTGCTGCTGAACGGCGCACCCTTCGGGGAAGCGGCAGCGGAGAACGGCACCGTCCTCTTCCGGAACGTGCCCCTGACGGAAGGCGATACCCGGATCACCGCAATCGCGGGAGACTGCACCGACAGCGCCCTATGGCACCGGACCGAAGCGCCGGATCCGGACTACCGCCTGCCGGATCAGGAGGCGGGCGGCGCCGTACGCAACTGGTTCCTCGCGGACGACGACATGCGGAAGGAGGGCTTCTTCTCCGTTCAGAGCACGGCGCAGGAGCTGCTGGACAACCCGGAGACCAGAAAGGTGCTGGAAAAATACATTCCGGCCCTGGTACAGTTTATGACGGAAAAGAATGTGATTCCCCTGGGACTGGCGCTGAAGAGCATTCTGAGCCGCGACGCGGATGAATCCCTGGATGTGAACGCGCTGAACGCGGAGCTGAACCGGATCCCCGATACCGAAGCATGACGAACCGGCCCGGAGAAAAACGCCTCCGCCGGCGTCATGTCCATCTGGCTCACGGCGGGGATGACCTGGCTGCTGTCCGGGCTCGGCTGCGTCGCCCGGTATATCTCCTGGCGGAAAAAGAAGCTGAAAGGATAGACCTGATATGGAAAACAGGACGGCTGACAATCCTTTTGAGAACGGAAAGCTGATTCCGGTCTATTTTCGACTGTCCCTGCCTGTGGTTCTCAGCTCCATCGTAACGATCATTTACAATCTTGCGGACACGTATTTTATCGCGCAGACCGGCGACGAGCTGCTGGTGGCCGGGGTTTCCGTCTGCGCGCCGGTTTTCATGATTCTGATGGCATTGGGCAATATATTCGGTCAGGGCGGCAGTTCCCTTCTTTCGCGCCTGCTGGGCGGAAAACAGATGGACGACGCGAAAAGCGTCAGTGCATTCTGCTTCTGGATCGCCCTGCTGACCGGATTCGTCACGGGCGGTCTGCTGCTGATGCTCCGGGAACCTTTTCTTCGCCTGCTGGGCGCCAGCGACAGCGTTTTACCCCATGCGAGAGCCTACGGAACCGTGCTGCTGGCGTGCGCTCCGCTGATTGTGGTGAACTTTATCCATATGAACCTGCTGCGATGCGAGGGCATGGCATCCCATTCCATGATCGGGACCCTCATCGGCGCGGTTGTCAACATCATCCTGGATCCCCTGATGATCCCCTCCATGGGCGCCGCAGGGGCCGCACTGGCGACCGTGATCGGATATTGCTGCGCGGATGCGTTCCTGTTGATTGTCGTGATTCGCCGCAGCCGATCCATATCCGTGCGGCCGGTTCTGCACATCAAAGCCGCCTTCGTGAAAAGCATTCTGTCCATCGGGATCACGGCAGCCATCACCAACATCGCCACCAGCCTGTGCACGATCCTGATGAACCAGCTTCTGGCAGGTTACGGAGATGACAGGATTGCTGCCATGGGAATCGTTCTGAAGGTCACCATGATCACGCAGATGATTCTGGTGGGCTTCGCATTCGGCGGCATCCCTTTCATCGGATATCTGCACGGTTCCGGCCGAAGGTCAGACATCCGGAAGCTGATCCGGTTCTGCCTGTTCTTTCTTTCCGCCACCGCACTGATTCTGACCGTTTTCCTTTTTCTCGCCGGAGCCCCGGTTCTGAGGCTGATTACTCCTGATCCTGCGATGATTGAAATCGGGCTGCCCATGCTTCGCTGGCAGACGGCCGGCAGTCTCTTTGCGGGCATCGTTTTGCTGACCACCTGCCTGTGCCAGGCTTCCGGTTACGCTTTTCCCGCGCTGGCGCTGTCCCTGAGCCGGCAGGGCGTCATATACGTTGCGGTTCTGCTTGCCGCATCGGCAATCTGGCGGTATTCCGGGATTCTGGCCGCCCAGTGTATATCTGACGTTCTGAGTGCCGTGCTGGCTTTATTCATCCTGCGGCGGCGGCTCGGTTCATCCTGACAGGCCTGCGTTGGCAGAATCATTCATCTTCTCATTGAGCGTATAAAGATCAGAGATCATATCCATGGAAGCCTGACTGTCTCTCCGGATTGTCAGGTGGATTGCCGTGCCTTCCTCTGCTCCTTCGGTAATGCGGTCATTCCGGCATCATGCGTTTCCGTCAGATCAAACCGATAAACCAGCACCCGGCGTTTTCCCTCATCATACATATTATGCCATTCCGGCACTGCTGCGGTTTCCTGATACTGTCCGCCCGCCAGCTGACACGTGCGGGAAGAAGCGATGTTATCCGGATCACAGGTAATGATTACATACTTCAGATCATGCCTTTGGGCCAGTTTCAACAAAAGCTCACATGCTTTCGCTGCATAATGATGTCCCCGATAGGGTTCATCAATGCCGTATCCGATGTTCCCGCCGATGTACAGCCGTTCATTATGCCCGATCCGCAGATCGCATTGCCCGATCCTTGTGCCGTCCGGAAGACAGATGGAAAAGTAATAGGCAGGTACCCAGTGCTTCTCCGGCTGCGCGTCACATGTTCTGTCCAGGCGGAGCCGGATCTCTGAGCTGCGCAGATCATCCGCCGGGAAGAGCCCGGCATTCAGTTGATTTGTTTCTGTTTCGACTGCCCGGTTTTCCCTTTTCCCCGGAAATAGAGCGGAAATGATCTTCTCAATATTCTTCTCAGCCGGCAGGGTTCCGTCCACCCGTATCACCGGACAGTTCACTGTCTCCAGCCACTTCGTCGCATAATTCTCAGGTCTGCTGTCGGTCAGGGAAAACCAGGCGGTTTCCCGGTCGTACAAATCTCCTCCCGGCAGGATTCTATCTCCAAACCTGCTGAAAGACCGCTCCCGGACACGCTGACTTCGAATCTCTTTCGGTGCACTGATCAGCACAATGTACTCCAGCGACGCGATCAGCCTGTCACCGTAATCGCCCTTGACCGCGGCAAAAACAAAATGGCTGTTGTTCCCGATCTTCTCTTCCAACAGCCGGATCACTTCATCCTTACTCCTTGGACCGGAAAAAGCATATGCCGGATCCGTCTTCGGGAAGAACAGATCCTCATTGTCTATGAATTCATAACCGATGCGATCGGCAAGCATCCGACCCAGCGTGCTTTTTCCCGCTCCATTCAGTCCACATATCAGGATTCCCAAGCAGTTACACTCCCTCCGTATGAAGGATCGAATCAGGACAAAGACATCGAAAACCGCCCTGGCCGCGATCTGGGATCAGACCATTCCTTTTCCCATGGCCACAATCCCGCCCCCCAGGGAGAAGTATCCTTGTTTACATGAAAGATGAGCTGAAGGACAGGATGAAGTCCTGAAAAACCCTTGAGGATGTGAAGCATGATGTGCGAAGCGGTCCCTCCGTTTCGCGATCTTTACAGAACGCGGCGCAGGAACTCCCGGGTGCGCAGACTGTCCGGACTGGTGAAGATTTTCTCCGGGCTGCCCTCTTCCTCGATCACGCCGTCGGCCATGTAAACCACATGGGAGCTGACGTCCCGGGCAAAGGACATTTCATGGGTCACCACCAGCATGGTCATCTTCTCCGCCGCCAGGCTCTTCATGACATCCAGCACCTC
>CAMOYA010000061.1 GCA_946629635.1 uncultured Clostridia bacterium
TCGTTCTCAATGCGCGAGCCGCGGACCAGCAGCCGGTGGGTATTGATGCCGTAGGGCGTACAGGTCATCAGCGTGCACAGATCCCTTCCGGGAATGATCTCCATCTGCGTCAGATCCTCCGGCTCGATCACCGTGATCTGATCCACTTCGTAGGTCAGCGTCTGGTCGAGGATCGTCAGATAGAAGAGATCCCCAACCTCCATCGCGTCCAGATCGCTGAACAGCCGGGCGCTGGGGAGCCCCCGGTGACCGCTCAGCACGCTGTGGGACGCGTAATCCGGGATCAGAAAATCCTCTTCATTGGTATGGCTGCTGCCGGAAGGCAGGGATGTACCGGCGATATGACCGATGGATGTCTGCAGAACGGCATCGCTGGTGCCGTGATAAACCGGGAGGTTCACGTTGATCTTGGGAATCGTAATGAAACCCATATTGCCGGTACCGTCGGCATTCAGCTGGCTGTCGTAATCCTCCGACAGCGCATCGTCATGGTCGATCAGCCAGCGGTTCGGCAGATCCAGCAATCTCTGATTGTAATCCAGCGCAGCGTTCCAGATGGTTTCGTACTCCTCGTTGGTCAGTTCCGCCACGCGCTGGGCGTATCCCATAATCGCCCGGGACTGATGGAGGCTGTTCCAGTATTCGCTGAAGGTCGGATACGCAACAATGGCCGCGCCGATGAGAAAAATCAGCACCAGAATCAGGTTGGAAACCCGATGGTTCTGCTTCTTCTTCCGCTTCTTCGCGTTCTTCTCCTGATCCTTCATACCGATCTTCATCTCTCCCGCTGAATGTTCGCTCGCATACGGATGCCCGAATCGGGAACCGCAATTGAATTCAGATCATGATTATAACAGACTGAAAGGGGGTCCGGCAACACCGGAAGCACGCCTCAGTCCACCCGGTTCCGGCGCTCCCCGTTCACGAAGGCGCGGATGTTCAGAATCATCTCATCCAGGCAGCGCACGCGCGCTTCATACGCTCCCCAGGCCATATGCGGGGTAAAGCATGCCCGGTCATTCTCCCGGAGCTCATAGAACGGATGATCCTCCGGGAACGGCTCCCGGGAATACACGTCCACGCCCAGGCCGCCGATGCTGCCCTGCTTCAGCGCCTCCGCCAGGGCTTTCTCATCCGTCACGGCGCCGCGGGCCACGTTGATCACGATGGCTTCCCGCTTCAGCATCGCGATCCGCTCCGCGCTGAGGAATCCCCGGGTCGCCTCGCTCAGGGGCAGGTGAATGCTCAGAATATCCGACTCCCGGCACAGCGTATCGGGATCGACGCACTCGCAGCCTTCCTCCGGCGTCCGTTTGAAAACGATCACCCGGCATCCCAGCGCCCGGGCCACCGCCCCGACCTTTTTGCCGATGTGCCCGTATCCGGCGATGCCCCAGGTCCTGCCGGAAAGCTCATGATAAACCGGCGTCAGCCGGTTGGCCACGCCGCCCCGGGTATAGCTGCCGTCCCGGACCGCCTGCGTGTATTCCCGCAGATGGTTCGTGAGGGACAGCGCCATCGATACCGTCAGCTGGGCCACGCTGTCCGTCGAATACCCGACCACATTGCTGACGGCAATCCCGTGCGAGCGGCACCAGGCCACGTCGATATTGTCATACCCGGTGGCTGCCACGCAGATCAGGCGGACCGGGGAGCCGCTCAGGTTGGACTCGTTCAGCCGGATCTTGTTGATCATGACCACATCCGCGCCGCTGATCCGGCCGGGAATCTCCTCCGGCGCGGACGTATCATAAACGGTCACATCCCCCACCGCGTCCAGCGGCGACAGATCCAGATCCTCCCCCAGCGTCTTCGCGTCCAGCACAGCGATTCTCAGTCTTTCCATTTTCAAGCCCGCCTTTTCTCCAAACCCGTTTCCGATATCTTGCTGTCATTATACACGAGGCCCGGAGGATTTCAAAGACTATTTTTCCGTCGGCGGATCAGCAGGGGCATGTGAAAAGGGCCGCTCTTTCGAGCGGCCCCAAAGGTGTCCGATGAGAATTACTTGTTGTTGAAGGTGTCGCACAGACCCTGCCACTTGCCCATGTTCTGCTCGATCAGCTCAGCAACGGTCGCTTCTCCGCCCAGGCTCCACAGGAAGTCCTGACCGATCACGTCGTTGGAGGTGCCCAGATAGGTCACCTTGTTGATCCGGCAGTGTTCCGGCTCACGCAGCATCGCGTAGGTCTCGTCCACAGCCTTTTCATCGGTGTAGTTGTACTTGTTGCCGATCCAGCTGTCTTCATCGTCATAACCGGGGGTCGGGTTGGACCACAGGTCATACAGGAAGGCCAGCTTCGCCACGGTCTCTTCGTCATAGCAGTTCGGAACCATGGTGATGTTGTCGGAAATAACGGTGACGTAGGTGTCGCCTTCGTTCGGTACGGGGAAGGCCAGGCAGCCCCACGGATCAGCCATGTCGGCCATCTCGGAGTTGTCGTTGAATCCGCCGTAGGTCTGATACATATAGAATCCGGTGTAGCCCTGCTTCCAGGCATCCTTGTACCAGTCCCAGTTCGCGCCGTCGGGAGTGGGGGCGCTGTACTTGGTCCAGGTGTCGGTCGCCCAGGTCAGCGCGTTCTTGGTCTCGTCGCTGTCCATGGTGGGCATGATCTTGCCATCCGCGTCGAAATCGAAGAAGGAACCGCCGTTGCTGAACACAGCGCAGACTTCCATGTCGTCACGGGAACCGATCAGGCCATAGACATCATACACACCGTCGTTGTCGGTGTCGCGGGTCAGCTTCGCGCACAGCTCTTCGAGCTTCGCCCAGGTCCACTTGCCTTCGGCCTGCAGGGTGTACAGCTCTTCCCATTCGATGCCGGCATCCTTCAGGACGCGCTTGTTGAAGTACAGGCAGCCGCGGGGTTCGCTGTTGCCCTTGTACAGACCATACAGCTTGCCGCCAACGGTCATGAATTCTTTTTCAGCAGCGTTCCAGTCGCTCTCAGCCACATAGGTTTCCGGAATCGCGGCGGCATAGCCGTTCGCAACCAGGGAGCCAACCTTGCCGGGCTCGATGATGTACATCCGCAGGGAACCGTCGGGATTGGCGGTGAAGTTGATCATTTCCTCGGCGCAGGTGCCCCAGTCGCCGCCCTGCAGCTGATGAACGTTCACATTGTAGGTTTCGTTGATCCAGTCACGATAGTCGTACTGAGCCTGCTGCTCTTCCGTGGGGTTCTCCGCACGGGCGCCGTCGCCGGACCAGTAGTCCAGAATCTGAACCTCGGCGCCGCCGAAGTCGATGCCTTCGACCTTCGCCGGATACTCAGCCAGAGCACCGCAGGCAGCCAGCAGCATCATTGCAGCCAGAACCAGAGCCATGATTTTCTTCATAATGAGAAAACCTCCTTTTTTATTTCCTTACGGATCACAACCGACCCGTATAGGTGCATATTTGTGCGACTTTGTCTTCGCGGTGAAGATTATAAACCATATCCCACAAATTATCAAGTATTGCTCCTGCATTTTTTGCCATATTGAAGGCAATTTGTTCGGACAGATTATTCCTTCGAACCGGACATGGCCAGGCTCTCCACGAAGGTCCGCTGGGTGAACAGATAGAGGATGACCAGCGGGATCGAGCAGATCAGCACGGCGATGGAGATCAGCTGCTGCTGCCGGCCGTTGGGCACCACGACCGCCACGCTCGCGTCCGCGGAGAAATAGCGGCTCATGCGGGTGACCATGGAGGACATCTGGGTGGAATACAGGGAGATCGAGGAGCTCGGCAGGAACAGCCGGGCATAGAAGATATCCGTCCACTGCCAGACAAAGCTGAACAGGAAGCAGCTGGCGATGGTCGGCAGCGCATCCGGCAGCATGATCTTGACGAAGGTGTGCATCGTGCCGCAGCCGTCCACATAGGCCGCCTCCTCCAGGCTCGTGGGGATGCCCTGGAAGTACTGCCGCATCATGTAGATATACAGGCCGTCCTTCAGGCCCATACAGGTGATGCACATGATCAGGTAGGCCGCGATGCTCGACCGCAGGTTCAGCGGCGAACCGCCGAGCAGGGCGATCAGGCCCGTGCCCGTGCCGTCAAACAGGCTCAGCACCCGCTGCCAGAAGGTCAGTCCCTCCGCGTTCGCGCCGAAGAGCGTAAAGATCTTCAGGACGTCGAAGTTGGCAAAGTTCATGTACAGCGCGGACTGAATCGTCTGGGGCGGGATGATGATCACGGCGATCACGCAGGCGAACCAGAAGTTCTTCAGCGGGAACCGGTAGCGGGCAAAGCCGTAGGCCACCAGCGTCGTGGAGACGATCTGGAACGCGGAGGAGAGGATCGAAACCCACAGCGTGTTCAGCAGGGCGTTGAAGTGCCATCCCCCGCCGATCGTCTTCAGGTCCGTCAGCTCCGCCACGATCCGGTAGTTGTCCAGCGTCACGTGGCGGGGCAGCAGGATGATCGTCGAGTCATACAGATCCTGCTCCTGCATCAGGCCCATGGAGAAACGGGTCAGCAGCGGCTGGATGATCATGAAGCACAGACCGAACATCAGCAGCGCGCGGACGACGGAGATCGTGATCTGAACCGAGCGCTTTTTCACCAGATAGCCGCCGCTGCGCCGGTTCCGGTCCCAGAAATTCTTGTTCTTGCCGATGAATACAGTATTGTTCTTGCTCATTGCGCTGATTTCACCGCCCTTGAGATGATGAAGGAGCTGATGAGGATGAAGGCCAGCGCCACGCCGAAGTAAATCCAGCTCATGGCGGAAGCCACACCGAACTTCACGTCCTTGTACATCACTTCATAAATTCTTTCCATGACGCGGTTGTCGTTCTTCATGAAGAAGTCGACAATCGTGTAGATCGCGTTGACCAGCAGCAGCGGGCTGACCATCGGGAACGTGATTTTCCAGAAGGATTCCCACGCGGTGCAGCCTTCCACGTCCGCCGCCTCATACAGCGAGGGCGAGATGGCCTGCAGGCCGGTCAGGAAAACGATGATCTGGATCCCGCTGGCCATGATGATGTCATAGATCGCGTCGATCATCTGGAAAATAACATCGAAGACGCCGCTGCCCACGCCGGAAACCGAGAGCAGATCCTGCAGCGCGCCGGAAATGTTGACGCCGCTGGCTCCCTGGACGGATTCGGCCACGCCGGCCATCATGTCATAGAACTCGTTCTGCTTCTCAATGCCGGGCAGCACGCCGCTGGACAGGATGACCGGCAGGAAGAAGATCGCGCGGCAGAGCGTTCTGCCCTTGAAATCCTGGTTCAGAATCACCGCGATCACGAAGCTCAGCACCAGGGTCGCGATGGTATTGACGGCCATCCGGCCGATTTCATCCGTCAGGCGGGTATTGAAGTAGGGGTCCACCGCCACGGCGGTATGATAGTTGTCGAACCCGACCCAGGTCATGTTGTAGCCCTTGCCGGGGTTCAGCACCACGTTATGGAAGGACATGATGAGCGACTGGATCATCGGCCGCGCCATGAAGAGGACAAAGCCGATGATGAACGGCATGATGAACAGGTAGCCCGTGCGGGCACGGCGCTGCTGCATCGTGACGAGTTTTCTGTCTCTGCTCACTGCTCACTCCCCCTTTCCACCCGATAGTCGCGGGCCGGTACGGTCACCGCGCCCTCCTGATAATCCTGACCGCCATAGTTGACGTACACCTTCGTGCCGTCCTCATAGGTCGTGACCACCACCTCTTTCGCCAGGCGCTCATGGTCCGCGATCTTCTGCCGGTTCAGGCCCTTCATCTCGCTCTGGTACCGCAGGACCATGGGGAATACCTGATCCTTCCAGTATTCATATCCGGAGGAGGTGTAGCAGCTGTAGGTGGAGTCCTGCAGAACCTTGGTGTTCTCCGCCATGAAGGTGAAGTTCAGGCCCGCGCCGTATTCCGCGCACTCCAGCAGCAGCGTCTGATAGTCGCCGGAGAGGTTGATCGGTTTTCCGGTAAAGTCCTTCATACCGTGGAGCGCTGTCTGATAGAACGGAATCCGCTCGTCGATGAGGGCGTATGCCTGACCGGTCAGGTTCATGTCCGTGATCAGATCCGCATAGGGCACCGCGTAATCATTGCCTTCCTTGATGGTCACCTTCAGGCCGTTGCCCGCGGCGGCCAGCATGATGTCGATGTCCTGCTGCTTGACCATCTCGCGGGTCACCAGATCCTTCGGATAATAGTCGGCGCTCAGCAGATTGCCGATATCCCGGAAGGCGATGCCGACGGAATTCCGGTCCTTCAGATAGTTGATCAGGTTGACCGCGTTGCTCCTGGCGTAGGAAGGCCGGGTCAGATAGAAGCCATCCATCCAGTCCGCCTGCTGATAGGTCACGATGCTGTAGGGATGCAGGTAGATCTGCTCCCGGGTCGCGTAGCGCGCCGCGTCGCGGAACGGGATGAACCCGTCCATGATGCCGCTCTTGTAGGCGAAGCAGGTGATTCCGTCAAAGGACATGTTCACGTTCTTGACCCGCGCTTCGGCGATCAGGGCGCGCATCGCGCTGTCCCCGCCGAGCTCGCCCAGCACGTGGACGCCGGTCAGCACCTTCTGGCGCACGCCGCCGTTGGCCCATCCGGTCATCCGGACGTTCAGGTTGGCAATGCCCTGATCCGCCAGCTCGTCCACGATCTTCCGGGCCTGGTCGAAGGTGGTCGTGGCGACCACGCTGTCCACCGGGATGCCGAACTTGACGACGTTCTTGTTGATCGCGCCGACGAGCTCCACGTTCACCGGAAACTCCTCGCTGGCCTGCGCGGAGATCATGCCCGGCTGATGCGTCCGCAGATAGTCACCGTAAGCGTTGGCCAGCTCCGTATAGTTGGTCGTGTTCACGAAGCGGTACCGCTGCCGGATCGTATCCTTCGGGATTTCCTTCTCGTAGATGTAGACCAGCTTGGCCGTCTTGTTGGATACGTTGTACTGTGCCGCGTGCAGCACGTTGTATTTGGAATAGATGTAGTTGTAGCTGTTGTAGCGTCCCGCGATGTCCGCGTTGACGCCGGCGTAGGAGGTGGCGCCCTCCATGATGCAGATGTAGGCTCCGCCGTCATGGGTCGCGCCGAAGACCGGGAAGGCGTTCTCCGTTTCGCTGACGACTTCCTTCCGCTCCACGCCGTAATCCCATCCGTAGAGGTTGGCGTAATACGGCGTCTGGGAAAGCTTGCCGTTGTTGTAGCGGATCAGCGCACCGCCGCCCTCGGGCAGCAGCATGTAGCCTTCCTCCGCCACGCCGGCCGCGCCGAACATCGGCAGCGGGCTGACATAGGTGATCGGGTAATCCGCGCGGCAGCGGATCTCGCTGTAGGGGATTTCCACGATCATGTCATTGCCTTCGAGGCGATAGATGACGCTGACGTTGAAGACGGGGCCGCCGGCTTCGGCCACGCTGGCCACCAGCTCCATGTCCGTCGCGTATTCATCCTCGTTGTAGCCGGCCTCGCTGAAGTACCCTTCCAGCTTCTCCTTGTTCTCCGTGCTGGTGGTGGGCTGCAGGATGTACAGCGCCTGCTCCGTCACGCTGGGATAGGTGGCGATCAGCTCGTCCTTGTTCTCGCGCTTGTCGAGCTTCGAGGGCTCCACCAGGGAATAGTTGGAGGAAACCTTCTTCTTGGTGCTCTTGGACATCTGATCGGTAAAGGAGGTGAACCGTTCCTTCGTGATCGCGATCGGGATGATGTAGGTCCGCTCAATCTGGCCGACGGAATAGTTGACGCGGATGGCGTCCTCCTCCGGGACCACGGTGTAGCTCTGATTCTTGATCGAATAGGAATAGTTGTTCATGGTCACTTCACCGCCGGAGGTGGTATAGGTGACCAGCAGGGTGGAGGAAAGCATGTCCTTGTTCTGGGACAGGGCGATCGGATCCTGCTCCGCGTCCTCCGGATTGGACCGCCAGACGCGCCCGGTGGCCTTCTCCGTCAGCGTGAACTGCGTCGTGGACGGATCCATGGAAAAGAGCAGGTTGTCATTCTCGAGGGTCAGTTCCTTCTCTTCACCCTCGTAGTAGGCAATCACCGGCGGCTCCAGCGTGCTTTCTTCCTTCTGGCTGTAGAGCGGAATGCCCACGAAGATCACCAGTGCCGCGATCAGTACCGCCGCAATGATCCAGGGGAGCAGCCGTCTGATGAGAGATTTTCTTCTCATATTCTTTCCTCCCCTCTTAATTCAGCCGGAAAACGATTTCCCGGTACATGCTGACGAAATAGCTGATCGCATCGCTGAGCAGGCTGAAGAACACCAGCATCAGGAAGATGATGATCGCCGCGCCGACGACGGTCACGATCAGGAAGATGAAGGTCTTCCCGGGACCGTAGTCATGCACTTCCATCAGGCCGACGAAGACCAGGAAGACGCACCAGATCACGCTGAAGCTCAAAAGCACGCTGTAGAAGCTGCCCTCCTCGAAGGTCAGCATGTTGCTGACCAGGATCATCGGCAGCTGGATCAGGATATACGGCACCAGCGCATAGCACATCGCCATATAGATATCCCGGAACCGGCCCTTGCCGTCGAACAGCGTGGTCATCGCCCAGTTGGCGATGCACAGGATCAGGAAGGGCAGCGCCAGGGAGCCCATTTCCTCAAACACGTTGATATACTGAATCGGCGCGGTGATGAACTGGAAGCTGGTCAGCATCAGCTTCATCACGCGGATCAGCAGGAAGAGGATCAGGAACGTATGCGCCGCCGCCAGCGTTCCGCGCTTTTCATGCACCAGATCCCAGAATCCGTCAAAGGGGTGGGTAATGACATACAGGCCGTACTTCAGGGACTGTCCGTAGCGGCTCCACCAGGCTTTCCGCTTTTCGGCCCCGACGGATTCGGTCTTTGCCGGACCGGCGTTCTTATTTGCGGACCTTGCTACGCTCATGCTCGCTCACCTCCCATTTCATTTTCCGGATCCGACCGACCGCCAGCGGAATGATCAGCACCGCCGCAACGATCAGGATGATCCACCAGACATTGGCTTCCACCCAGTCCTTCCGGTACAGCTTGAAGGCGCGTCCGTAGTTCTCCCGGTCGTGGGCCAGCTTGAACCACTCCATGGCGTCCTCGTACTGATTCTGGCGGAGAACCGCGCGGCCGATGCCGCGGAAGGCCAGCGGATAATTCGCGTTCATCTTCAGCACGTCCCGCCACAGGTCGGCGCTCCGGTCATAGTCGCCTCCCAGGTAGGCCTCCGTGGCTTTGTAGATCGTATCGCCGTATTCCGTTGTCTGGAACAGCGTAATGCTGTTTTTGAACTGGTCCAGCACCAGCAGGTCACGCCCCATGTGCTCGAGGCTGACGGCGCCGGTGAAGGCGCCCTCCACGTTGCCGCGGGTGCCGAAGGCCCAGAGCAGCACGCCCTGGCTGTCATACCCGAACAGGCGTCCGCGGATCCGGTCCAGCGCGACGTAGAGATCGTCGTCCATCACCGTGATGTCCACCAGGCGGCTGGGGCCGGTCGCCTCCGGGCCGCCCTCCACCCACTGGACATCGCCGATGGGCGGCCGCCGGTCATTCTTGATCAGGATATCGCTGCCCAGGCTGTTCAGCCGGCGGATCGGCTTGGCATTGTCCCACAGCAGGTCGCCCTCGCTGTAGACGATGTTGGTGGCATAGATGAAGCCGTCCTTGTCGATATAGATGTTTTCATATTCCGTCGGAACGAAGCTCGCGGACTGCGCGCGCTGTTCCTTGGTCTGGAAATACCGCTTCCAGATGTATTCCGCCATGGAGACGGAAACGGTGTTGGCGCCGATGAACCCGGAGAAGGTGCCGTCGTTTTCGTACTTGACCAGGCCCTTGTTGATGTTCTGGCACAGGGCGTACACCCGGCCCGCCACATCCGTCACGATCTTGCGGGGCAGGAACGCCTGGCTCTGGTCAAAGGTCGCGTCCAGCGGCTTGATGAACTCCAGCAGCAGCCTGCAGTCCTTGTCCATTTTGATCACGCGGTTGCTGTTCGTGTCGGCCACATAGATGTTGCCCTCTTCATCGACGGATATGTCGTTCGGCCCGTTCAGGGGAGAGGAAACGTTCCCGTCCTCCCCGACGGTCCACAGCTCGTACTGCCAGATCCGGCAGCCGGCTTCCCGGGCCTGGTCCGCCGCTTCCTGCGCCACCTGGCGCGCCGCGTCCATCCGTTCGCTGACCTCGTCCACCGCCTGCTGCTTTTCTTCAATCAGCCCGGCGATGAATTCCTCGACGGCGGAGGTCGCCTCGATGTCGATGCCCGCTTCCGTCAGCAGCGGGGAGATCGCGGAGGTGAACTCCGTGCTCTCGAAACCCGCCTCCTGCGCAGCCCGGATTTCCAGCAGATCCTTGTTGGCGGCGTTGTATTCCGCCACGATCTTTTCGTATTCCTTGTTCTGCAGATAGGATGCATCGGCCAGATCGTAGTCTTCCTTGTCGTCATAGACCGTATCGATGATCCGCGACACGGAGAAGCTGTTCCCTTCCCGGCGGAGCTGCAGGATCCGGTTGTTGCCGGTATCGCAGACGTACAGATCGTCGCCCTGGACGAACAGGCTCTGGGGACGGTTCAGCCGCTTGCCGCCCAGGCTGTCCAGCCCCAGGGTCGTGCTGTCGATCATTTCCACGACCCGGTAGGCATCGGGGGATTCCTGCACGTCATCCCAGTAGTCATATGTATAGGTATAGGACGTGCTGAAGCCGTCGTCCGCCAGGGCCACGGAGGTGGCCAGCAGCATCAGGCAGCACAGCGCCGTCATGATCCGTTGCAATCTTTTCACTCTTTCTTCCCTCCTCATGCTGTTCTCCCGTCTTCGCACCTTAGTCCTTGATTCCGGAGGACGCCATCGTCTCCAGAATCCGGCTCTGGCTGAACACGAAGATCAGAATCGGAACCGCCACGATGATCACCTGAGCCGCAGCCATCTGACCGGTACGGGCGATACCGCCGGCCTGGATCTGCTGCAGTGCGTAGACCAGGGTCTTCTTGGCTTCGGAATAGATCACGGTGGCCGCGCTGGTGTTCCACAGGCCCTGAACGCTGAAGATGATCATCGTCAGCCAGGCGGGTTTCACATTCGGCATGACGATGGACCAGAAGATCCGGAACCGTCCGGCGCCGTCGATGGTCGCCGCCTCGATCAGCGCCGTGGGCAGGCCTTCCATGAACTGCTTCATCAGGAACAGGCCGATCGGCGCGGCGAAGGCCGGCAGGATCAGCGCCCAGTAGGTGTCGATCATGCCCAGGCGGCTCATGATCAGGTAGTTCGGAATGCCGGTCACGTAGCCGGAGAACATCAGGCAGGTGGTGACCACGTTGAAGAAGGTCTTCCCGCCCGGGAAATCATACTTGGCCAGCACGAAGGCCGCCATGCTGGCGATCACCAGGTGGCCGAAGGTGCCCAGCGCGGTGATCAGCACGGTGTTCACCAGATACCGGCTAAAGGGCACCCAGCTCTGGCCCATCGTCACGAACAGATCGGAGAAGTTGTCCGTCGTCGGATGCTGGGGCCAGACGGGCGGCGGGAAACGGAACAGCTCGTCCAGCGGCTTCAGGGAGGAGCCGACCAGGAAGAGCAGCGGGAACACCATCGCGAAGCCGACGATCAGCAGCATCAGATAGATGCCGATGTCGCCCGCGATGGAGCGGTTCGGATGGCGGCGGGTGATCAGATGCTTCTTCGGCACCTGGATCTTTTCGCCGCGCAGCTCGGCCAGCCGGTGGAGCTCGTCGCCCCGCGTCCGCGGAGTCACGGGCTTGTCCGCCCAGTGGCTGTCCATGAAGTTGTACAGCTTCAGGCCGTGATCGAGTTCAATGATATAGCGGCTGTCATCCTTGAGGATAACGGTCAGCTGGGTCGAGGTGCCGCCGCGGCGGATGTTGTCCATCCGGTGGAGGCGGGCATAATGCCACTGAACGAGCGGCTCGCTCTTCCCCTTCTGATAGAAGGCCGCGCCGGTTTCATCCGCCTGCAGATAACCGCGGAATTTCTTTCCGTCGATCATCTTCAGCGTGCCGTTGGACTTGACTGTGCTGATTTCACTCATGTCAGGTACCCACCCTTCCCAGCAACGCGGCGATTGCTTTTTTGCAGAGAATCATGACCAGGAACAGGATCGTCGCGATGGCGCTGGCATAGCCCATCTCGAACCGGCTGAAACCGTAGTC
>CAMOYA010000062.1 GCA_946629635.1 uncultured Clostridia bacterium
GTATTGGTCCAGAGGATGCCGATGCAGTTCTCCCGGATGGCCATCAGGCCATAGTTGCCCGGGCGCATCCAGTGGTTCGTGTTCGACAGGGCGACGACGCCGATTGTCTGCTGATGGGCCAGTTCGATGGCCCTCTCCATGCAGCGGTACGCATTCAGATTGCCGCAGCCCCGGTGGCCGTTCCACCGCTCCAGCATGCCCAGGCTTTCCTCCTTTTCCGCCTCGGTGTTCACATCCACGGATCCGTCCCGGATGCTTTTGATAAACTTCGGAAACCGGTTCAGCCCGTGGGTATAGATGCCGTCCCGGCTGGCGTCCGCAAAGAGGGTGGCGGAAAGCTCCGCCCGCTCGCCCGTAATGCCGTATTTGTTCAGCACGCGGATAAATTCCTTCCGCATGGTTTCATAGGGGATGCGCATGATGCGTCTGCCTCCTTTACTGTCCTATTGATCAGCCCTTCACCGCGCCGACCATGATGCCCTTGACGAAATAGCGCTGAATAAAGGGATACACGCAGAGAATCGGGATCGTCGCCACAACGATCGTGGCGAACTGAATGGTCTCGCTCATCACATAGCCCTCGTCGGTGTCGCTCAGGATCAGGATCTCCCGCAGCACCAGCTGCAGCGGATACAGCTTCCGGTCCTTGATGAACAGCATCGCGTTGAACCAGCTGTTCCAGTGGGACACCGCGTAGTACAGGGCCACCACGGCAACGGAGGGCAGGATCAGCGGGGTGATGATCCGGAACAGGATCGTCAGATGCCCCGCGCCGTCCAGCTGCGCGCTTTCCTCAAGGCTGTCCGGCACGCCCGTCATCGCCGTGCGGACGATGACCAGGTTAAACACGTTGATCAGCGAAGGCAGGATCAGCGCCCAGATGGACTTGTACAGCCCGACGCCCTTGACCACCAGGAAGAAGGGAATCATGCCGCCGGAGAAATACATGCTGAAGACGACCATCAGGTTGAAAAAGCTCTTGAGCATATACTTTTTCCGGCTCAACACATAGGCCGCCACCAGGGAAAACAGCATGTCCAGCAGCGTGCCGACGATCACGATGAACAGGGTGTTCCGGTATCCGGTCCAGATGTTCTGGTTCGCGATCACGGACTCGTAGGCGGCGGTGGTGGGCTTGAGGGGCCAGAGCAGGAGTCCGCTGTGACTCATGTAGGCCGCGCCGTCGCTGAAGGAGCCCGCCACCACATGGATCAGCGGCAGCAGGATCAGCACGCACAGGAGAATCATCAGTGCGTCATCCGCGATATAGAAGATCCGCTCGCCGAGGGGGATCTGAATCTTTTTGCTTTCCCGTTTTCGCGCAATGGATGTCATCGGATGCTCCCCTCCTTTCTTACCACAGGCTGTTGCCGCCCATGCGCTTGGTGATCTTGTTCGTGATGAACACCAGCACGAAGCACACGACCGAGTTGAAGAAGCCGACCGCCGTCGAGTAGCTGAAGTTCACGTTCTCCGCGAAGCCCCGGCGGTAGACGTAGGTGTTGATCACGTCCGCCCGCTCGTATGTCAGCGGCGTATAGAGCAGCATGATCTTCTCGTATCCGACGTCGAACATCTTGCCCACCTTGAGGATGAACATGATCACGATCGTCGGAATCAGGCACGGAATCGTGATGTGAATGATCTGGTGCCACTTGTTGGCTCCGTCGACCCGGGCGGCCTCGTAGAGCTCCTGATCGATTGCCGTCAGCGCGGAAAGGTACACGATGGAGTTCCACCCGATGTTCGACCAGATATCGGATACGATATAGATCGGCACGAAGTAGTTGGGCTCATACAGCATGTTCGTCACCGGCATGCCGAACAGCACGTTCATCAGCATCGTCACACCGCCCGAGCGGCTGACCAGCTCCCGGATGATGCCGCAGACCACGACCACGGAGATGAAGTGCGGGATATAGCTGATCGTCTGAACAGTCCGGCTCATCCGCCGGGAACGCAGTTCATTGATCAGCAGCGCCAGCACGATCGCCGACGGGAAGGAAAAGATCAGCGTCGACAGCGCGATCGTGAAGGTGTTCCGCAAAAGCCTTGGCAGGAACGGATCATTGAAGAAGTTGATGAAATGCTTCATTCCGACCCAATTGCTTCCCGCGATGCCCTTGGCCGCCTTGTAATCCTGGAAGGAGATCACCAGACCGGCCATCGGCGCGTACTTGAACACGAGGAAGTACACCAGCACCGGCAGGAACAGCAGATATAGCTTCCAGTTCTTCTGAAAATCCAGCTGGATTCGCCGGCCGAGGGGCATATGATGACGGTTGATCACCTTGCCGCGCTCCGCCCTGGATACCGTACTCATTCAGGACGCCTCCTTACGATCATTTCCCGGGTATATGCCTGTTCCATCAGGCGGGTCGTCTCCAGCGCGTCCGCCGGGGTGATGAAGGGCGGCAGGCCCGCGCCGATCCGGCGGTAGAAATCCTCGATGAACGGTCCGTGCCCGCTGCCCCAGTAATCCTTCCCGACGGCCAGTGCCGTCGAATAATCCTCGAAGGCCGTTCCCTCCGGCCCCTTCACCGTCAGCCGCGCCCCGTCCAGGTGCATTTCGCCCTTTTCGAAGCTCAGGTGCATCTGCACCGGCAGGTTGCATACGCCGCAGTTGCTGGCATAGAAAAGATACCGTCCGCCTTCCGCGTCCTCCAGCAGCATGTCCACGGTGTCCTCCGTCTCGATGATGCCGGAAAGCCGCTTGGCTGACATGGTGCTTCCCTTCAGGCGCAGATCACCGGCCAGATACCGGAGCAGATCCAGCGTATGGATCGCCTGGTTGATCAGCACGGATCCGCCCTCGGTTTTCCACGCGCCCCGCCAGGGGCTGTCGATATAGTAGGCGCCTCCCCGGTTCCAGGCCACGAAGGCGCTTCCGCCGAGGAGCCGTCCCAGGCTTCCTGTGCCGATGATCTCCTTCATCCGCGCGGTGGCGCCGT
Organism: uncultured Clostridia bacterium; assembly: GCA_946629635.1. GTDB lineage: Bacteria > Bacillota > Clostridia > Christensenellales > Aristaeellaceae > Aristaeella. The sequence goes on from CAMOYA010000062.1 coordinate 2,952, forward strand.
TGTACCGGTTCTGAAAACAGATCGTCAGCGTCTTCCCCGCCTTTTCCGCCGCCGCCTTCATGGCTTCGGCCTCGCGGACGGACACGCCCATCGGCTTTTCGCACAGCACATGCTTTCCCGCCTCCAGCGCCGCGATGGAAATCTCCGCGTGCAGGAAGTGGGGCACGCATACGTGCACCGCGTCGATATCGTCCCGGCGGATCAGGTCATGCCAGTCGCGGACCGCGTCCGCATGCTGCTCCTCCGCCGCCTTCTTCACCTTTTCCGCGTCGATGTCACACACCGCCCGGACTGCCACATCCGGCAGCCTGCTGATGGCATGAAAATGATTGCCGGATATCATGCCGCATCCGATCACACCCGCACCGATCATGATGTATCCTCCCTGTTGTCTGTTATTCCGGCAGCGTTCCGCCACATTTTTCCTTCAGCTTTGCGCAGAAGAGCTCGTCGTCCACCGGAACATCCACCCATCCGCCGCCGGTCCAGTCCGACAGATGGATCGCGTTGGAGATTTCCAGCCCGTTGATGCCCTCCAGCCCGTCCGCGTACAGCGGCGTGCCGTTCAGGATGGACTGGCAGAAATTCTCCATGATCCCGCAGTGGGAGGTGTATTCCCCTTCCACGGGAATGTCCAGGGACTCCGTCTTCGGCTTCCCCAGCCCTTTCGTCCACGTGGCGTTGAACGCCGGTTCCTCCATTTCCAGCCGGTCCAGATGGATTTTCCCGTTCTCCACCACCAGCCGGCCCTTCGTGCCGTCGATCTCCAGACGGTTCGTGCCCGGCGCGTCGATCACGGTCGTGATATAGGTGCCGATGCCGCCATCCGGAAACTCGGCCATGGCGATCACGTCGTCCTCCACCTCGATCCTCCGGTGACGGCCGTAGTAAACCTGGGAGCGGATCCGGCAGGGCATACCCACGATCCACTGCCACATATCCAGGTTATGCGGGTTCTGATTCAGCAGCACGCCGCCGCCCTCGCCCTTCCATGTTGCCCGCCAGCCGCCCTGGTCGTAGTAGCTCTGGCTGCGGTACCAGTTGGTGATCAGCCAGTGGGTATGCACGATCCGGCCGATCTCCCCGCCCTGGACCAGCTCCCGCGCCCGGATGTAGACCGGATCCGTCCGCTGGTTGAAATCCATGGCGAACCGCAGTTCCGGATGAGCCTTTGCCACGGCGTTCATGCGCTTTACCTGCTTCGTATACACGCCGGCCGGCTTTTCCACCAGGGTGTGCAGCCCGCTTTCCAGCGCGCGGATGGCCAGGGAGGGGTGCAGGTAGTGCGGCGTGCAGATGTGCACCGCATCCACGCAGCCGGAATCGATCAGCGCCTCCGCCGAGTCGAACAGCCGCACGTTCTCCCCCAGATCCTTCCGGGCCGCCTCGAGGCGGGCGGGATCCGTGTCCGCCACCGCGCAGAGATTCAGCGATGGCACCTTGCCCTGCAGGATCTTGCCCGCGTGCTGGCTTCCGATCTTGCCGTATCCGATCAGTCCGTATCTCACCTGTGCCATTTCTTATGCTTCCTCCCACTTACTTCTGAGCATCCGGATCGCCGCCGGACCGTCCTCCGCCAGGTTGTCCGTCTTCCCCTCGATGCTCAGCAGACCCGTGTATCCCGTCTGCTTCATCGCGGAGAACATCCGCGCATAGCCCGCGTCCACCGCCGTCGGAACGCGGCGGCCTTCCCGGGTCGCGATGTGCGCGTGGGCGATGCCGCCCAGGCGCAGGATATCCTCCTCCGGCTGTCCCTCCACGGCGATATGGTAATAATCCGCCAGCAGCTTCACCCGCGGGTGGTTTGCCGCCGCCACCAGGCACGCGCCCTCCCCGAGGGAGTTGATCATGTTCGTTTCCCCGCGGTTCAGCGGTTCAATCACGATCGTGACGCCGTGCTGTTCCGCAATCTCCCCGGTCAGCCGGGTCACCTGCGTCAGGCGGCGGAACGCTTCCCCATAAGCCAGCGCATCGGGCCGGTTCCGGCTTTTGCCGCTGCCGAAAACCGCCGTCGTTCCACCCAGCTCCCGCACCCGCTCCAGCGCCGCGTGCAGATAATCCGCGATCTCCCGATCCTCCGTTCCCGCCTCCAGCAGCTGCATCTGCTTCGGGAACAGCAGGTTGAACGCCGGCGCGGAAATGTTCGCGTCCGCAAGCACTTGCCGGCACGCGGTGAAATCCGCGTCGTTCAGCCCGGCGATATAGTTGACCGGCAGTTCAATGTAATCGAACCCGGCGGCGGCCACGGCCGCGGCCTGGTCCGGTTTGGCACAGAATCCGATTTTCAGCATTTCAGATGATCGTTCCTTTCGATTTTTTCTCCCTCCAGGGTCAGTTCCGTCCGGTATGCGCCGCTGAGGGTCACCGTCGCGCGTTCCCCGTCAAAGCAAACCTCCGCCCGGCATCCCTCCGGCGCGATGACCGTGATCACGCGGAAGGGCGCCTTCCCGATCCGCCGCAGCTGAATCTGCGGCGCGGGCACCCGCAGGCTGTATCCGTAGCTGACCCAGCCGCCGATCGGATCCTCGCTGCCTTCAAGCCGGACCGGTTCCGTTTCCGCATCCGAAGCGGTCCGGAAGCGGTATTTCCGCCCCTTCGGCGTTTCATACAGCCAGTCCGCCCCGTCCTCCGTCAGCTTTCCCGGGGCGAAATTGAAGCTCAGCCGGAAGTCGTGCTCCGCGAGTCCCAGACCGGTGATCCGGTCGTCCAGCACGTAAACGTCCTTTTCCAGCCGGACCGCCACCCGCCGGTGATACACCGGATCGTCCGTGAAAACGTATCCGTTGTGGCTCACGTCGATCACCGCATACCGTTCATTTTCCTCAAACCGGTGCAGGAACATCCGCACCCCGCGCACCCGGCTGACCCCCGGCACCTCGCCCATCACCCGGTCGTCGCAGTACAGCGTGTTGTGGGCCAGCGATCCGGTGAAGTAGTGCCGCCAGTTTTTCCATATGGACTGGTTATAGATATATCTTCCGCCGTCAAGCAGGATGTCCTCCCCGGCGATCTGCAGCTCGAAATGCCCTGTGTCATTATGGCTGTGGGTGCTCTTCTCCCCGCGCTCCAGCTGCACGCCGTGGATATGCATGTAGCTGTCCGCCTCTCCCCATCCGGTCCGCATGATGTGAATCCCGGCCTCGGTCATGGAGAAGTTGCGCTGCAGCGGCGCGTGCCCCTGCTGCCTGCCCGTCGCGACCCACAGGAAGTCCCCGCGGCCGGTCCATTCCGCCATCTGCCGGAACCAGGCCCGCATCTCGTTCAGGTCGTACGGATCCATGGAGAGGTTCATGCCCTCGTACAGGGAGGTGTCGCTCCGCCGGGCCAGCAGGTCATCCCGGTCCGCGTCCCCGATCATCGGGGTGGAAAAATCGGGCTTGAGCTGACGCAGGATGAATTCGCACGCGCGGGTGATCGTCTCCTGGGCGTAGGGCGGCGTCGGAATGCCGTTCAGCTCGCACAGGCGCGTGCACTGGAAGTAGCTGATCGCCGCCACCATGTGATAAATGCTCGTGCGCTCCATGTGCACCCCGTCGTTGTCGAAGGAATAGCGCATCTCGTGCATCACGCGCTGGTACCCGTGCTTCATCCATTCCCCGGCGCCCTTCAGTTCCGGGAACATGATCGCCGTCTGCAGCAGCGCGCCGGATTCCATCGTCAGCCAGTTGCTGCTCTTCTCATGGTTCGTGTAATGGGTCACCAGATAGTCCGCGTGCATCGCCACGGCGTCCAGATACAGCGCCCAGGCCTCTTCGTCAAAGGCGCTGCTCGTCCGGAAAGCGCACAGGCACGGGATGAAGGCGGTATACAGGCGCATGGCGGTCTCGATGTGCCGCCAGGGATAGCTGGGATATTTGTGCAGCTGGATGTACGCCTCCTCATCCCGGAGGAAGTCCTCCAGCGGCCATGCCTTCAGGAAGCCGCGCAGCAGGGAGACCGCCTCGGCGGGATACCGTTCATCCCCCGTTTTCGCGTACGCCCGGGCCAGCGGCTGCCAGAAGATGAACCGGTACAGGGACCAGCTCCACTCATTGTCGTGGGCCGCGTCGTCCGTCGGATTGAAGTGCCAGTCGACCTCACCCGGAAACGTGTACCCGTAGATCCGGTGGCGCATGACCTCCTCCGCGTCTTCGATCAGGCCTTCGTCCGCATTCCTGCGCAGATCGTCCGCGGTGAAAAGATAAACGGGCGTCTGCCGGGTGCGGAAATGCGCGATGATTCTTCCGGCGCAGCCTTCCCGGTCGCCCTTTTCCAGCAGCGCCGCGGCCTCCGCCATCTCCGGGCGGCTCATGTCGGTCAGGGAAATGATTTTCTCAGCCCATTGCATGGTAGTATCTTCCTCCGTGTTCATCGGTTTCCGGGAAAAGCGCTGGGCGGAGCCCTCCCTCCGGTTCGGCCCGGCGTTTTCCCCATCGAAGGGGGTCCGGGAACGGGGCGCAAACGCGCCCCATTCCCGGAGTAATTACTCAGTTCGCCATGAAAGCGTCATAAGCCGCCTGCTTATATTCAATCGCCCGGCCGAGTCCATAGGATTCCAGCTGAGCCACATACGCCTTCCAGGCATCCTCGGTCAGTTCTTCCTGGCCGGTGATCCACTTGGCTTCCATCTCTTCCCGATAGGTCTTCACGTTCGCCGTGATGGTGGCGAAATCATCGGCATTCTCGGTAGCGATGGCCGCGCCGGCAGGATACATATACTTGCCGAAGTCGGTCTTCGTCCACAGCTGCATGCCGGCAACCTGCGCGGAATAGCTGTAGTACTGTTCGTTGACGCGGGTGTCCTGAACCACCGGGCCGTTCTGATGGCCGCGGGCATACAGGCTCAGCGCAGCCGCCACGTTCAGGCCGTCCGGGTTGTGCAGCACCACGTCGGTGAAGGTCGGATAGCCGTCAACCATGTTGTAGCTCTCGCCCTCGATGCCGAAGCAGTTGATCATATGGCCTTCGTCGGAATACATCCAGTCGAGCAGATAAACCGCCGCGTCGAACTTCTCGCCGCCCTCGTCCGCCAGCCGCTTGGAGATCGCGGCGGAGGAGCCGGAAGCGTCATACAGGCCGTTCATCTTGGAGAACTTCGCGTTCTTGCCCTTCTCGGAGGTCACCGGCACGGTGGTCACCATGTCGCTCTCGTCGGAGATCAGGCCCGCCTCGAGCAGGTAGGGGAAGATGTTGCTGGCGCCGCCGCCGCAGGCATCATAGGTGGCGAAAGCATTGCCCGCCGCCATCACGCCGCGTCCGTCGCCGGCCTTGGTATGGGTCAGGTAGTCGGGATCGAGCAGGCCGTCCCTGTACCACTCGACCATCTTCTGCAGATAGGCGAAGTGGCTGTCCTCGGTCAGGCCGTTCTTGACGACGCCGTCTTCCACATAGTAATCCCAGTAGTTGTCAAATCCGGGGGTGAAGATCTGGTTCATCCACTCGGTCCGGGTGATGAAGGGGATCATGTCCGGATGGGCCGCCTTCACGGCGTGCAGCACGGTGTCCCACTCGTCGATGGTTTCCGGAACCTCCAGGTTCAGCTCCTTCAGGATGTCGCCCCGCATATAGAATCCGGAGGTGAACAGGCAGTTGTTGTTCTCGTAGGTCGTGCCCCGCAGGAAGGGGAATACGTAGTAGTCACCGTTCGCGGTCTTGACAGCCTTGTCGATGGCCACTTCGTTGTCCAGGATCTTCTTCAGGTTCGGGGCCTTGCCGGAGGCGATCACGTCGTTCAGGGAGATGATGACTTCGTCCTCGATCGCCGCGGACGCTCCGCCGGGATAGGCGGTCCAGCTGTATTCGACGATGTCGGGCATCTCGTCCGGCACGGCGGTCAGCAGATTGAATTCGGTTCCGTCCTGTCCCGCGGCGGGATGGATGAACTCGATTTCGATGCCGGTAGCTTCCTTCACGGCTTCGTACCAGCGGGTCTCGGCCATGTTCGTCACCTTGGCAGCATCCAGGTTCTCGTGCAGCTTGACCCAGTAAGTCAGCTTCACGCCGGCGTAGGGCTTGCTGTCCTCCGCCACCGCGCCGACGGCCAGCGTGGCCACAAGCAGCATCAGGACCAGAAGCAGGGATACAAGTTTCTTCATGGTTGGGTTCTCCTTTGCAGATTTATTTTATCAGCGGTTCTCCGCCGATAATTCGGTTTTTTACAGGGAAAGACCGATTTCCCCGGGCAAAGCCCATTGCCGGGCAGATGCGAGGAAGACATCCTCCAGGTCCCGGACGCAGGGGAAGGCGTCTCCGCCCTCCTCGATCCACCGGACATGGGCGGAATCCACGTCCCGGACCGGCAGGTTCTGCGCCAGGCGCACCGCGTGCAGGTGAGAGAGCCCCGCCATCGGCCCGCACAGCGGTTTCTCCCCCTCCCGGGTGCACCGGATCGCGTCGTACAGCTTCTGCATCATGGGGGTGTTTCCGTCCGCGCCGTAGTCGATCTCCTGCCCGTCATCCGTCCGCATGATGAAATGCTTTCCCTTTCCCCAGGTCAGCGTGCCCCGCTCAAAGCGGGCCTCCCCGTCCTGCCCCAGGTTCCGGGTTTCCAGCGGATGCGCCGTGTAGTAGAGCATTTCCGTCCCGTGGCGCGTAGTGAACCGCAGCGCCGCGATGTCGTAGTTCTCCACTTCCGGGTTCCCCCGGTAAAGCTCGCCGCTGACCGACGCCACATCCTCCGCCGTCTCCATGCTTTCGCCCAGCAGAAAGGTCATCATCTGGAAGTTGTGGGCACATGCGTTCATAAACGGGCTGTCCAGCACCTCCCAGCCGTCCGCGGTAATCCTTCCGGCCCATCCGCTCCGGGCGTAGTAATTTCTGCCCCGCCGCATCGCGTGCACGCAGCGCATCCGGAGCGGCCTGCCGAAGCGTCCGTCCAGGATGTCCCGCTTCAGCGAGAGGATCGCCCGGTCATAGTTCAGCTGCCATCCGAGGGCCAGGAACCGTCCCGTTTCCCGGGCGCGGTCCGCCAGCTGCAGCGTTTCCGCCTCCGTCAGGCACAGCGGCTTCTCGCACAGCACGTTCGCGCCCTTTTCCAGGCACTCTTCCGCCATGGCCGCGTGCAGATGAATCGGGCTGGAGATCACAGCCAGCTCCGCCTGCCGTTCCGCGAAGAAATCGCGCAGGCTCCGGTATACGGGGATTCTCTTCTCCCGGATCACCGGAAAGCGGTCCGCCAGGTTCTCCGCCACGTCCACGATACCGACCACATCGCCGCCCGCGTCATGCTGCGTCATTTCATCCAGATACTTCTGGCCGTACGAACCGACGGAGACCAGCACCACCCGCGGCCGCCGAACTTCCTTTTCACTCATTCCGTCATCGTCTCCCCGATGTTTTCAAACCGCGCTTCCCCGCGTCCCACGGCCGCCAGGCCCAGGCACGCGCCGGTGAAGCGTTTCCCCGGCAGCCCCTCGTCCGCCAGGTAACCGACGGACAGCCGCGCCGTCTCCCCGGTTTCCGCGCAGCCGGCTTCCCGTTCGAGCCCTTCGCCGCGGATCCGGAGGGTCGCCCGGGTTCCGGAGAGAAGGCCCAGGCGCGTTTCCCGCCTTTCCTCGCCGATCCGCTCCCGAAGCAGCACCTCCGCACCCTGCGCGGTCCTTCTCAGGCTCAGCATGTACCAGCTGTCCTCGTCGTAATATCCCGTCAGGCCGGCTTCGCCGCCCTCCGCCATGCCGCTCACGTCCACGTCCGCCCGCTGCTCCACCCGGCTTTCCGTCTGCCGGCGGAGCAGCAGGTGCGCTCCGTGCTTCCCGCTCAGCTCCGCGCCGCCGTCCAGGGCGATCCCGTTCTCCCGGATCCGCGCAAACGTTTTCCAGTCTTCCCGGGGACAGAGCCACTGCCCGTCGGTTTCCCCGGGCTCCACCGCCGCGTCCGGCAGCAGCTTCCGCTGCAGGCAGGAGGGGCCGCGCAGCCCGTTGACCATCGGCCATCCGTCCGCCGTCCATTCCAGCGGATCCAGCGCCGTTTCGCGGCCCATCAGGCTCTTTCCGCCGATTCTCCGCCCGCACAGGTAGACGATGGCCCACCGGCCGTCCGCCAGCTGGAAGGGCTTTCCGTGCCCGCCTCTGGCGATATACGCGCCCCGGCGCTTCCCGCCGAGGATCGGGTTGAAGGGGCAGTGCTCATAGGGACCTTCCAGATGCCGGGCCCGCGCGCAGGAGATCATATGACCGTTTCCCGTGCCGCCCTCCGCCTGGAAGATGTAATACCATCCGTCCTTCCGGATGATGTGCGGTCCCTCGCTCTTGTAGCGGTTCGTTCCCATCCAGATCATCCGGGGCTCCTCCATCATCTCGCCCCCGTCGCTGATCCGGGCGATCCGCACGCCGGGATTCACGACCAGGTACCGCTTCCCGTCCGCATCCGTGAACAGGGAGGGATCGATGCCGTCCGCCGGCAGAAACCGCGGCGGCGCCCAGGGACCCCGGGGATCCTCCGCAGAGGTGATCATCTGGATCCGGTATGGCGGCGTATCCCGCCGCAGCGTCGCCACGACCCAGTACCTTCCCTGATAGAAGGAGATGTCCGGCGCCCAGTATCCATATCCGCCCGGCAGGCCCTCCACGCCGGCCTCGGCCGGATCGGTGAACACATGGCCGGCGGTCTCCCAGTGAACCAGATCCCGGCTGTGGCTGATCTCCAGCGCAGGCATCATCGTGAAGGTGGAGTTGATCAGCCAGTAATCCTCCCCAACCCGCAGGATGGAAGGGTCCGGATGCATTCCCCGGATCACCGGGTTCCGGTAGCATTCCCGCAGCCGGATTCCGCTGATCTTCTCCAGCGCCAGCAGCGCATCCGCGCCTTTTTCCCTGGCCAGATCCAGCGGCGTGACGCCCCGGTCGTCGCCCTCGTCCGCGCTAAAGCCCAGCACCCGCACGGCAAAGGCCATCGTGGCCGGGTCCCCGCTCCGGGCGGCGTGATGAAGGATCGTTCCGCCTTCCGCGTCCGGAGGATAGCTCATTCCATGGCATCCGCCGCAGATCGCCTCCAGCATCTCCGCCCTTCCGAGCCTTGCCGCCAGCCGCGCCCAGTCCTCCTTCGCGTCCGTCGGATACGCGGAGAGCGCGCCGTCCCGCATCCGCCCGAGCAGCTCCGCCAGGTCTCCCGCCTCAATCAGCCTGCTGATTTCATCCATT
>CAMOYA010000063.1 GCA_946629635.1 uncultured Clostridia bacterium
ATCTGGACATCTTTATCGTCTACACCGGCTTCCATCTGTGGAAATGGTATACCACCAGCCGCTTCTGCGGTGCGTGCGGGCGGCGGACAGTGCCGGCGTCCGATGAAAGAGCGATGGTGTGCCCTGAATGCGGAAACCGGATCTATCCCCGGATCAATCCGGCGGTGATCGTCGGCGTCATCAACGGCGACCGGATTCTGATCACAAAGTATAAGAGCGGCTTCCGGCACAACGCGCTGATTGCGGGCTTTACGGAGATCGGCGAAACGGTCGAGGAGACCGTCCGCAGGGAAGTGATGGAGGAAACCGGGCTCCGGGTGAAGAATATCCGTTATTACAAATCCCAGCCCTGGGGAATCGCCTCAGATATTCTGATGGGCTTTTACTGTGATGTGGACGGCTCCACAGAGATCCACCGGGACGACCGGGAGCTGGGATATGCGGAATGGGTGGAAAGAAAGGATATCATTCTGCAGCCATCGGATCACAGCCTGACCAATGAGATGATGAAGAAATTCATGGAAGGATACCTGAAGAGAGAGACGACAAACCCAAAAATGAGACGGGGAACCGTCCCCAGGTCTCGGAAGAGGTAAGACGATGAAGTATCTGGAAAGGCGCTTTAAGCTCAGGGAAGCAGGCACCAGCATCCGGACGGAAATTGTTGCCGGGATGACGATGGCCTATATTCTGGTGATCAATCCTACGATTCTTGCCAGCGCCGGGATGGACTTCACCAAGGTGTTTGCGGCGACGGCCATTGCGTCCGCACTGGCGACGATGGCGATGGGCTTTCTGGCGAACTTGCCGATCGGGCTTTCCGCGGGCATGGGACTGAATGCTTTCTTCGCCTATACGGTTTGCCTGCGCATGGGTTATTCCTGCCTTTCTGTGCGTGCTGTTCATGGTCTGCACCTACAGCATCTCCGACGGGATTATGTTCGGTATCCTGTCCTATGTGCTGATCAACCTGTTTGCGGGCAAAAGCCAAAAGTTCAATCATATGACCTGGGTGATCTGCGGGCTGTTCCTGCTCAGAATTGTGGTGGAGGCGATCATCCACTGATCATCCCGGGAAAGAAGCCATGGGACGGGAAAGCGCCTTCACTCCGTACAACCCGCGAAAATAACCGGCAGAGGAATGAATGATATGATTTTGTATCATACCGGCACCTTGGAAATCCGGAATCCGGAGATCGACCACGGGCGGAAGAACGCGGACTTCGGGCAGGGGTTCTATCTGACCCCGGACCGGGAGTTTACTTACCGATGGGCGGGCGCGGACGCCTTTGCCGCCGCGATGCAGGAAGTGCTTGGGAACAACTGAGGGGGCTGAAGCACCCCGGTCATGCAAAGACAGATCATCAAAAAGGAGCGAGAAGACATGGCAAACTTTCAGATTCAGTACTTTTCCCCGGCGCTGGCGAGAAAAACGATCTTTTTTGCCAGCATCCCCAACGACCCGCAGGGGGACGGCCCCCGCACGCTGAACGTGCACCAGAAGCGGCCGACGAAGGCGCTGTTCATCCTGCACGGATACACGGGAATGGCCGAGAACTGGGTGCCGGAATGGATGATGCAGCACTACAACGTGGCGGTGTTCAGCGCCAGCGCGGAAAACTCCTTCTATCTGGATGCCGAAGCGACGGGCCACAAGTATGAAACGATGCTGGCCATCGAGCTGGTTGACTATGTGCGGAAGACCTTCGGCCTGGCGATGAAGCCGGAGGATACCTATATCGCCGGCATCTCCATGGGCGGCTTCGGGGCGATCCATACCGGGCTGGCGCATCCGGACCGGTTCAGCAAGATCGCGGGACTGTCCGCCGCGCTGATCGTTCATCAGATCGCGGGAATGAAGCCGGGCGAAGAATCCAAAGACGTGCTGGCCAACTATGCGTACTATGCCGGGTGCTTCGGGGATCTGCAGACCGTGGCGGAGCGGGATACCAATCCGGAGGTGCTGGTCCGGAAGCTGAAGGCGGAGGGCAGGAAGATTCCGGAGATCTATATGTGCTGCGGGTCGGAGGACTTCCTGATCGAGCCGAACCGCGGCTTCCACCGCTTCCTCGAGGCGGAGGGCGTGGGTCATGAATACCACGAATCCAGGGGAATCCATGACGGCGTTTTCTGGGCGGAATATGAGCCGAAGGTGATGGAATGGCTGTTCCGGGACGAAGCAGAATAACGGGAGGACGGAGAAAAATGCGGAAGATGGAACGCCTGAACCGCGGGCTGATCGTCGCGCAGGCGGAAAAGGGAATGTACCTGAGCTGGCGCTTTCTGGGAAACGAGCCGGACGGCATCGCCTGGCGGGTCTACCGGAAGCAGGCGGACGGAGCGTGGCGGCGGATCGCGGAGATTACGCCCCGGGACGTGCCGCCGGAAAGCGGCTATCCGGAAAACCCGGGCATCGTGAAGAAAAACACGACGCCCTGCTGCTATATCGATCCGGAGGGAACCTCCGGGGATTGTTACGCCGTATCGCCCGTGATCGACGGGATCGAGGGCGCGCGCGAGGAGCCGATGCTGCCGGAGCTCTCTCCGCTGCCGGGCGCGGAGGGACAGGCCTTCCGCGCGGCGGTTCACCGGATTCCCCTGTGCCCGCCGCCGGAGCGGGTGCCGCTGGTCCATTTTACCTACCGCGGGGTGTCCGTGGGTCCGGGATGCACGCCGGATCCGGCCGCCTTCCGCCTGGACAACGGGGAAGACTGGTACCGGGTGGACATGGACCTGCTGCGGGCCTTCCGGGAACCGTATGAGAACGGGGAGACCGTGAGCGAAGAGACGATCGCGGACATCTGCGGGCGGCTGACCCGTCTGCTGGGCGAACCGTTCGAGGTGAAAAGCCGTCTGGAGAACGGGCGGATCCCGGCGGAAATGTACCGGGAGCTGGAGGCGGCCTTCATCCGGTATGTCCGCGCGCTGGACAGCGGAGAGTCGCTGCCCTTTGCGCGCACGGCTTCCGGGGCGATTGAAACGTCCCTGTCCTCGGAATATCATACGCAGGACATGAGCGTCGGCGATTTTGACGGGGACGGCGAGTATGAGATCGTCGTCAAATGGCGGGCGGAGAGTCCGGATCCCATGTTCTCCGATCCGATTTACCGGTCCGACTTCAATCTCAGCGCGCCGGAATACATCGACGTTTACAAGCTCAGCGGGAAGCTGCTGATGCGGATCGATATGGGCTACAACGTCAAATCCTCCAATGATCACGAAACGATGCTGCATGTGCAGGATTTCAACGGGGACGGCAAGGCGGAAATCATCCTGAAGAGCGCCGCCGGAACCCGGGTCGGTTCCTGGGACGCGCAGGCGGGGTGCGTGGTGTATCCCGCGGACGCGGCGCATGTCGTGGGCGGGGAGGATGGCCTGCGGTGCACCACGGAGCAGTTCATCCGCGATTTTGAAGAAGGAAACGCGGAGGAACTGAAGCGAAAGTGGTCGCTCCTCAACGGATTCGATATCTGCTACCGGTCTCCCATCCGCTCCTCGGACAACGACGGGCCCAATGACCCGGCGCAGAAGGCGTGGATCAAGTCCTATCATATCGGCCCCATGGGCCCCGGACACAAAGAATATGTGACGGCGATCGGGTTTGACGGAAACCAGGGCGTGATCCTGGATACGGTGGACTATGCCTTCCCGTGGACCCATGTTTCCGCCGACGGGGATGATTTCGCGCTGGATCCCATGACCCAGCGGGGCAATTTCTGCACGATCACGAAGCCGCTGCCCGGCGCGGACACCATGGACAGCTACAAGGTGCAGGTGATGCAGGAAAAGGACGGATACTTCCTGGCGCATCGCTGGAAGTATCCGGTATGGGGCGACGGCCAGGGAAACCGGGCCAACCGCTATGCCGGCGGGGTCGCCTGCCTGGACGGAGAGAACTGGTACGCCGTGATCCAGCGGGGATATTACCAGCGGACGACCTTTGCGGCATACACCATGCAGGGGAACAGGCTCCTGCCGCCGGCGGTCTTCGACTCCGAGGATCCGCACTGCTGGACGCTGGGAGAAGGCCCGGAGCTTTACCGGGCCCGGGGAAACCATTTTGCGGACATGGCGGATATCGACGGGGACGGCCGGGACGAGGTGGTGCTCAAGGGCATGAACCTCAGCCTCTCCGAAGACGGAAAATACCTGCTGCCCCGGGTGCTGTGCGGGGATATCCTGCCGATGCTGGCGGGCACCGGGAAGCAGCCTGAATTCGGGGAGAATATCGCAACGGATGAAATCCGCCGGACACCCGGTAATTTCTGGGCCGGCCTGCAGCACGGGGACCGCAGCGCCATGCTGCCCGTGAACGCGGCAGGCGACATCCGGATCTATTCCGGAACCGAGGAATATACGCTGGACGACCGGCACACGGGGCACCAGTTCGGCTGGCTGCCCGGACCGGAAGCGCATGACCCCAACCGGGGGCTGAGATGGCGGGACGGGGAGCTGGTGCACGAAAGCTCCCTGATCTTCGGCGAGTTCTCCGGGGATGATGACGAGGGCTCCGTGGCCGGAAACTTCTCAAACCGCTGGCCGGGAGCGATGGCGGGCGGATCCGAATGCGGCAACCGCGTGCGGAGCCTGGTGGACGGCCGGGTGCTGACCGAGACGGACAGCAGGCGGGGCATTCCCCAGGGCGAGAACGCCGTATGGTTCGGTCCGGGTCTGACGCATTACGCCTGCAACGGCGCGGATGTGCACGTGCCGGACCAGGACACGCTGAAGTTTGAACCGTATCTGACCACCGGGCTGATCTCGACGGGGAGCAAGCGTACGCCGACGCTGAAGGCGGACCTCTTCGGCGACTGGCGGGAGGAGCTGATCCTGACGGATGAGGAAGGCCATATCGTGATCGTCCGGACGCTCGCGCCGACCGAGTACGGCATCCGCTGCCTGATGCACGATCCCTGGTACCGCAATTCCGCGGCGAACCAGAACATCTGCTATAATCAGGTGGGCTTCGCTTCCTTCTACCTGGGGGATGAGGCGCCGCTGCCGGCCATGCGGAAGGACATCCTGCTGTGATCCGGGCAAAAAATGAGAAAACTGTTAAATTTTTGTGATCCCGTTTACAGCGGATGTACTTTCCGGTATAGTATAAATGGTAATGCGACAAAAGAATATCCTGACGGGAAAAAGGAGAAATGAGGATATGTTTGGAAAAGGCAAACTGGCAGCAATGGAAGAACAGCTGTCCGCGCTCCGGCAGAAGGCGGAGGACGCGTTAAAGGAAAAGACCAAGCTGGTGGAGCAGCTGTCGGATACCCGGGGCAAGCTGAAGGAAGCCCAGGAGAAGATCCGGGAGCTGGAGAACCGGATTGCGGAAACCGATCTTTCCCAGCTGCAGCAGCAGGCCCGGCAGTCGATCGCGGAGTATGAAGGCCTGAAGGAGCTCTATCAGCAGAAGAATCAGGAGATTGACGCGGTCCGCGAGACCACCGAGGAGGGCTTTGCGCGCGAGGCGGCGAACAAGCGCCTCGCCCTGTCGGACGAGATCGCCCGCAGCAAGCAGGATAATCAGAACATGATCAAGGATACGGTGCAGACCTTCGCGGGAAGCTACCGGTACTATCTGGATCAGATCCGCGTGCTGATGGATGCCCTGTGCCAGGCGGCCACGGATACCGGTGAGCATCTCTTCGAGGGTGAAGTCGGGGATATTCAGGCCAGCTTCGGCGCCCGGATCGTGGAGCAGCTGCGGAACGACACGGACACCCTGCCTTCGAACACGGGCGATAAGCTGCTGATCGGTGCGGAGAAGGAAGAGGAAGCCGCGGAAGAACCCGAAGCGCCGGAAGAACCGGAGGAAGAGCCCGCTGAACCGCAGGCAGAGCCTGAAGCGCCGGAATTCATCGAAGAGGCGGCGGAACAGGCGGAGGAGATCGCCCAGGAAGCGGCGGAGCTGATTCCGGACGAGGTGAAAAGCGAGACGGCGGAAGGACCGGAAGCGTAAGGAGGCAGAACAAGTGAAAAAATGGCTGATTGCGCTGTGCTGCGTGATTGTGATCATCGCGGTCGCGTTTGTGCTGGTGGTCAACAACAAGAACGGAGCACTGGATCATGTGAACCGCGACCTGGGGGATATGCAGGCGGAGGTCAACAACCTGCAGGAGACCAACCGGGAATCCGAGAAGACGATCCAGTCCCTGAATCAGCAGGTGGAAGGCCTGAACGAGCAGGTCAGCACCCTGACGGCGGAAAACGGAAAGCTGAACGAGACCCTGGAAACCATGACCCGGAACCTGTCCTCCTCCGAGCAGAAGCTGCAGAGCATGATGTACATTCTGACGGACGGCGCGCAGGGCAGCATTGAGAGCGTGCTGTCCCCCTATGTCAAGATCTACGAAGACGTGAAGCCCGAAAGCGATTATTTCGCGGCAGTGCAGTACGTGGTGGACCATTCCCTGATGATGCCGATGGGCGAGAATGTATTCGGTGTCAGCGACAAGGCCACCCTGGGCGAGCTGGCGGAGAGCCTGTGCCTCATGGAAGGAAAGCAGGCGGCGCGGGCGGAAGCCGTTCAGGCGCTGCTGGAAGCGGAAAAGAGCCTGAATCCGGCAGCGGAAGCTCCGGCCGCGGAAGAAGCTGCGGCGGAGGAGACCGCGGAATCGGAGCCTGCGGCGGAAGAAGCGGCGCCGGCGGAAGCGGCTGCTACGGCGGAAGAAGCGCCGGCGGAAGCGGCTGCTGCGGCGGAAGAAGCGCCGGCGGAAGCGGCTGAGGCCGCAGCGGAAGCCGCCGGGGAAGCGGCCGCGGAGGTGACAGCCGCTGCGGAAGGCGCGGCAGAGGAAACCGCGGAAGCGGCAACGGAAGCGGAACCTGCGGCGGAAGCAGCTGCGGAAGCTGCGCCCGCGGCGGAAGAGACCGCAGCGGAGACGCCGGCTGAAGCGGAAGCAACGGCTGAAGCCGAAGCGACCGCAGAAGCGGAAACCGTCGCGGAAGCAGAACCGGCTGCCGAAGCGGCTGTCGAGGATGAAAACACGGTGCTGACGCGGGAACGCCTGCTGGCCCTGTGCGAAGTCTGGGCGAAGGCCGGGGAAAAGACCCTGCCCGGGATCACCTTCCCGGTGTCCGAACTGACGGAAGCCACCCGCGGCGATCTGGCTGCCGCCCTCGCGGCCCTGGCCGAAGCCAATCCGTAAGGAAATCAGAAAACTCTCCCGGGCGGTCCAAAGGGCCGCCGAAGGGGGAATGCGATCGGACGTCGAATTCGTTCCATCCGGCAAAAATGCCTGCCACGTTCGGCAGGCATTTTTGCGTCAAGGGATCTATGCGTTTTCCTGAATCAGATTCCGATAAAAATCCACCGCGCCGGGCAGGCAGTTATACCCGATGTTTTCATTCAGTCCGTGCATGCCCTTCATCTGCTCCGGACCGTAGATCACCGGGGCGAACCGCACCACATGATCCGCGATCGGCTCATAAGTCCGCGCGTCGGTGGCGCCGGTCATGATATAGGGGCAGGTCTCCAGTCCGGGAAAGGTTTCGCTGATCACGCGGCGAACCAGGCCGAAGCCTTCGCCATGAATATCCACGCTGCGGGAAGCGTCCACAGAGCGGATGACCTCCACCTCCAGACCGTTCTGCCCGGCGATCTTCCGGACCTTCTTCAGGCTCTTCTCCATGTTTTCATGGGGGATGAAGCGCATGTTCGCGCCGAGGGAAGCTTCCTGGGGCAGCACGTTGTAAGCATCGGAGCCGGACGCGCGCGTGAAGGCGATCGTGGTCTGCAGCATGGCGCCGGCCTGGGGGCTGAGCATCGGGAGCACCCGGACCAGCAGCGGGCGGAACAGCCACATATTGCTGAACAGCAGCCGCATATGGAATGGCGCATAGGGCGCCAGCTGTTCGAACAGCGCCTGCACCTCCGGCAGCATTTTGCGCCGGAAGGGATTCCGGTGTTCAAACGTCCAGACGAAATCCGCCAGGCGGGCGACCGGTGTGTGCTTTCCGGGGGCGCTGGCGTGTCCGCCCTGGGACCGGGCGATCAGGCGGATATTCGCCGCGCCCTTTTCAAAGACGCCGACCATCGCGAAGTTGCCGCGGATGCCGCCGACGGGATCCGTGATGATCCCGCCGCCTTCATCGCAGACGAGGAACGGGTGCACGCCCCGCTTCTTCAGCTCGTCGACCAGCTTTCCGCAGCCGTCGCCGCTCCATTCCTCCGTGCACGAGGAGGACAGGTAAACATCCTGCGCCGGTTCATATCCTTCCTGAAGCAGCTCTTCCACCGCCTGGAAGAATCCCATCACGCTGCACTTGGTGTCCGAAGCGCCGCGGCCCCAGACCTTTCCCTCCGCGATCTTTCCGGAAAAGGGCGGATATTTCCATTCGCCCTCCGCCGGCACCACATCCTGGTGGCTCATCAGAACGAGCGGGCGGGAAGCGTCCCGGCCCTTCCAGTGAAACAGCAGGTTCCCGTCGATCTCCGTTTTCTCCAGCTTTTCGTGCACCAGGGGAAAAAGCTCCTCCAGCAGCGCATGAAAGGGAAGGAACTTGTCCCGCTGATTCGTTTGCGGAACGCTCACGGTCTCAAAGGCGACCATCCGGCTCAGCTTTTCCGCGTACCGGGCGGCTCTTTCATCCGCCGCCGGCGGCTGATAGGCCGCCTTCCGGACCGGCAGCTTCAGCGTCCGGTACACTGCGATTCCGAGCAGAATCAGGATCAGGAGAAGCAGGCACAGCAGGATTATGAAGAAAGGGCTCATTTTTTCGACTCCTTTCTGAATTTCATCCAGGCCAGACCGATGGCCAGCGCGCCGCTGGGCAGGATCAGGATGCTGGTCTGGCTCTGCAGGGAGGGGATCAGGATAAACAGCGCGCTCATCATCAGCAGCGGCCAGATCGCCAGCCCCAGGTTCTTCCGATAATACTTGTAGGCCATCGCGCCGAACAGCGCGGGAACGACGTTGTCAAAGGCCGGCTGGAGCGCGGGACTCTGCAGAACGGGCTGCAGGGGCTGCAGCAGCAGGACGCCCACGGCCAGCACCAGAATCGTGACCAGGGAGGAAACGGCAATGGACAGCGTGGACACGATCTCGTTTTCCTTTGTTCCGGCCTTGACACCGGCCAGGTCCCGCGCATTGACCGCGCAGGGAATCTTCATGTTGATCAGGTTTCCGGTGATGAAGGCCAGATAGCTGCCGCCGGAGCCCAGCATGGGCGTATAGACCAGGAATTCCACGACGGAGGATACGGTCCAGATCAGCCCGACGGCCAGGAACCCGCGGCCGACTGCGGCCAGATCCGG
Organism: uncultured Clostridia bacterium; assembly: GCA_946629635.1. Taxonomy (GTDB): domain Bacteria; phylum Bacillota; class Clostridia; order Christensenellales; family Aristaeellaceae; genus Aristaeella. The sequence continues at coordinate 9,254 of CAMOYA010000063.1, forward strand.
CATCGCGCCGAGCACGCTGCCGATCAGGAAAGGCGCCCCGACCAGCATCACCAGGGTGATCAGAGAAGCCACACGCCCCAGAAGATGGGTTTGCTGCTCGTATTTAGCGATTGCTTTATTCTTGTCCATATGATCTTGCTCCTTGTGTGTTCCTCATGGATTTAAATGATTCGGCCCGAAGGTCCAGGGCGATCGGATGATGATCCGTCCAAATCTTTGATTTGGGTAACGGATCACATGCACAGCAAAGCCCTGGTCGCGCCCGCAGGCGCGAAATGTATTCTTTGCTTGATGGAACGTCAATGATGGAAACAGTTTATATCCAGGAATTCAAAAGCACCGCAAACGCCATCCCGGCCAGCATGGACAGCGCCAGCGAAAAATCCTCCAGCCACTTCAGCTGCTTCTTTTCCGCCATCAGCGTCAGCAATCCCATCACGGCCGCGGCACACACGGCCGTCAGCAGCGGAACCATGCTGCCGGCAAATCTGAAAACGCCGCCGCCCGAAACCCAGAGCCCCAGATAGGAGCCGAGGTAGGCGCTGACCAGCCCGATGAACATCGCGGTCATCGCCTGATCCCCGAAGGAAGCGCCGCCCTTTTCAGCGCCGGAGCGGGAAAGGCGGTGCGTATATTTCCTGTTCAGGAACAGATTCAGAATCATGCCCCACATGATGCACACGGACATCAGCAGCGCGATCGTTGCGAAGGCGGAGGCGGTCATCTCGCTGCCGGAGAGATGAATTCCCACCTGCTCCGCTGCGCCCTGGGCCACCTGCGTTTCATAATGCAGCGCGCCGATGACGCTCAGCCGCAGCCAGGGCCACGGGATCCCCAGCGCGCCGGACAGGGCGATCACGCCCAGCAGGATGCCGACCGCCGGAAGCACCGAAAAGGAAGCCGAGGAAGTGACCACCCGCCGGAGCACGGCGGTGCTCATTCCGATCGCCTTTCCCGCGCGCCACGCGCGGACGGCGAAAACGACGCATATGACCGCGACAAAGGCAACGATGCCCCCGCAGATCAGATACATGACCGGGGAAGAAAGCTGACTGATGACCGACAACAGAATCCCCTCCAACTGAAAGAATGATATCCTTTGAACCGGAGCATATTATACCCTTCCGGCGTGATTTGTTCAACCGTGGCGGCAGAGCGGATGCGCAAACGGAGCTTGTGATTTGCAGCCTGCAATGGTATAATGAAAGATCATCGGGATTCTTGAATGCGGGGTGCGGCGGAATGAAAAAACAGAGCCTGGTCCGGAGGATTGGCATACGGTTTATCCTGTTCGCGGTGATCACGATCGTTGTCAGCGGTCTGGTCGCCTATTCCTTTCAGACGAAGCAGTTTCACGAGGACAGCCAGAATAACCTCCGAAAGCTGAACGCGTATCTGGACAGCATGATTCAGCTGGAAGGCGATGAAATGCTCCACCTGAAGCAGTGGTTCAGCGAGCATCCGGATCTGGTGGAGGTTCCGGTGAACTTCCGGGAGGATCTGCCGAAGACCAAAGCCGCGTTCGAGCAGTACTTCTTGGCGAATTACCCGGGAAAAACCTTCGGCACGGATCTGCCCTTTGACGATCTGGACTTCGAGGGAAAACGGCTTTATGCCAACTATGGCTTTGAAAAATGGTTCACGGTGTTCTTTGACGCCAGGGATCAGTTTGAACTGAGCTATGTCTACCTGATCTATCCGGACGAGAGCAAGGATCATACGATGATCTACATGTTCGACCCGACGATGGGGACGAAGACGACGGAGGACGGTCGGGAGGTCCTGTTTCTGGGCGACGTGGTCTACGAGGATCCGAAGCTGCATTATTATATGTGGGAAGCCTGGGAAAAAGGCGGGGTTTCCAGTGGCTTTGACACGATGGACAATGAGTTCGGCCACGTGTATACCTCCAGCCTGTGCGTCAAGGTCGGCGGGGAGAAGGTCGGCGTGCTCTGCGCGGACATCAGTGTGGAGCAGGTCCGGTCGGACATCATCCATGCCGTGCTCATGCAG
>CAMOYA010000064.1 GCA_946629635.1 uncultured Clostridia bacterium
ATATCGCAGCCCCGATTTGGTATGATTCCCCTTTCTCATTTGAACGGCAAAACTATATTTCCCGGATCCATACCGCCATTTCGCCCGGTGCGCGGTTGGCCCAGGCGAAATAGGGAATAAACGTCAGCTGCGTTTCAGCTGTTTCATCCGCCCGGCAGGCCGGCGCGTAAAGCTGTCCTTCCGCAAATGATCTGCTCTCGCGGAACGCGCGGCAGCGGATGGTCCGGATGCCGCCGAGCAGCTGCGGTTCGTCGCGCACTTCAAAGACGGTATTGAGCGGCAGGCGGAGCAGATGGAGACCGCTTCCGTTATCGGCTTCCTCCAGGCAGTAAACCAGCGGTCCGCGGACGACGCACAGCTTTCCGGCATCTTCCCGCACGGCAGGATTCGCCCTCATCAGCAAAACAGGCATCTCCAGGTCCAGGCCGACGATATCATTCTCCCGCCATAACCGATTCAGTTCAATATATCCCGAGACCGGCTCAGAAGGCACGCTTTCGCCGTTCACCTTCAGCTCATAGCCCCGGCACCAGCCGGGAATGCGGACAGCGATGCCGTACTGTCCCGGCGTATGCACAGCCAGGCGGATCCGGCCGTCCCACGGATATTCGCTTTCCACGCTGAGGCGGACCTCAGTATGCGCCAGTGCAGCGCAAACATCCCCGCTGATAAACAGGTGCATATACAGCGTATCGTCTCCGGCCGAAAAGGCATAGGAGGGAAGTGAACCCAGAAGGCGCGCGAGATTGGGCGGGCAGCAGGCACAGCTGAACCATTTCTGCCGCCGCGGCTTTACATGACGAAGCCGGTCGTCCTTTTCGCAGGCTTCGGGCACGACTTCAAGCGGATTGACATAGAAGAACCTTTTCGCGTCCAGCGACATACCGCTCAGGACGCTGTTGTACAGCGCGCGCTCGAGGACATCCGCGTACCTGCCGTCCATCTGGGCGTTCAGCATGCGCCGGGCAAAGAAACACAGCCCGATCTGTGCGCAGGTTTCGCCATAGACGGCATCGTTGGGAAGATCATAATCGTAGGTAAAAGCTTCCCCTATGTGCGTGGAACCGATCGCACCGGTGATGTACATCCTGCGGCTGGCCATATTGTCAAACAAAGCCCGGCAGGCTTCAAGCAGGGAGGGATCATCTGTTTCCGCCGAGACATCCGCCATGCCGCTGTACAGATACATGGCGCGAACCGCGTGCCCCTCGGCCGCGGTCTGTTCGCGCACCGGCTTCCCGGCCTGGTAGTACTGATAGCGCATGTAAGTTTCGTTCCAGATGAAGCTGCGGTTTCCGTCGCGCCTCGCTTCCTCCTCGAAATACAGCGGCGCCTGTCCGCGCCGGTCGATAAAATACCGGGCCAGCATGAGATAGCGTTTTTCGCCGGTCTGCCGGAAGAGCCTGACCAGCGCCATTTCGATAATTTCATGCCCGGGATAGCCATGCAGCTTGCCCTCCTCCGGGCCGAAGGTGCGGTCAATCAGGTCCGCGAAACGGCAGGCCACGGACAGCAGGCGGGTGTCGCCGACGTTCCGCGCGAAAGCCACGGCAGCTTCAATCAGATGCCCCGCGCAGTACAGTTCATGGTTGTTTTGCAGGTTACTGAAGCGCTTTTCCTCCGGGTGGGTCTGGTAATAGGTGTTCAGGTAGCCGTCCGGGGCCTGCGCCTGCACGATCAGGCGGATGGCGCTGTCCGCCGCCTCCCGCAGCGCGGGATCAGGCGTTACGGAAAGCTGATAGGCGACGGCTTCCAGCCACTTATAAAGATCGCTGTCCTGAAAGACCATGCCGTGGTATTCTCCCCGGCTGATCCCTGCCGCGAGGCGGAAGTTTTCGATGCAATGGCTGGGCTCCGTATCCTCCAGGAGGTCGTTCAACGCTTCCCATTGGTAGGGAAGCATCTGCGTCCGCACCAGGTCAATCCGCGGCGCAAAAAAGCGGTCGGTGATTCGCATGCCGGACAGCGGCAGCGGCTTTACCACAGGGTTCATTCCAAATTCCTCTCTCGTTCAAATCTTCCGGGATGGCGCGGCGGAACGGGCTTCCGCGCGGCAGCCTTTTCCTGCGGATGGTTTTTAAAAAGGGCCGTGGAAAAACCACGGCCCGGGAAGGCAAGGATCGTATTACTTGAGAATGCTGTCGATGGTTGCCTGCGCTTTTTCCGCGGCCGCAACGGGATCAGTGCCGGTCATCACTTCGTTGAAGGCCAGCGAGATCGCGTCGGAGATCTGCGGCCAGGTCGGCAGCGGACCGCGGGCATTGGCGTATTTCATTTCATCGACGAACACCTGGTAGACGGGATCCCCCTCGAACTGGCCTTCCGCGATGGTGGAGTCGGAGGAGATGTAACCCATGGCATTCATCATATACAGGCAGACATCCTTGCTGGTGGCATACTTCAGGAATTCGATGGCAGCTTCCTCATTTCCGCCGGCGATGACCGCATAGTTCTCGCCGCCGAGGCCGGAAGCCTGCACCTTGTCCTGCGGAATCGGCGCCACGTTCCACTTGAGGTCCGGAACTTCGGAACGCATGGTCGGAATCTGCCAGGTGCCGTTAATCATCATGGCCAGGTTGCCGGAAATGAACTGGTTCATCGTGTCGCCCTGGGTCCAGTTGATGGCTTCCTGGGTCATAGCGCCTTCGTCCACCATTTTCTTCACCTGCGTCAGGGCTTTGATACCGCCTTCGGAGTTCATTTCATAAGCGGTCGCTCCGGCAGACCATACCCAGGTCAGGAAGTTGAAGGTGCCTTCCTCGTTCTGCAGGGAGGAATGGGCAAAACCGGAAACCTTATCGCTGGAGCAGGCTTTTGCTGTTTCCAGCAGCTCATCCCAGGTCGTGGGCACTTTGCAGCCGGCGGCAGCCAGCATGTCTTCGTTGTAGAACAGGACCAGGTCGTTGCTTCCGAAGGGCACGCCGTACAGTTTTCCGTCGAGGGTGCAGGAGTTGACGGGGCCCGGATAGTAGGTGCTCACGTCAAACTTGCCGGTAATGTCGGCGAATACGCCCATCGCGGCGTACGCGGCGTGGTCGGGGTTGTCCAGGATCACCAGGTCCGGCAGGGCGTCCGCGGCGGCGCCGATGGACAGCTGCTTTTTGAAATCAGCGAAGGGAACGTACTTGGCGGACACCTTGATGGCGCTCTGGCTGGCGTTGAACTCCTCGATGATGTGGCTGAGCGCCTTCTGGTGGCCCTCGGTCTCCCAGTAGTACCAGATCTCGACGTCGCCGGAAGCTCCTTCGGCGAACGCGCCCGCGGCGGCGATGCCGGTCAGCAGGCAGACAATGAGCAGGATACCTAACAGCTTCTTCATTTTCTTGACTCCTCCTTCATTTTTGTCCATTCTCCGGACTCTGGCCTTATTATGTTTTTGAACAGGAGAAAAAGAAACTCAAAATTTCTTAAGAAAGGGGGAATAAACTAATGTTCCGTGGAATCGTTCCCGGCCGCCGGGGAAACCGTGATCGGGAACCGGATGGTCACGGTCGTTCCCCCGTCCGGCACGCTTTGCACGCTGACCTCGTCCTGCCCTTCGCAGTAGCGGTGCAGGCGGAGGAAAGCGTTTGACAGGCCGATGCCGGCCTTGTCCCGGATCTCCTTCACATCCCCGCTGCCGAGGGCTTCGAGGATCTCCGGCGAGATGCCCTTGCCGTTGTCCGCGATGGTGATGGCCACCCGGCCGCCCTCCGCCAGCATGCTGACCTTCAGCGTATACGTTTCCCGCTTGGTGTCGAACCCGTGCACGATCGCGTTCTCCACGAAGGGCTGGATAATCAGTTTATGCACCCGGACGTCCAGGATTTCCGGATCGGTCCGGATTTCGAAGCTGAATTTGTTTTTCAGGCGGAACTGCTGCAGGTAAACGTATTTCTTCAGCCAGTCGACCTCGTCCCGCAGGGTGACCGGCTTGTCGCTGTTGCTGATCGCGTAGCGCAGGATCGAGGCCAGCGTGCTGATCGCGTTGCTGATATCGTATTCGTCCTTTTCAATGGCGATCCAGTTGACGGTGTCAAGGATATTATAGATGAAGTGCGGGTTGATCTGCGCCTCCAGCATCCGGATTTCCGCTTTCCGGCTGTTTTCCGCCTCTGTTTTTTCACGCAGGAGCGCCTTTTCCAGGTCGTCGATCGTGCGGTTGTACTGCTTCGCGATCACGTCGATCTCCGAAAGCATTTCGCCTTTCCGCGGCAGCCGGGCGGGGATGCCCGCCTCGTCCGTCCGCTGCATGCCCTCCACGATATCGTCGATATCCCGCGTCAGTTTGCCGGAAATCTTGCTGATGATGAAAAGCGCGGCGAACATGAGCAGCACGCCCATCCCGACGATCTGAAGCAGCTTTTCCACCAGGCTCTGCACGTAACGGCTGTTGTCGTGAACGCGGATGATGTTCCAGCCCAGGATCCCGTTTTCCAGCCGGTCGACGCCGCTTCCTGCGGCGGGCGTGAACGAAGTCCCGATCAGGCTTTTATCGGCGCAGCTGACGATCCGTCCGGTTTCGTCGGTGATGTAGACCTCGCTGTCTTCCGTCTTGACGGTCCGCATCACTTCCTCCAGGAGGCGCTCGTCGACGCTGATCACGATGACGCCGTAGAGCTTTTCCAGCTGTTTGTAATTGACGATGCGGTGCGCGATGTGAAAAAGCCAGTAATCGTGGTTGGCGAAACGCGTTCCGAACTCCGTGGGCCAGACGTGGTTTGTATAATCAGCCGAAGCGATCCGGTACATTTCGTCACTGCCCAGGCTGAAACGGCTGATCCAGGAGTTTTCATGGATGGTGGAGGTCAGCTGGTCGTAAGTAATTACGCGCCCGTTGTCCATGATGACCATGATGGATTTGATGAACCGGTTGGAGTTCAGCACCGTGCTCAGGTAGCGGCGCATCTTGCTCACGCTGACGGCCGCGTCCTCGCCGTTGTTGATATTGTCCGACCAGACGACCATGTCGTCGTTGGTATACATCTGGTAAAGCAGGTTTTCATATTCGCTGAAGCGAATGCTCAGGATGCTTTCCGCGGCTTTCATGTTGATATCCGCCAGCTCCTCCGTGCCGCGCCTGAGCGTGACGGCGAAGCTGTAAGCCATATAGGCGCAGATCAGCGTGATCATGACCGCGGTCAGGATGCTGAAGCGCTTGATCAGCATTTGCCGCATGGAGCGTTTTTTTCCGCCTGCCGTTCGCATCGTATATCACCTCTGAAAATCTGGGGACATTGTACCGCAGCCGCGCGGAAAACACAACGAAAATCCGGTGCGGCAGCGCACCGGATCCGAAGGCTGTATCCTTATCCCTTGACGGCCCCCGCGGTCATGCCGGCAATAATGTACTTCTGCATGAAGACGAAGATGATGGCGACCGGGATCATGGAAACCACCGCGAAGGCGGACAGGTAGCTCCACTTGGTGCCGTACTGTCCCATGAAGTTGAAAATCCCGGCTGTGATCGGGCGCATCGGCTGTTCCAGGATGAAGGTCATGCCGTAGGCCAGGTCGCCCCAGGCGTACAGGAAGGAGAAGATCGCGCAGACGGCCACGCCCGGTTTCGCCACCGGGACCAGGATCCTCATGAACGCGCCGAACCGCATGCAGCCGTCGATATACGCCGCTTCCTCCAGGTCCCGGGGAATGGAGGCGAAATAGTTCTTGAGGATCAGCACCGAGAACGGGATGCCGATCGTCGCGTCCGCCAGGATCGGCGCGCCCCATGTGTTGTACAGGTGCATGTTCCGGAACATGATGAACATCGGTGTGAGCAGCACGGAAACCGGGAGCATCTGCGTCACCAGGAAGCCGAGGAGCACGGATTTATGGCCCTTGAACCGGTAGCGCGCGATGGCGTAGGAAGCGGGCACCGCCAGCACCACGGCGATCAGCATGGAACCCATGGAAATGACCAGGCTGTTGAAGAAGGACCGGAACATGTTGAAATCGCCGGTTTCGATCTGCGCGATGTAGGATTTCAGGTTGAGCGTATGCGGATAAAGCGTCGGCGGGTTCTGGAAGATTTCGGCTTCCGTTTTCAGGGACGTGTTCAGCATCCACAGCATTGGGAAGAGCAGCACCAGGGCGATCAGCACCGCGAGCGCGCAGAAAAGGAGATTCCGGCCGCGGCTCATTTTGACGTCATTCATAGGCTTCCTCCCCCCTGGAGGTAATCCTGACATAGACGACGCCGACCAGGAGCAGGATTACCAGCAGCGCGTTGGCGACGGCGGAACCCTTGCTGTACAGGAAATTGTCGAAGGACAGTTTGTACGAGTAGGTGGACATCAGCTGTGTGGAATTGACCGGGCCGCCCGACGTCATGACATAGACGAGGTCGTATACCTTGAACGTGTAGATAAAGCCGAGGACCAGGATGGACTCGATGGTGGAGCGCATCAGCGGAAGCGTGATGCGCGTGAACTGCTGGAAGCGGCCGGCCCCGTCGATGGACGCGCTTTCATACAGCTCGCCGGGAATGGACGTCAGGCCTGTGGAAATGAGGATCATGTTGAACGGGATGCCGATCCAGATGTTGGTGATAATGACGGGAATCATCGCGATGCCCTGGTCCGTCAGCCATTCAATGTTTTCAGGTACGATCCCGAGGCCGGTCAGGATGTTGTTGACGACGCCGACCTTGGTCGAGAACATGAATTTGAACATCAGAGCCGTAACGGTCATCGGGATCATCCAGGGCATCATCAGGATCCCGCGGACCGGCCGGGCGATGGAGAACTTCCGGTTGAAGAAAAGCGCCAGCGCAAAACCGATCAGGAACTGGAAAACCAGGCAGCTGACCGTGAAGACGAACGTGTTGGCGACAGATTTGAAGAAGACCTCGTCGTGAAACAGCTGCACGTAATTCCCGAAACCGATAAAATGTTTCTGTCCGCGCAGGAAGTTCATCACGTCGACGTCCTGGAAACCGAGGATGATATTATGCACGATCGGGTAGCCGACAAAAACAAGCATGTAGACGACCGCGGGCAGCGCGAAAAGCAGGCCGATGTTGTCGTGCCTGAAGAACGCTTTGATCCGGTTCAAAACGATTCCCCCCTTCCATAATTCATGATAGCCGTTTTGAAACCGGGATCAAAGCGAAAAAACTAAACAAAGAGGAAAAATCAAAAGTCGTTTGCAAAAAAAACGCTCCACCGGTATGCGGTGAAGCGGCTTCGCGCCGGGATCAGCGCGAAGCCTGGTCGTTCTTCCGGTATTCTGCGGGCGTGAGCCCGGTCGCCTCCCGGAAAACCTTGCTGAAGTACTTCGGATCGGAATAACCCGTCTTTTCCGCAATTTCGTACAGCTTCAGCTGCGTTCCGCAAAGCAGTTCCTTCGCCTTGTCGATCCGGACGTTGCGGATGTAGGTGCTGAAGGACATGCCGACCTCGCGGTGGAAGAGCGTTCCGAGGTATTCCGGCGTCACCCGGAGCCGGCGGCTGATCTCGTCGAGGGTGATACCGTCCTGGTAGTATTCCCGGATCAGTCCGATGGCCTTCCGCACGGTCAGGTGCGATACGCTGCCGCCGGCCTCCGCCGGCGCCAGGCAGGCGGTGATGCCTTCGGCGACGCGTTCCAGCTCCTCCCGGGTTTTCGCGTCCATGATTTCAGTCAGAAGCTTCTGGCGGTCCACCGTCTGGTCCGGGTTTCCGCCGGTTTCCTTCGCGAAAGAGATGATGAGCCACAGGAAGCGGACATAGCATTCCTTGATTTCCCGGGGCTGGTAAACCTTCCCGTCCCGGAAACAGGCGCCGAATTCCCGCAGGACCGCGGCGATTTCGTCCGCGTTGGACGCGTACATGGCGGCCCTCATCCGGTTCTCAAGTTCCATCGGATAAATGCAGGATTCTGTTTTGACCTGCGCGACCTCCGGCCAGCGGATGACGGTCCTTCCGCCCTGCGCGATATTCCAGTCCAGGTAGGGAAACATTTTTTCATAGGCGTCGTGAAGCGAAAACGGCCCGGTCGTTTCCGCGCAGCAGACCGCCGCGACCGGCCCCAGGTCGTCCAGCCGGCTTTGCAGGATCGACTGCACGCCGCCGGGGCCGGCATAATCATACGCAACGGTTGCCAGCACCTTGCGGTAGGAGAAATCAACGGTCACAAACCTGCACTGGGAAAACAGGGGAAGAACCCGGCCGAGGCGGCTGCCGTATTCCCTGGTTTTTTCTTCGAAAGGGCTGCCGGGACAGCACAGGATCAGCGTAAAACGGCTGTCGGAACGGATGCCGTAATTGTTGTTCAGGTAGCTTTCCAGTTCAGGGGTGGCCTTCATCCTCCCCAGCAGGAGATCCCTGAATACCTGGTCGATGCTGCCGATCTCCGCCGGCTTCCGGCTCCTGTCAAGCATCACCTGCTCTTCGACGTGCGCCATGGCCTGCTCAAAATCCATCAGGGAGGTGGGCTTGAGCAGGTATTCCGTTACCCCGTATTTCATGGCGGACCGGGCATACTCAAAATCGGAATAGGCGCTCAGCACAACCGCTTTCGCGTGCAGCCCCTCAGAAGTCATCCTTTTCAGCATCTCCAGCCCGTCCATGACCGGCATACAGATATCCGTAATGACGATATCCGGCTTCGTTTCACGGATCAGTTTCAGCCCGTCGTCGCCGTTTTCCGCGACGGCGACAATCTCGTAATCGCGGTTCAGCTTCTTCAGGAGCTTTTCAATTCCTTCCCTGATCCTGATTTCGTCCTCAACGATGGCGACTTTCATCGGCATTGTCATCCTCTCTGCCCGTTCTCCTGCTCACAAATCAAGGCGGCACCGGGGCCTGCCGCATGCAAAGGAGGCTGCTTCAGATAAGGTATTCATCACCGGGATGGGTACATACCGCAAATATCACGCTTCCGCCGGATTCATTCAGCATGGGATCCGGGGGTGGCTTCCGGGGGAAGAAGAAGCTATATCCGTTCCAGCACGGGAATCCGGTCCAGCGGGGCGGGAAGGGTGACCTTCCGGCCGCCGGCGTAGGTTTCACCTGTATCCACGTTTCGCCAGGAGCATCCGGCCGGCAGCATGACGTCCCGCCGTCGCAGGCCGGCATACAGCACCGGAGCCACCAGATACCGGCTGCCGAACATATACTGATCCTTCAGGCCTGCGCAGGCTTCGTCCTCCGGGAATTCGTAGGCCATGGCCCGCAGCAGGGGAGTCCCCTGAAGATGGGCAGTGTGCATGAGATCCCGAATATAATCCCTTAATTCCTCCCGGCGGCGCAGATACTTTTCCAGAATAAGCTCCGCTTCTTCGCCGCAGCTCCAGATTTCGTTGCCGCTTCCGGAAGACAGCACTTCCGTGCCGTCCCGGCGGAAGACCTTTTCCACGGGGCGGCGGTCCCCGTGGAGGCGCATCACCGGGCAGTAGCATCCCCACTGGAACCAGCGGACCAGCAGCTCCCGGAATTCCGGGCTCTCCGGCCGGCCGCCGTGGAATCCGCCGATATCCGTGGTCCACCAGGGGATGCCCGCATAGCCCATGCTGAGGCCGGCACAGACCTGCCGGCGGAAGTCCTCCCACCGGCTCATGATATCCCCGGACCAGATCAGGGCGCCATAGCGCTGGCTGCCGGCCCACGCGCAGCGAAGCAGGTTGACGGGGCGGTCCATCCCGCTTTCCCGCATGCCCTCAAAAAACCCCTGGGCATAACAACGGGGATAGATGTTGCCGACCTGCTGGCTGCTGCCCAGGAAATACCGGTAGTTTTTGAAATCGTAGGTGCCGTACTCGGGCTCAGCCTCATCCAGCCAGAAAATGCGAACGCCCGCGTCCCAGTAATTCTTTTTGCACTTTTCCCAGACATACTTCCGGGCCCGGGGGTTGGTGGCGTCGTAGAACATGCTGTCCTCCACGAAGCGCATGCCCACCTGCTCGCCGTACTCTGCGCGCACCAGCAGCCCCTGCTGCCGCATTTCCTCATAATTCTCGCTGGTCAGGGCCACCTGGGGCCAGACGCTGACCATAAGCTGGATGCCCATATCTTGAAGCTCCCGCACCATGGCGGCGGGATCCGGGAAGAACTCGGGGTCGAAACGGTAATCGCCCATTTTGGGCCAGTGGAAAAAATCGCAGACGATGACGTCAATCGGCAGATTCCTGCGCTTATACTCCCTGGCAACATTCAGGAGCTGCTCCTGATTCCAGTAACGCAGCTTGCACTGCCAGAAGCCCAGGCCGTACTCCGGCATCTCCGGCGGGAAACCGGTGGCCTCCGCATAGTGCCGGCTGATTTCCGCGGGGGTGTCCCCCGCGGTGATGTAATAATCCATCTGCTTTGTGGAATACGCCCTCCAGGTGGTGCGGTTGACACCGAAAGACACTTCTCCGATGGCGGGATTATGCCAGAGGAAGCCGTAGCCCAGGCTGGAGATGTAAAAGGGGACGCTTGCCTGGGAATTCCGGTGGGCCAGCTCCAGGGTGGAACCCTTCCAGTCCAGCGTTTCCTCCTGGTACTGCCCCATGCCGCGGATGCTCTCGCCGTCCCGGCCTTCAAAGGTGACGGTCAGGGTAAAGTCCCCGCCCAGATGGGGCTCGAATTTCCGGCTCCTGAGCGACAGGGCGTTGGCCGGGGCTGTTTCCCGGAGGAGGAGCTCCGCTTTCTGATTATAGAAGGACAGGGTTGCGTAATGGTGCCAGTCGTCCATGGTGATGCGGGCGGTGAGCTTCCCCACTGTAATGGACGCGGATTCGTCCCGGATATCCAGCACGGCTTCCGTTGGCTGCTGATCCAGCAGGGCCCAGCGGTCATCCCGGATTTCACCCATCAGGACAGACTGGACTCTCATGCTGTCCGGACCCCAGGGGGAGATTATCAGCGTTTCGCCGTTGTTTCGCCAGATCAGCCGGCTGCCATCCTGTGTAAAATAGCGCATGAAAACGCACCTCCTGCATATTTTGACTCGCTTCTCCCGCCTCGCGGGTAATCTATCAACAGTAAATCAGCCGGAGGCATCCGTGTCAAGGGTTTTCCGAAAAAAAAGGCTGCCCCAATTATTGACTTTTTCTGTTGACATATCCATGAAGACCGTCAAATCCGGAATGTTTCGTTCAGGCCGGAGGTTCCGGCGCGGCCCGCCGGGCCGGGTCAGCGCCTTCTCCTGTCGATTCCTT
>CAMOYA010000065.1 GCA_946629635.1 uncultured Clostridia bacterium
GCTCATAAAAAGGGAATGGGCTCCACCCGGAACGGCCGCGACAGCGAATCCAAGCGCCTTGGACCGAAGCGGGCGGACGGGCAGATGGCCCTGGCCGGCAACATTCTTGTCCGGCAGCGCGGCACCCATATCCATCCCGGCCACAACGTAGGCATCGGCAAGGACGATACCCTGTTCGCCAAGACCACCGGTATTGTCCGCTTCGAACGCCTGGGCAAGGATCGCAAGCAGGTCTCCGTCTATCCGGTTGAGACTGCGGCCGAAGCTCAGTAATCGAACCCGGTATTCACGGGCTGTTGCGCCGCAGCAGCCCGTTTATTTTATTTTTCCGAAGGAGGCATCCCCATGGAGCGCAAAACATTTTACATTACCACCCCGATTTATTATCCTTCAGGCAACATGACCATCGGTCATACGTATACGACCGTGGCTGCCGATACCATGACGCGCTTCAGAAAAATGCAGGGGTATGATACATATTTCCTGACCGGAACGGACGAGCATGGCCAGAAGATCGAGAAGAAGGCCGCGGAAGCCGGCGTGACGCCGATCGAATATGTGGATAAAATCGTGGCGGAGACGCAGGAACTTTGGAAGCTGATGAACATCGAATATGATGATTTCATCCGCACAACGCAGGAACGCCATATCAAGGTGGTTCAGCAGATTTTCCGCAAGTTCTGGGAGCAGGGGGATATCTACAAGGCGGAATACGAAGGCATGTACTGCACCCCGTGCGAGAGCTTCTGGACACCGACCCAGCTGGAAGAGAAGGACGGCGTGAAGGTCTGTCCGGACTGCGGACGGCCCTGTCAGCCGATGCAGGAAGAAAGCTATTTCTTCCGGATGAGCAAATATCAGGACTGGCTGATCGAGTATATTGAGCAGCATCCCGATTTCATTCAGCCGGCCAAGCGGGCGAATGAAATGCTGACCAATTTCCTGCGCCCCGGCCTGCAGGATCTGTGCGTCAGCCGTACCAGCGTCAAGTGGGGCATTCCGGTGGATTTCGACCAGAAACACACGGTTTATGTCTGGATTGATGCGCTTTCCAACTATATTACGGCGCTGGGCTACGGAACGGAGCACGATGAACTCTTCCAAAAATACTGGCCGGCGGATGTACATCTGGTCGGCAAGGAGATCGTCCGGTTCCATACGATTTACTGGCCGATCATGCTGCACGCGCTGGGGCTGCCGCTGCCCAAACAGGTCTTCGGTCATGGCTGGCTCCTCTTCGGAACGGATAAGATGAGCAAGTCCAAGGGCAACGTGGTTTATCCCCAGCCCATCGTCGCCCGGTACGGTGTGGATCCGCTGCGGTATTATCTGATGCGGGAGATGCCTTTCGGTGCGGACGGAAACTATACCAATGAATCATTCCTGACACGGATGAATGCGGATCTGGCCAATGACCTGGGCAACCTGGTCAGCCGGACGGTCGCGATGATCGAGAAATATTTCGACGGCATCATGCCCGCCTGGGACAGAGATACGGAGGAACCGACCGGAGAGGCGCTCCGGAAGCATTGCGCGGATCTGCCGGCCCAGGTGGATCTGCAGATGGGCAAGCTGCAGTTTTCCCAGGCACTGACGGAGATCTGGAAGGTGATCGGGGAGTGCAACAAGTATATCGATCTGACACAGCCCTGGGTGCTCGGCAAGGATCCGGAAAAGAAAGGCCTGCTGGGCAACGTACTGCTGACGCTGGCGGAGTGCGTACGCTTTGTCGCGGTGCTGATCGGTCCGTTTATGCCCTCCACGCCCGCCAGAATCTTTGAGCAGATCGGTCTTCAGGATGATCGGCTGAAGACGTGGGACTCCCTGAGCTGCTTCGGGAAGCTGCCGGACGGCATCCGGGTCAGAAAGGGCGAAGCGCTTTTCCCGCGCATCGATGTGAACAAGGAACTGGAAGCGCTGAGCGGGCCGGAGGACAAGGCGGACAAAAAGGAAGAAAAGGCGCAGGCCAAGCAGGAAAAGAAGGAGCAGAAGGCTGCGGACAAGAAGGAGAAAAAGTCCGGCCACGAGGAGCCGGAATATCCGGCGGAGATCTCCATCGATGATTTCTTCAAATGCAAGATTCAGGCTGCCCGGGTGGTTCACTGCGAGAAGGTGGAGAAAAGCAGCAAGCTGCTGAAGTTCACCCTGAGCCTGGGAGCGGATGGCGAAAGAACCGTCGTCAGCGGCATTCAGAAGTACTATGATCCGGAAACGCTGATCGGTCGCCAGGTGGCGGTAATCACCAACCTGAAGACCGCGAAGCTTGCCGGCATCGAGAGCCAGGGCATGATTCTCAGCGCGATGGACAGCCAGGGGAATCTGAAGCTGGTCAGCATTGAGGAAGGCGTCGAAGACGGCGCAATTATCGGATGATGGAATGGTTTGACAGCCACTGCCATGTGGATGAGGAAAAGTTTGACGAGGATCGGGAAGCCGTGCTTGCGCGCATGCGGGAGCACGGCATTACCCGGTATGCCGTGATTGGCAGCGACATGGCCACATCCCGCCGCGTGATCGAATTTGCCAGGCGGCATGATGGCGCGGTGGCAGTGGGCGGAATTCATCCGCATGAGGCAAAGGGATTCCGGGAAGACGACCTGGCGGAGATCGGGCAATGGTACCGGGAAGGCGCCATCCGGGCAATCGGCGAGATCGGTCTGGATTACTATTATGATTTCAGCCCACGGGACATCCAGAAGGAGGTTTGTATCCGACAGCTGGAGCTGGCCTGGGAACTGGGTGCGCCGGTGGCATGGCATATCCGGGACGCGCACGGGGACGTGCTGGAAATCATGAAAGGCATGAAAAGCCGGCTTACGGGCGGAATCATTCACTGCTTTTCCGGCAGCGCGGAGATTGCGAAGGAATACCTGAAACTGGGCTATTATATTTCCTTTGCCGGGCCGCTGACCTTCCGGAAGGCGCCGAAGCTGCAGGAAGCAGCGAAACTGATTCCGAAGGAGCGCCTGCTGATCGAGACCGACAGCCCGTACATGGCGCCTGAACCGGTTCGGGGCACCCGAAACGAACCGACAAACGTTCGCTTTGTCGGGCTGAAGCTGGCGGAACTGAGGGAAGAAGATCCTGAAGAGGTGGCCGCCTATACCATGGCAAACGCCATGCAGGTCTATGGAATCGACTGAAAAATCGCCGCGGATTGCGGCGATTTTTCAGTATGTGCAAAGTCAGAAAGGACGTACCAGGATGCCGGAGGCGGAACCCGCATTCCGGCCGGTCAGCAGGCGCTTCTTCATTTCGCGCTGCAGAACCGTATCCTCCGGGAAATTTTTGACTTTCATCGTCTTTCGCTGCCCTTCCGCCACGTGGAAGACCCATTCCAGGGCGGCGTCATCCTCCGGATCCGTTTCCGTGATCTCAAATGCCTTCCGGAAACGCAGAATCCGGGATGAGGCGGGAAGCATTTCTTCAAGCGCCGGTGAAAGGAGCCAGGACTCGCAAACAATCGGGGCATCCGCATAGTCCGGGAAATACTGCAGGAAGAAACGGCGGGCATGAGCGACGGAATCGTTCAGCTTTTCCGGCTCCAGCAGCACATCTGACGGAATGTGCAGGCTGATTTCCTTTTTCCCTGGCTGTTCCTCCACCATTTCGTATTCCAGCTCTCCGATCCTGAACAGCCTCGCGCCGATCTGCCGCGTCGTCCAGAAGCCCCTGTCAAAGCCGTTACGCCCATAGGACCGACGGTATTCCCCGATGAAACGGGGAAAGCATTTCATTGTATTCAGCCAGATTTCCTCCGGAAGATCCTTCCAAGCACCGTAGCTGCGGCTGTTGACTGCGATCATCATCTGACGGATCAGCTCCGCTTCACCGTCCGCGTCCGCAGGCAAATCCTCCCCGTACAGTTCGGCCAGGAGGATATCTCCGGAGCGGAGCAGCAGATCCTCCGGAATACCGATTTGCTTCATGAACCGCTCCGTCCGGTCCAGCAGCGTCAGCTGCTGTTCCAGTCGGACGTAGGGCATGGCCTCTTCACTGAAAACGCGATCATGCTCCTGCTGCCTGCTCTCCTCGGCCTCCTTCGGGGAAAGCATCCAGACGGTTTCCGGAGCTCCCCGGAGCCCCATTGCATCAAGCTTCCCCTCCAGCTCCCGCACCTGAGCCAGGCAACCGTCCTGCTCCTTTACCGCCCTTCCGCTCATCTTCAGCGCGAGGACAGTCAGACGCGGAAACAGCTGATACGCAGCCTGCTGCAGGTTGCTGATCCGCTCCGTCCACAGGGGACACTCGAAGCCCAGCAGCCGGTCTTCACAGCCGCGGGCATAGTCCGGAATGTCCGGATATTCCAGAATGGTTTTCACATCGATGCTGCCATAAGGATAATCCAGATAGCAGATCCGGTTGTCTGAACAGACGACCGTACCTCCGGACTGCATAAAGCGCCGGACGTTCTCCCCGTCGTTCCACCATTGCTGGACAATGAAATGGGACGGCAGGTTTCCGCCTGAGAGGACGTCGCTCCAGACCATGGTTTTCCGTCCTCTGTCCGCAAGATACTGCCCGATCTCCAGAACCAGAGAACGCTGCAGGGCATCCTCGGAATCCAGCCCGAGCCTGCGCATCTTTCTCCGACAGTCCGGACAGCGGCGCCAGCGGATTTTCAGGGCTTCATCCCCGCCGATATGGATGATCGGGAAGGGGAAAAGCTCCATGACATCATCCAGGATATCCTCCATGAAACGAATCACTTCATCTCTTCCCGCACAGATCAGATTCGGAAAGATTCCTCCGGAAATCTTCACATGCTCCTGCCAGGCAGGGCCGGATGTTCTGCGACAGGCCAGATCCGGGTATGCGGCCAGCAGCGCGGAAGCATGGCCCGGAAGTTCGATTTCCGGAATGATTTCGATACCGCGCCTGCGGGCATAGGCAACGATTCGCCGGATGTCCTCCCGGGTATAGAAGCCGTCGTTGTTCTCGGAAACGGAAGTGCCGCCGAAAAAGGAGTCTCCGCGGCGGGAGCCGGTTTGGGTCAGCTTCGGGTAACGGGGAATCTCGATCCGCCAGCCCTGATCGTCCGTCAGGTGCCAGTGCATCCGGTTCAGACCCAGCAGTTCGGCTGCATCCAGCAGTTTCATGATGTTCTCACAGGACATGAAATGACGGCAGACATCCAGCATGAATCCCCGGTGAGAGAAAGAATGACGATTCAACCGAAAAACCTCCTCATTACGGCTTCTTTGCGAAAACTTCTTTTGCAGAACGCCTGCAGCGGGAGGCGGACGGACAGTCGGCACACCCGCAGGAACAGCTCTTTCCGTTGCTCTTCCGGATGCTGCGCAGCGCAAGCAGTACCACGGCCAGCACCGAAGCGAGAATCAACATATCCCAGATATTCATGTCGTTTTACCTCCGGAAATTCAGAAAGGCAACCCCGGTCAGAACAGCTGCCCGAGCAGATGAATGACGGTGGCAACGAGCCAGGCCAGGCCGCATTGCCAAAGCACGACGAGGATGGCCCATTTCCGTCCCATTTCCCTGCGGATGGACGCGACGGCGGCCACACATGGCGTGTACAGAAGGCTGAAGACCAGCATGCAAACCGCGGTCAGCGTGCTGATGGCATCGGTGATGAGCCGGGCAGAGGAGAAGAGCATCGGCAGGACGGAGACCACGCTTTCCTTGGCCATGAAGCCGCTGATCAGGGAAGTCACAATCCGCCAGTCTCCGAGCCCGGCGGGAACCATGACGGGGGCGATGAAACCGGCAATGGTTGCGAGGATGCTGTTCCGTGAATCCTCCACCATGTTCAGCTGAAAATCAAATGTCCGCAGGAACCAGACGACCAGCGTGGCGATCAGAATGACGGAGAAGGCCCTGTGCAGAAAATCCTTCGACTTGTCCCAGAGAAGCTGCAACACGTTCCGGGGACTGGGAAGCCGGTAATTGGGCAGTTCCATGACGAAGGGAACGGCCTCCCCGCGGAACAGGGAATGCTTGAACAGCAGCGCGACCAGGATGCCGACCAGAATCCCCAGCAGATACAATCCGGTGATGATCAGCCAGGAAAGACCCGGAAAGAACGCGGTGACGAAGAAACCATAGATCGGCAGCTTGGCGGTGCAGGACATGAACGGCGTCAGCAGGATGGTCATCCGCCGGTCCCGGTCACTCGGCAGCGTCCGGGTGGACATGACTGCCGGCACCGTGCATCCGAAGCCGATCAGCATGGGGACGATGCTGCGGCCGGAAAGGCCGATTCTGCGCAGCAGCTTGTCCATGAAAAACGCCACGCGGGCGATGTATCCGCTGTCCTCCAGAATGGAAAGGAAGAAGAACATGACCACGATGATGGGGAGAAAGCTGATGACGGTCCCTACGCCCTCAAAGATCCCCTCCAGGACGAGACTTTGAATCGTACTGTTGACATTTCCGCTGACCATTGCTTTTTCCACCAGCATGGCGAGCGCATCAATTCCCTGCTGGAGCAGATCCTGCAGGAAGGGACCGATCAGGAAAAAGGTCAGGAAGAAGACCAGGGCCATGATCAGAATAAAACAGGGAATGGCAGTGAACCGCCCGGTGAGGATTCTGTCGATCCTCCGGCTGCGAAGGTGTTCACGGCTTTCTTTCGGCCGGATCACGCAGGCATCGCATACCTTCCGGATATACCGGAAACGCATGTCTGCAATGGCGGCGCTTCGGTCCATTCCCCGTTCGGATTCCATCTGAACGGCGATGTGCTCGAGCGCTTCCTTCTCATTGTCATCCAGCTCCAGCTGCGCGCAGATCGAAGCATCTCCTTCCAGCAGCTTGGAGGCGGCAAAGCGGAGCGGTATTCCCGAGCGTTCGGCATGATCCTCGATCAGATGAGAGACGGCATGGAGAGCGCGATGTACTGCGCCGCCGTTTTCATCCGAGGCGCAGAAATCCTGACGAAGCGGTTTTTCCTGATATCGGGCAATATGCAGGGCATGGCGAACCAGCTCGTCCACACCGGCGTTTTTGGCCGCGGAGATCGGCACCACCGGCACGCCAAGCATCGCTTCCATCGTGTTGATATCGACGGTTCCGCCGTTCCCGGTCAGCTCATCCATCATGTTGAGCGCGACCACCGTCGGCACGTTCATTTCCAGCAGCTGCATGGTCAGGTACAGGTTGCGCTCAATGTTCGTCGCGTCCACGATGTTGATGATGGCCTTCGGCTTTTCATTCAGCACAAAGTTCCGGGATACCAGCTCCTCGCTGGAATAGGGGGACATGGAATAGATGCCGGGCAGGTCGGTGATCCGTGTATTCGCCTGGCCGCGGATGCCTCCGTCCTTCCGGTCCACCGTGACGCCGGGGAAATTGCCCACGTGCTGGTTGGAACCGGTCAGCTGGTTGAACAGCGTGGTCTTTCCGCTGTTCTGATTGCCGACCAGAGCAAAGGTCAGCGTGGTTCCTTCCGGCAGCGGATCACCGCTGCCCTTCGGATGATAGATGCCTTCCTCGCCCAGACCGGGATGCTCCCGGCGTTTCTTTGAAATACCGGCGCTGTGTGAAACCGTCGGACTTTCCAGCGGAACAATATCGATTTTTTCCGCATCAGCCAGCCGAAGGGTCAGCTCATATCCGTGAATTCGGAGCTCCATCGGGTCGCCCATGGGAGCCAGCTGCACCAATGTGATTTCCGCGCCGGGAATGACTCCCATATCCAGAAAATGCTGCCGAAGCGCCCCTTCTCCGCCGACGTGGCTGATGCGGGCAGACTGACCGGGTTTGAGTTCTTTCAGATTCATTGTGATCTCCTGTTCTCTGCTCATCGGGTTTGACGTCAATAACAGACAAATAATAATACCACAACATGGAAAGGATGCAACAGCGGAGCGCAAAAGCAGACAAAAAGAATTTGGCCCCGGGCGTATGGCACGGAAGCGGAGGATGTGCTACACTGATGAAGGAAGAAAAACAGTCCTGGCAGAAGGGAGTGGGATCCGGATGGGGGATGACAACCGCTTTTCTCCCTTTTCCAGAGAGGAACAGGCGGTCTATGCGCTGATCTCCCGGCGGGACGGGCTGAAGGCCAGGGAAATTGCCGCGGAGCTGCATCTGGACCGGACAGAGGTCAGCCGCCTCCTTTTCTCCGCTCCGCTGATGCGGGAGATGTGCTATCAGGATCGGGAATACCGGTGGCATGCCCTGATCCGGCAGTCCCCGGTGCACGAAGGCCTGTATGAGTTCTCCGGCTGGTACGGAACCGTGGAGGAATTCATGGCGCTGCCGGAGGATGAATGGCTGGGCAGACTTCAGGAAGGATGCCGCAGAATCGGAAGAAACCTGAACGACGCGAGGGGACTGATCCATTCCTTCCGGGACTGCGGAGAAACCATGCGCAACCTGTTCCGGGATCTGGAGAGCATGACGGACGGAAGCTTCCGCACATGGGAGCTGGTGTTTGAATTCCGACTGAACCGCGCCCGGTATATCCGGATCTATGCGGATGTGCTCGTGATCACCCGGGAGAGGGTTTTTACCCTGGAATTTAAAATGAAGAGGGAGATTGATCCGGAAGAGGTGAAGCAGGCGGCCAAATACTGCCCGTATCTGGAGGTGGTGTTCGGCCGGCAGTATGATGTGATTCCCGCGCTCGTGCTGACGGGCGCAAGGGATCTTTTCGAATTCGTTCCGATCGGAAATACGGAGTATGAACTGCCGGTATGCTCCGGAGACATGCTGTTCAATGTGATGAATGAATACATGGGTTTTCTGGAATAAAAGGCTTTAATCTTTTTTGAATGTGTGCTATACTTAACTATTGAGATGCATTGAACCATGCCGGATGGCCTGGTGGTATGAAGGAGAGTGCGGAACCCTATGAGAAAGATCGGTGTACTGACAAGCGGCGGAGACAGCCCCGGAATGAATGCGGCGGTGACTTCTGTCGCGCGGAGCGCTTCGCTCTATGGGATTCCGCTGATCGGGATCAAGCGCGGATACAATGGCCTTCTGCGCAAGAGCACCAATATTCGGGACGATCTGCAGGAGCTGTATCTGGATACCGTTCTGGACATCGCGGATGAATCCGGCACCTATCTGCGGACTGCCCGGTGTGACGAGTTCCGCGATCCCAAATATCGGGAAATCGCAGTCAACACGCTTCACGCGATGGAAATCGACGGTCTGGTGGTCATCGGCGGCGACGGAAGCTTCAACGGCGCCAAGTGCCTCTGCGAAATGGGCATTCCCACGATCGGAATTCCCGGCACCATCGATAACGATCTGGCCTACACGGAGATGACCCTGGGGTTTGACACGGCGGTCAATGTCTGCGTGGAGTCCGTCCGCCGGATCCGGGCCACCTCCCGGAGCCATGACCGCCCTGCGGTCGTGGAGGTCATGGGTCGGCACTGCGGCGATATCGCGCTGACGACAGCCGTTTCCACCGGAAGCGAGATCGTGATCGTTCCCGAGGTCAAATGGCGCGTTCAGGACATCGCCAAGCAGCTGAACAAGCAGCTGGCCAAAGGCAACACCCGGGCGACGATCGTCATGGCGGAAGGCTGCTATGAGGCCATGGAGCCGTTTGATCTGTTCGGCTACCTGACCACGCACGGCAAGCCCTGCTACGAGGGAGAACCGATGAGCGCAGAGCGCTTCGCTTCCGTCATGAAACGGATGTGTGGCATGGTGGAGGCCCGGGCGACCGTGATCGGGTACGTGCAGCGCGGCGCCGAGCCGACGGCGCGTGACTGTGCCTTTGCCTTCGAAGCCGGCAACCTCGCGGTGCGGCTGCTGCGGGACGGCATCAGCAACCAGGTGATCGGCATGCAGCAGGGCAAGGTCATGTACATGCCGATTGAGGACGCGCTGAAAATGAAGCACCGGTTCAACCGGAACCTCTTCGAACTGGTCAACTCCCTGTAATTGAAATTGGGCGTTGACAGCGGAAACTGAACATGATATAATGCCCTTTGTTTGAAAGCAGAGGCTTGCCCGTCTCTCACCTTGCGCGGCCTGCGCCGCCGGGTTCCGGCATTTTCCTGCACGGCAGGATGAGGCTGATTCACTGAGCGACGGGTTGATCCCGTCGCTTTTAATTTACTCAGGAGGTGTATGGACATCGCAACCGAACTGATGATCAATGAGGAAATCCGCGACCGGGAAGTTCGTCTGATCGATGAGAACGGCGAACAGCTGGGGGTCATGCCGACGCAGCAGGCACTGCATCTGGCGGAGGAGAGAGGTCTTGATCTGGCCAAGATTCAGCCTTCTGCCGTTCCGCCCGTGTGCAAGCTGCTCGATTATGACAAATACCGCTATGAGCAGTCCAAACGGGAGCGGGAGAACCGGAAAAATCAGCGCGTTGTCGATATCAAGGAAGTGCAGCTGTCCGCCACCATCGAAGAAAACGATGTGAACACAAAGGCGAAGATGGCAACCCGTTTTCTCGAGAACGGCGACAAGGTTAAGGTTTCCATTCGCTTCCGCGGCCGTCAGATCACGCACAGCGAAATCGGCATGAAGGTCATGCTCGATTTTGCTGATCGCTGCAAGGATGTCAGCATGGTGGAACGCCGCCCGCTGCTGGATGGCCGCAACATGATCATGATCCTGGCTCCCAAGGCCGTCAAGGCTTCCTTCGCCGAAAAAAAGGCGAAGAGGGAGAAAGCTGCCTCGCAAGAGACGCAGGAATAACCGCACTGGAAGGAGGACCCAAGCTATGCCTAAACAGAAATCCCACCGCGGAGCTGCCAAGCGCTTTTCCTTTACCAAATCCGGTATTGTAAAGCATAAGCAGATGAACGCCAACCATCAGGTGCACCTGAAGACTACCAAGCGTACCCGTCACCTGCGGAATACCGGTGTTGTGGATAACGCCGCCGAAGCCCGCACCATTCATAAGCTGCTGCCTTACAAATAAGCTCATTAACCGGCAAGGAGGAAATTAAACCATGGCACGCATTAAGAGGGCTGTGAACGCCCATAAGAGTCGCCGCAAGGTCATGAAGCTGGCGAAGGGCTACTGGGGAGCGAAATCCAAGCAGTACCGCGCCGCTAA
>CAMOYA010000066.1 GCA_946629635.1 uncultured Clostridia bacterium
GACGGAAGAAAAGACGGAAGAAGCGCCTGCTGCGGAAGAAGCTGAAAAGCCCGCAGAAGCCGCTGAAACAATCCTGGAACGGGGCAACGCGCCGATCGGATACCTGATGTACGCGGATGCCGCGTGGAAGAATCAGTACTGGTTCGATGGCAACGAATACCCCGTCAAGGCGACGAATGTGGAGATCACCGGACCCGGCGCCTACACCGTCGGCCTGGAATTCAACGCGCCGGCGGAAGGCCTGGCCTTCGCTGCGATCGGTCTCGACCGGGGCGAGATCCTCATGCCCACTTATACGATTGAACTGAAGGAAGTCCGCGTGAACGGCAGCCCCATTGAAATCACCGGAAAGGGATATACCTCCTCCGACGACGGCGTTACCACCCGGATGAACCTGTACAATGAATGGGTTTCCGAATTGCCGACGGATGCGCGCGCCTTCAACGGCGATCTGGATGGAGCGGCGCCGATCATCCTCAACAAGGACGACTTCGCCTCCGTCAACAAGGTGGAAGTGGATTTCGTCGTGCATCAGTATGGCGTGGACACCGCTTTCCTGATGTATGCCGACGCGGCCTGGGCCAACCAGTACTGGTATGACGGCAACGAGTATCCGGTGACCGCGAAGACGGCGGAGATCAACGGCTACGGCGATTATACCGTGGGCCTCGAGTTCAACGAGGAAGCCCAGGGCCTGGCGTTTGCCGCGGTTGGCATTGCCAAGGGCGAGAAGACCTATCATGGCGCGTATCTGATGATCCGGGAAATCCGCGTCAACGGCGAGAAGATCGAGTTCACCAAGGGCTACACCTCCTCCGATGACGGGATCACGACCCGCATGAACATCTACAACGAATGGGTCAGCGAACTGCCCGCGGATGCCCGGACGTATGAAGACAGCCTGGAAGGCGCTTCCGCCATCATCGTGGACAAGGAAGCCTTTGCGGCGGTCAAGAGCGTGGAAGTGGACTTCACCCTGCTGCCGGTGACGGATATCGCATACCTGATGTTCGCGGACGGCAGCTGGACCAACCAGTACTGGTATGATGGCAACGAGTATCCCGGAACCCATACCTTTGCCACCGTTACCGGCCAGGGCGCCTACACCGTGGGTGTCGAGCTTGAAGAGCCGGCCCAGGGCCTGGCCTTCGCGGCGGTCGGCATCGCCAAGGGTGAGCAGACCTTCAACGGCTATTTCATCGACATTACGGATATCAAGGTTGACGGAAAGAGCATCATTGTAAACGGCGGCTACACTTCCTCCGATGACGGGATCACGACCCGCGAGAACATCTACAACGAATGGGTCAGCGAGCTGCCGGCGGATGCCCGCAGAGCGGACGGAATTCTGGAAGGCGCTTCCCCCATCATCGTGAACAAGGATGATTTCGCCTCCTTCAAGACGATTGAAGTCTCCTTCGACTATATCTACGGAAAACCCATTGCGAAGAGCGAAGACGCGCCGCTGACCGAGGATGAAGCGAAGGCGCTCATGGCGGACGGATTCAACGCCTACATCGGCGTCCAGGGTACGGATACCTACGTGTTCCGCAATGCCTGGAACGACAGCTACGGTCTGACGGATGCAGAGAACAACTACTTCGATCACCTGACCGGATGGGACGCGGACAACAACGCGGTCAACTATGGCGGAACGTTCGAGGATGCCGAGATCAAGGCGAACGGCGAGTATACCGTCAGCCTGACGACCGGTGACATGGGCTTTGGCGAAACACAGAAGTTCAACCTGCTGTTCGTGTCCACCAACATCCCCAGCAAGCTGTGCGCTCAGGACTTCCTGAAGATCACGGGCGTGAAGACGAAGATCGGCGAAGGCAAGACCCAGGAGGATTATACGCTGGACTATTCCGGTGAATACGTCATGATCAAGATCCTGGACAGCTACAACCAGAGCGAAGAACCCTTTGGCTATACTGTGCCGAAGGCGGGCGAAGCCATTACGATCACCTTCACCGTTGAAGGCATGAACTGACGGCTGATCAATCAACTGCAGCGGCGGCGCTGATCCCCTGGACCAGCGCCGCTGTCTGTTCCATGGAAAAATCCTGAGCAAGGAGTGGAATGAATGCGAGGGACTGTCAATACCGCGGCTTCCGCGGAGGAAGCGGAGAGCCTGGGATCTCGCGTGTCACTGTGGGTTTACCGCGTGGTGGCGCTGATTGCAGGCATGGCGCTGTTTTTTCCGCCGGCGAACCCGGGCCGTATCAGCGAGAAGATCAACGCGGCGGCCAGCCTGTTTACAACCGGAATCAGCCGGGATACCATCACCAACAGCATGGGCCGCATCCTGCGTTCCCAGTGGATTCAGGACAGTGACATTACGCTGCTGATGATCTCCTGCATCGTGGTGATGCTGGGTGTGATCGCCTGTGCGGCCGGGGCGTGCATGAGTCTGGGAAACCGGAAAATGCGCCGCACCGGTCTGCTGCTGCCGCTGTGCGGCGCGCCGGTTATGGGCGTGGGTCTTTTCCTGATCCATCGCGCGTATCAGAATATGCTGACTCACGGCGAGGAAGTCGGCAAGCTGGATACGATCAAGGTCATGATTCCCGGTGGGTTCTGGGTCTTCTGCGTCTTCGCCGGGCTCCTGCTGCTGACTGCGGCGATCGCCTTCTTTACGACGGAGCCGGAGAAGAACCGTGCGGCACGAATGGAAATGGACGAGAAATACAAGCTGTTCCTGATGATGCTGCCGGTGATTCTGCTGTCCTTTATCTTTGCGTATCTGCCCATCTGGGGATGGCGGTATGCGTTCTTTGACTATAAACCGGGCGGAGTCATCGGACCGGAGAACTATGTGGGGCTGAAGTGGTTCGGATCCCTGTTCAATGATCCGGCGACGGTCAGCGACCTGATCCGCGTGCTGCGCAATACACTGATCATGTCCGGTCTGGGCATCGCAACCTCCTGGCTGCCGATCGCCTTTGCTGTGCTGCTGGCGGAGGTGAGATCCACCCGGTTCCAGCGCACCGTGCAGACGCTGACGACGATTCCGAACTTCATTTCCTGGGTTCTGGTATATGCCATCGCGATCTGTATCTTCTCAACGGACGGTTTTGTCAACAGCTTCCTGACGAACGTCATGCATCAGTCGGGGGCGAACACGAACTATCTGCAGATCGCGGATCACACGTGGCTGAAGATGCTGCTGTGGGGAACCTGGAAGGGCGTCGGCTGGAGCGCCATCGTTTATATCGCCGGGATCGCCGGCATCGACCAGCAGCTGTATGAAGCGGCCCGCGTGGACGGAGCCAACCGCTTCCGCTGCATCTGGCACATCACGATTCCGGGCCTGATGCCCACTTACATGGTGATGCTGCTGATGAGCATCGCCGGCATCCTGTCCAACGGCATGGAGCAGTACCTGGTCTTTGAAAACGCCATGAATAAAGACGTGATCGAGGTGCTGGATCTGTACGTGTATCACATCGGTATCGGTCAGAACCAGATTCCGCTCTCGACGGTGGTGGGCATTTCCAAATCCCTGATCGGTGTTACGCTGCTGTTCGGGGCCAATGGAATTTCCAAGGCCATCCGCGGCGAGAGCATCATATGATGGGAGGCGGAAAAGATGAGCAAGAAAACAAAAGAGCCTGCCATGCATATCAAGCGGACCGCCGGAGACTGGGTTTTTGACACGGCGATTGTCATCCTGTTTGTCCTTTTTACGATTATCTGCGTGTTTCCCTTCTATTATCTGCTGATCAATACGATCTCCGACAATGATCTGGTGACCAGCGGAAAAATCAACTTCTTCCCCATGCTGAAGGACGCGGCGGGGAACGGCGTCTTTGGCGTTCAGATCAATAACTATATCGCCCTGCAGAATGTGCAGGATCTGGGCTCCAGCGTGATCGTGACGGTTGCGAGAACGGTGATCGGAACCGCGCTGATGGTGATCACCAGCGCGTGGGCCGGTTATCTGGTCACCAAGCAGAAGATGTGGAAGCGCTCCTTCTGGTACCGCTTCCTGGTGATCACGATGTACTTCAACGCCGGTCTGGTGCCATGGTACATGAACATGCTGATGATGGGCCTGACGGACAATTTCCTGGCCTATGTGATTCCGGGAATGGTCGCGCCATACAACATCATCCTGGTGAAGACATACATCGAAAGCATTCCGGTCTCCCTGGAGGAAAGCGCGGTGATTGACGGCGCTTCCACGCTGACGGTGTGGAGAAAGATCATCGTGCCGCTGAGCATTCCGATTCTGGCGACGATCTCCATTTTCGGCGCGGTCGGCAACTGGAACTCCTTCCAGGATTCCCTGCTGCTGATGAACAACCGCCCGGATCTGTATACGCTGCAGCACCGGCTGTATATCTACCTGAATTCATCCAGCAACCTGGGAGCGATGATGAGCCAGGGCGGTACGATCAGCGAACAGGCCGCGGCGAGCATGCTGAACCAGCGCGTGATTCAGTATACGGTTTCCATGGTCAGTATTATCCCGATCCTGCTGGTATACCCCTTCATGCAGCGGTACTTCGTGAAGGGCATCATGCTGGGAGCGGTCAAGGGATAAATGATAAAAGAATCATGAAGAACAGGAGGACTTCTCAGATGAAAAAAACGGTTGCTTTGCTGCTGGCGCTGCTGCTGACCATGACGGTATTTGCCG
This sequence comes from uncultured Clostridia bacterium, assembly GCA_946629635.1. GTDB lineage: Bacteria > Bacillota > Clostridia > Christensenellales > Aristaeellaceae > Aristaeella. The sequence goes on from CAMOYA010000066.1 coordinate 4,646, forward strand.
GATGGACCATCGCGGCGGCGGAAGAGGAAGAAATCTACGGCAAGCTGGAAGAAATCGGGGTCTATGACGGAGAACCGATCACCATCAATGTATACAGCCAGCTGGCCAACTATTCCGGACTTCAGGGCCACTGGAGCGCGGACCTGCTGCTGGACAAGTACAATGTGAAGGTCAACATCATCCCTGATTCCGATGGCACCTACGCGACCCGCATGGAAAGCGGCAACCTGGGCGATATCGTCGTCTGGGGCGCGGATGGCGACCAGTATCAGTCCGCCGTGAGCCAGGGGCTGCTGCTGGACTGGGAAGAGGACGGACTGGCGGCGGAGTATGCCCCCTATATCTGGCAGAACTATCAGATGGCGCTGGAAGCGAACCGGGCGAAGAACAGCGACGGCAAGATCCACGGCTTCGGTCACAACGTGGCCCTGAAGGCCGGCAGCCATGAGAACTTCTTCTATACCTGGGACATCCGCTGGGATCTGTATCAGCAGCTGGGTTTCCCGGAGGTGAAGAACCTGGATGACATGGTGGAGCTGTTCAAGAAGATGAAGGAAATCTGCCCCACCGATGAAAACGGCAACGAAACCTACGCGGTTTCCGTCTGGCCGGACTGGGACGGAAACATGGTGATGTATGTCAAGGCCCTGGCGACGGCATACTATGGATGGGATGAATTTGAGCTGGGCCTGATCAGCACGGAGACCGGCGAGTTCCAGGGCTGCCTGGAGCCGGACGGAATGTATATCCAGATGCTGGAGTTCTTCAACAAACTGTATCGCGAAGGGCTGCTGGATCCGAACTCCGCGAGCCAGACCTATTCGACCATGGGTGAGAAGGTCAAGGCCGGCGGCACCTTCTGGTCGATCTTCAATTATGCGGGATCCTCCATCTTCAACACCAAGGAGCATCTGGAAGCGGGCAAGTACATGTATACCTTCGTGCCGCAGGAAGCGACCCCCATCGTGTATGGCCAGTCCCTGACCGGCGGAAACCGCATCTGGTCCATCGGCGCGGACGCGGAGTATCCCGAGCTGTGCCTGGCCGTGATCGACTGGCTGGCGACGCCGGAAGGCTCGCTGACCATGTGGTACGGACCGAAGGGCCTGACCTGGGATTACAATGAGGATGGCGGCGCGTACTTCACCGAGCTGGGCCTGAAGACCAGCAAGGATCCTTCCTTCGACATGTCCGGCACGACCGTGATCGGACCGCGCACGGGCAAGGAGTATCCCCAGAGCGGCACCTACAATGACGGCGCGCTGCAGATCAACAATACGACCCTGACCGCCAGCCAGCTGAACCCTGACAGCAAGGTGCAGGAGACGCTGGACAAGGCCGGATGGGTCAGCGTGCTGAGCGCGGATCGGATGCCGATTCAGCAGGCCTGGTGCGAATGGGCCGGCGCGGCGGATACGCAGCAGTATCTGGAAAATCATCCCTACAAGGTCATGCTGGATCGGGGCACCTACGCGCCTGCGATCCGTGACGGAGATCTGGACAAGAAGTGGAGCCAGATCCAGACCGCTGTGAAGACCTGGTCCTGGCGGGCAATCTATGCCAAGAGCGAGGGCGAGTTCAAGGGCATGGTACAGCAGATGATCAACCAGGCCAACGGCTATGGCTATAAGGACTGCATCGCCTGGTGCGAGGCGGAAGCGGCCAAGTGCTGGGAAGCACAGCAGGCGCAGGCGGCAGCCGTTCAGTAATCGAACAGTTCAGACAAACGACCGGGAGCCCCTTTCCATGCGCGAAAGGGGCTCCTTTATCGAAGAGAAAAGCACAACAGGGGGAAAAGATATATGCGGAGGATGATCAGCTTTCTGATGATACTGATCCTGCTGACGACAGCGGGGCTTTCCGCCGCGGCGGCGGAGGGCGGAGCGGCGCAGGTGGATCTGAACGGCCTGACGGCGATTGAAATGACACGGCTGATGGGAAACGGCATCAATCTGGGGAATACGATGGAAGCCTGCAACAATGGGGCGAGCTTCGGCAACGTGACGGATGACCCTTCCTACTATGAAACGCTCTGGGGCCAGCCGGTGACGACGGCAGAGATGCTGCAGGGTATGAAGGAAGCGGGCTTCGATACGCTTCGTCTGCCCGTGGCCTGGATGACGAACGCGACCCATCTGAATCAGGGGGATTATACGATCTCGGAAGCCTATATGGCCAGAGTGCAGGAAATTGTGGATATGGCGCTGGATGCCGGCCTGTTCGTGATCGTGAATGACCACTGGGACGGCGGCTGGTGGGGAATGTTCGGATCGGATACGGCGGAAACGCGGAAGCTGGCCATGGAAGCATATACGGGCATGTGGAAACAGATCGCGGAGCGCTTTGCGGCGTATGACGCGCGGCTGATTTTCGAAAGTGCCAATGAGGAGCTGGGCGCTCGGTTTGATGAAAACTCACCGCTGTATTGTCAGGATTCCGTGGCCCACTGGCTGTCGGACTCGGAGCGTTACGCGCTGACGAATGAAGTCAATCAGGCCTTCGTGAATACGGTGCGCGCATGCGGAGGGGAAAACGGAAACCGGTTCCTGCTGATTGCGGGATACGGAACGAACATTGATTCAACCTTTGACAGCCGTTTCAGTATGCCGGAGGATACGGCAAAGAACCGTCTGATGGTATCGGTGCATTACTATGACCCATGGAGTTACTGCGGCGCGGAGAGCGTGAAAGGTGCAACGCTCTGGGGAAAGAAAAAGGACTTTGAGCAAATGCTGATGACGCTCAGCAAGATGAAGAAGTTTACCGCATCAGGATACGGCGTGGTGATCGGCGAGTATGGCGCACTCCCGGCGGGCGGGGAACTGAAGCAGAATACGGCGGCCTATCATCAGGCGTTCCTGGACTGCTGCGACGCCCTGGACTTTACCTCGTGTCTGTGGGATACCAGCGGTCTGTATCTCCGGAAGGAATGCCGGATGGTCAACGACGAGATTGCTGCGGTCTATGCCGGCCGGAATGCCGCGAGCGAGAGCGGGAAGACATATGACGAAGTGGCGGACAGCGGCATGAAGTCTTTTGAGGCAGTGAAGGAGGCCGCGCCGGAATCCCTGGTGGAGACGGCCTTTGAAGTGACGGATGATACGGTTGCCGCGTGGATCATGTTCAGCGAGGGAAGCTGGGCGATCAGCTACAGCGTCGGAGATACATATGCACCGGATTCCATCACCCCCGGTGTGAAGGCAACGGACGTGGAGGTTACCGGGGCGGGCACCTATACCGTTGCGCTGGATTTTACAGGGACGGAGAAGGGCTTTGCGGAGAACACCGCGTTCTGCGCCATCGGCATTGCCAACGGCGAAACGGTCTATCCGGACTATTCCATCAACATTACGGAGATCAGACTGAACGGCGAACCCATCCGGATGAAGGGACGGAATTATACCTGCTCGGATGACGGAAAATGCACCCGGTCGAATCTGTACAATGAGTGGGTGAATATGGCTGGCGAGCGGGACCGTGCCCGCGTGATGCACGGGGATCTGACCGGAATATCCGCGACAGTGCTGGACCGGAATCTGCCGCAGATGAATCGGATTGAGACGCTTGAGATCACATTCCAGTACGGACCGCACAAATGAGATGAAGGCGATCGCCGGGACACATGGAACGGGCCAGAATCTTCATTCCGACTGAAGGGGGAAAAACGAAGTGAATCATTCAGCAACACTGCGCTGGATGGGGCAGATGGGCCTCTGGGTGACGATGGGACACACAACCGTCAGCATCGATTATTATGCTTCTCCATCGGCAGACCGGCGGACCGCGCCGCCTGTGCCTGCAGGAGAAGTTCAGAATGTTTCGGCATTTCTGGGCACCCATGATCATCTGGATCATATCGATCATGAATCGTGGAAAATCTGGGCGGAAAACTGTCCGGAGGCATGCTTTGTCTTTCCGGAAATGCACCGGGAAGCGGTGCTGAGAGATGGGATCAACCCGGCAAACGCAATCGGGATCGATGCGGGGGAGAGCCGGATCATCGGAGATGTCACCATCCGGGCCATTCCGGCAGCCCATGAGTTTCTGGATCCGGATGCGCAGGGACGTTTTCCCTGCCTGCAGTATATCATCGAGGGGAACGGCCTTCGGATCTGGCATGCAGGGGATACGCTGCGCTATGAGGGAATGGTGCCGACACTCCGTGCATTTGGCCGGATCGATGCTGCCCTGCTGCCGATCAACGGGCGGGATGGCGTGAGGTACCGGAGAAACTGTATCGGCAATATGACTTTCCAGGAGGCGGCGGATGTCGCCGGGGAAGTTCAGCCACGCCTTGTGATCCCCGGACACTGGGATATGTTCCAGGACAATTCAGGAGATCCGGATGCCTTTGCAGACTATCTGGACGCAAAATACGCGGGAGCGGTGAAATGCAGGATTCCAAAGGCCGGAGAAGCATTTTCCATTTCTGCCGCCCCTGTGGTATAATGAAAAAAACGGGCCGGATCCCGGCACGGAATCAGGAGAAGGACAATGAGAAGAGTCATATGGATCGTGCTGGACAGCGTTGGCATGGGTGAAGCACCGGATGCGGCGGATTTTGACGATGTCGGATGCAATACGATCGGGCATATCATGGAGCATTACCCGGATCTGAAGCTGGATAACCTCCGCCGGATCGGATATGGCAATATCGACGGAATGGCAGGCGTAAAACCGGTGGATGATCCGGAGGGTGCCTTTGGGAGGCTCAGGGAACTGAGCGCCGGGAAAGACACGACGATCGGTCACTGGGAAATGACGGGCATTCATACGCCGCAGCGTTTTCCGACCTATCCGGACGGGTTCCCGCCGGAGATCAATGACGCCTTTATTCAGGCGACCGGTGTGCCCGGGATCCTGGGAAACTGCGTTGCCTCAGGCACTGCGATCATCAATGAGCTGGGCGATGAACACCTGAGGACAAAAAAACCGATCGTCTACACTTCTGCGGACAGCGTATATCAGATTGCCTGTGACGAAAGCCTGTATCCGCCGGAACAGCTCTATGATATGTGCCGAAAGGCCAGGGCAATCCTGACCGGCGCGCATAACGTTGCCCGGGTCATTGCACGGCCGTTCGTCCGGGAAGGGAATGCGTATGTACGAACGTCCAACCGTCGGGACTTTTCCCGCACGCCGGATGAGGACAATCTGCTGACCAGGCTTCGGAAAGCCGGCCAGGCGGTCTATGCCGTCGGTAAAATTGAGGATATCTTTGCCGGTGTCGGCATTACGGAGGCAGTGCATACCCGGGACAATGAGGACGGGATGGACAAAACCATCGAAGCGCTGGATCATGTGGAACAGGGGCTGATCTTTACCAATCTGGTGGAATTTGACTCCACCTGGGGACATCGCCGGGATACCGCGGGCTATGCAGCGGGTCTGGCGGCCTTCGACATCCGCCTGGGAGAACTGATGAAGAAAACCGGTCAGTATCAGGGAAAACCATGCGATGATATGATCGTGATCACGGCCGATCACGGATGTGATCCGACATTCAAGGGAACGGATCATACCCGGGAGTATGTGCCGTTCCTGGCATGGGGGCAGCCCGTTCGTGCCGGAGTGAATCTGGGCACCGGATCCACTTTTGCGGATATGGGCGAAACGGTACGGGAGTTCCTGGGGCTTTCTCAGCCGCTGCCGATCGGCAGGAGCCGCTGGGGAGAGATCCGACGGTAAAAATGTGCCAGTCTGTCAGACAGCGGGCGACGGAAAGCCCGCTTTTTGACAAAAGGATAGAGCTGTGATAGTATGATCACCGGTTTCCCGGAAACCGGGAAACAATGAAAGAGAGGGATTTTTTTGTTCAGAAAAATCATGTGCCTTCTGCTGATGCTGGCAATGCTCGCCGGATCCGCCTCTGCGCTCGGTGATGCGACTGTCATTGATATGGCGCAGGAGCGGAATATCAGCATTCAGAAGGCCGGGGCGAATGAAACGGCGGATGGTGTCAGCCCCACTACCGGACGCACGCTTGCGGAGATTTCCGCACCGGAGAACTTCAGCGGCATGGCCGTGACGGGCGAATATCTGCCCCTGATGGTTCAGGTGCCCAATGAAGGCGTCGGCGCCTGGTTTGCCAGCTATGCGGACGTGATGTACGAAAGTGCCAAGAGCCGGGGCGGGGATACCCGTTAT
>CAMOYA010000067.1 GCA_946629635.1 uncultured Clostridia bacterium
TGACCCCAACACTGCCAGTGTTGTGCGCTACCAACTGCGCTAATGCCCCGAACAGCGGAGATTATATCACGCTTTTCGGGGTTTGTAAAGCACTTTTTTCTTTATTGCCGGACTTGCTCCAGCTCCTTCAGAATACCCGCACCCTTCAGCGCCGGCAGGATCGCGCCGTAGAAGATCGGCGTCGCAACAATGGCTGCACCGGCATTGATGATGGATGCCGGGAATTTGCTGACCACCGCCGCCCAGGCGTTGCCGGCAATGGCCCCGTAGATCGCCGTCTTCAGCATGTACAGCGCCACATAGGTCAGCGCACCTGCCGCGGAGGCCAGCACCAGATTCCACGGCTTGCGGCGATTTTCCCCAAAGGCGCGGAACAGCGTCGCGCATACCCAGGCCATCGCAAACTTGGACACGAACGTGATCAGCAGATTCAGAATCCCTTCATTATACAGGAAGAGGTCATACAGCATGGACCCCATGCCTGCCGCCGTGCCGCCCAGCACCGGCCCCAGCAGCAGTCCGCTCAGCAGACATACCGCGTTGGCAAAGTGCACCTTGGATCCGAGCAGGGGGAAGCGGAACATCGTCACCACAAAAACCATCGCCGCCATCACGGCGCCAAAGACGATCCGGATCAGCTGCGTCCTGGACTTCGTCATTTCTCTCACTCCTTGACTTTTGATGCACCCGAGTATATACTCCGATTGGCTATATGAAAAGTGCCAGAAAAGGAGAATTTTATAATACCAGATGAATCATAAGAACAAGCCTGCCTACCTCACCCTGTATGAATCCCTTCGGGAGGAGATCCTCTCCGGAGCCCGCGCCTGCGGCAGCCGGCTGCCTTCCCGCCGCACCCTGTCCCGGGACCGCAGCATCAGCCCCGTCACGGTGGACCACAGCTATGAGCTGCTGTGCGAGGAGGGATATGCGGAGTCCCGCCCCCGAAGCGGCTATTATGTCATCTATCAGGATTCGGACCGGTTTTCCCGCCCTGCGTCCTCCGCCGTTGACCGGTCGCCGGTGCCGGTTGTTCCCGGAGGCAGCCGGGATTGCTTTCCCTTCCCCACCCTGGCCCGAACCATGCGCCGCGTCCTCTCGGAATATGGGGAGGCGATCCTAATCAAGGCCCCGAATGCGGGATGTACGGAGCTGCGGGAGGCCATCAGCCGCTATCTTGCCCGCAGCCGGGGGATTCAGGCCGGCGCGGAGCAGATCATCATCGGCTCCGGCGCGGAATATCTGTACGGGCTGGTTGTTGAGATGCTTGGCAGGGACCGGATTTACGGCATCGAGTTTCCCTCCTACGCCAAAATCGAGCAGGTGTACCGGGCCAAGGGGGTATGCTGCGATCTGCTGCCGCTGGAACACGACGGAATCTCCCCCGCCGCTCTTCGCGCCACCTCCGCCTCCGTGCTGCACATCACGCCCTATCGCAGCTATCCCAGCGGCGTCACGGCTTCCGCCTCCCGCCGGCGGGATTACCTGGAGTGGGTTTCCCATCCCGGGCGCGTGATCGTGGAGGATGACTATGAATCCGAGTTTTCGCTGCTCCGCAAGGCGGAGGAAACCGTATACGCCGCGACAAAAAAGGAGAACGTGATTTATCTCAACACGTTCTCCCGTTCGGTATCTCCTTCGCTCCGGATCGGCTACATGGTGCTTCCCCGGAAGCTGATGAAGCTGTATGAACGCCAGGTTGGCTTTTATTCCTGCTCCGTACCCGTCTTTGAACAGTTTGTGCTGGCAGAAATCATTTCCAGCGGAGAATTCGAACGTCACATCAACCGAATCCGCCGGGAAGAGCGGAAAAAGGCTTAATCCTTCCCGTCCAGGCGGGAAAAACCTTCTCCCAGCGTCTCATGCGCGTCCGTGATGAACACGAAGGCGTTTTCATCCTCCTCCTGCACGATCCGCTTCAGTGCCGTCATTTCCTGACGCGATGTCACGCACAGCACCACCGGCTTCTGTTTGCCGGTATAGGCGCCCCGCGCTTCCAGATGCGTTACGCCCCGGCCGACTTCATCCATGATTCTCCGGGTTACCCTTTCCCACTTTTCCGTCATCACGAAGCAGGCCTTGTTGCCCCCGAAGCCCATCATCACCGCATCGATCACCCTGGAACAGGCGTAGATATTGATCAGCGCATAGAGGGCCTGCGTGCTGCCGATAAACACCGCCGCAGCCGCCACGACCAGGAAGTCCAGAATAAACAGAAACATGCCCACCGTGATAAACGAAAAACGCCGATGAACCATTCTGGCCACCATGTCGGTTCCGCCGGTCGTCGCGCCGCCGCGCAGGATCAGCCCCAGGCCAATTCCCAGCAGAACGCCGCCGAAGAGCGTTCCCAGCAGCGGATCCTCGCTGACCGGACGCAGCGGCAGGATATCGATCAGAACGGAAAACAGCGCGGTGGCCACCAGGCTCCGGAACGCAAAGATTTTTCCCATCGAACGGTATCCGATCAGAAAAAGCGGAACGTTCATCACAAGGGAGACGACACCCACCGGCCAGTCCAGCAGGAAATTCAGAATCAGCGCCACGCCGGTCAGCCCTCCCGGCGCGATATTGTTGGGGATCAGAAAGGCCGGATATGCCGCCGCGCCAATCACGCTCCCCAGCAGAATCTGGATATACGCCTGCAGGATTTCCTTTTTTCTCTCCGCCAGATACTTCAGCATTCTATTCTTTCCTCATTCATCATTTGTCAGATAATCGTCCGATTGCATGTCCGCATGATTTCAATTCACTGCCGGATTTCGATCGCCAGCCGGTGCGGGAGGCAGATAATGAACGCCCCCATGATCCGGCTTTCCAGATTGTCGGCGGTCATTTTTTCCATCTGAACACAGTCCTTTCCGGGGCAGTCCGCATCCTCCATCCAGACGCTGTCCGCCGTCATCCGGACGGTGTTCTCGCCTGTTTCCTGCCGGATCCGGATCACATGCTCCTCCCCGAACGGGAAGCTCCCGATCTCCTGGCCATCCAGGGTGATAATCACCGTTTTTTCCGTCCCGGCTCCTGCCCGGGGCAGCTCTGCTGTTTCCTTTCCGTCCAGCGTCAGGATCACCGAACCCCGGGCATTTCCGGCATTCTGCCTGCCGGAAGCCATAAAAAATGCAGCCCCGGCGATAACCAGCACGGCAGCGCATGACGCCGCAATCCAAGATTTCCGATTCAGCTTCCTTTTCACGATTCCCCTGCTCACCCTCCGCCAATTCATACCCTTTTATTATACGCCTCCCTGCCCGCATTGAAAAGCCGGGTTGTTGATCCTTCCGAAAAATGGTATACTGACAGAAAGATGTCAGAAAGGGGAAAAGCAAGATGCCTGATGTTGTGCTTCATGCTGTTTTCGGGCGCGATGTTCGCGCACTGCTCCCGAATCAGGTGAGAAACACAATGGAGGACATTCCCTATACCTTCGCGCTCTTCGGCCCGGATGTCTGGTTTCTCTACGAGCCATGGAAGCGGCGGGAAGGCCGTGGGCGTCGGATGCATACCACGAAGCCCGGTGCCTTTCTGATGGCGCTGGCCGACAGGAGCCGGCAGAGCGCGCATCCGGAAGCGCTCTTTTCCTATCTGGCCGGTTTTCTCTGCCACTACGCGCTGGACACGACCGCCCATCCGTATATCGTCTACAAAACCGAACACGAAAGTCATTTTCCACGGGGACATATGGCTTTTGAGCATTCCCTGGATATTCTGGAGCTTCGCCGCGCAGGCCGCTGGGGTGAAAAGCACCCGGTGACCCGGTATTATTTTCCTTCCATCCGTCTTCCGGATTCCCTTGAGGCGGATCTGGACTCCGTATTCGAAGAGATTTACGGATGGAAGCACTGTCTCCGATCCCTCAACCATGCCTGGGCCCGGTTTCGGCTGGGCTACCGCATTCTGGAAAATCCGAAGGGATGGTTTGCCCGGCTTGCCAGGATCACCGGATCGCCGGTACTGAAATCCCTGGCTTATTCTGAATCGCATTACAATGGGACGGACGTGGAAAACACCTCCCGGACGGAATGGCCCCACAGCCATGACGATTCCATCCGTTCCGACGCGGATTTCCGCATGCTCCGCAGCGCCGCGGAAGACCGGGCAGTCGAAATGATCAACGGCGCATGGGACTATATCTTCACCGGCAAGGTGGACCGGTCATCCCTGCAGGCGCTGATCGGGAATGATTCCTACCTGAGCGGGCTTCCCGTGGACGATCCGAGAAACCGGAATGTCGCTTCGCTCCTGCCTCCGGCAAAGGAGGCAAAGCCATGATCGATACCACCAGCGTTTCCACCGCCATCTGGGTCACCCTGCTGGTCGCTTTCATGGTTGTTCTGCTTCCATGGGCGGACCGGAAGGTTTGCATACGCCTTCGGGTCAACACACACGGCGGGCTGAGTGAAAACCCGGATGCGGACCGGCTGCTGAGGATCCGTCAGAGTCTTCTGACCGCAGGGCTGCTGCTCTATGCGTTCATTTTTGCCTGGCTCGTTTTCTTTTCCCGTTCCGCCATGGCCGGGTATTCCGTCCATGTTGCCCCGCTGGAGGATCTGCGCGATGCCTTCTCCACGGATCACGGTTTCAGCGACGTATTCCGCAGGATCTTTACGGAGGGATTCGCCTCCGCCTTCGCCAACGTGAAACTGGTCCGGCCGGAGGACCTGGTTCAGTTCTATCTGAACATGATGCTCTTCGTACCCTTCGGCTATCTCCTGCCCTATGTCTTTTCCTGGTTCCGTGCCCGCGTCCGCATCCGCCCGGTGCTTGTGTGTTTTCTGCTTTCCTTCATCGTTGAAAACCTCCAGCTGATGAGCCGGCGCGGCCTGTACGATCTGGATGACATGATTTCCAACACGCTGGGCGGTCTGATCGGCCAGCTGCTGTATATCTCCGTCGCCTACGTGATTGCCCATCCGGGCTGGCGCACGGAGCTGCAGCGGTACCGCCTCTGGAGAAAAACCGCCAGCAAGGCCACCCTCTATCCCTTTGGCAAGCATGCCTCCGTCGCCCGGACCGTGATCCGCGGAACAGATCCGGACCGGGTATGGAACTTCTATGTGGACAAGATGGGGTTCCAGCCCCTTTCCTCCCGCCGGGCAGACACCGACACCGTTTTCCTGTTCCGGATGGGGAAAAGCCGGGTCGAAATCCGCTGCAGCGGTCAGAGTCAGCCTGTCGCGTACCGTCAGGAGCTGTATTTCAACGCAAAAAAACTCCCGTCCGTCCGGGAACGTCTCCAGGAGAACGGGATCAATACGGAACCATATGACGAGGATCCGCTGACGGGGCGGCGCTGCATCCGCTTTACCGGCCCCGACAATGTGCTGATTACCATCGTCGAGGAATAGTCAGACTATTATACAATTCTCAGCCGTTTATCCTTCAGCCGGCCTTCCTTTCCCAATGCAACCAGCCGCTCGTACCGGGCCACCGCTGTTTCCATCACGATATCCCACGGAACCGGGATTGTTTCCCGCGCCCTTTCTCCGGCGCGGGAGCATTTTTCAGGATCATCAATGAGTTCCCCGATCACTCTGGCCAGATCTGCCGGGTCGTTCTCGCACAGGAAGCCATTCTCCCCGTCCCGGATCACCTCCGCCGCAGTGCTTCCCCGAACCATTACGGCCGGCGTTCCCATCACGGCCGCCTCCCGCACCACCATCGGAGCGGCATCATACATGGACGGGAAAGCAAATACCGTTGCCCGGGCATAGAGCCCGTCCAGCAGGGACGCATCGGTGATATGCCCCAGCATTTCCGCCCGGTCCTGAATATTCAGCTCTTCGATCTTCCGGGAGATATGATGCATATCCACGCCCTGGCCGGCCAGCAGCAGGCGGAACATCTTCCCTTTCTTTTTCAGCTCCGCGCATGCTTCCAGCACCGTCAGAATATTCTTTTTCCAGTCCATCTGGCCGACGAACAGGATCACCGGGCTGTTGCCCAGATTCCATCTCCGGGTGACTTCTTCCACATCTCCGGGTGAAGCATTGCGCATGGTGGCTCCGTTGGGCATGACCTGAATCTCGCCCTCATATCCGTATCCGCGGAGCACCTCCGCCGTGTTTTTCCCGACAGCCCATACTTCATCACAGCGGTTATAGAAGCTGACCACGAGCCGGGTCCCCGCTTTGGCGATGGTTTCAGACTTCGTCACCTTCAGAAAATCGTCATAATATCTGGAATGGAAGGTTCCCACCAGGGGCAGTTTCCGCAGCGCCGCGATCCTGAGCGCCTCGGATCCCGCGGTGAAAGGGCTGTGAACATGGATCAGATCCATCTGGGTCATGCGCATCCGTTCGCGGTAATGGGAATCCCATACGGCTTCCCCGATCTTGTACTGCTTCAGGAACGGCACTCCGATGCCTTTAAACTCCACCATCTGAAAAGGAAAACCGCCCTGATAGCCGGTATCGTACATCGGAGCGACCACCGTCACCTGATGCCCCATCCGGCTCAGCGTCTCCGCATAGGCATAAACCACCCGGCCCACCCCATCCACGATGGGCAGGAACGTATCCGTAAACTGGCCGATTCTAAGCATTCTGTTTTCCCTCCGCGGGTATTATCTCATGAACGCACTAAAAAAGCAAATTTCGTTTCCCTCCGGATCTGTGCTATAATGCCTGTTGAAATCAATCGACCGGGAGGGGGCATGCCTGTTGCGTATCCGGAAAGCCGTGCTGCGCGGCGCTTTCGCGCTGCTGCTTGCGCTGTCTCTTTTCCTTCCGGGTTTGGCGGGAACCGAAAGCGCAGCGTTCCCGGAAGCGGAAACCCCTGAGCCGACGGCCACCGCGATGCCGCTGAGCACGCTGCGGAGCGGATCCCGGGGGGAAGCGGTTCTCTCGCTGCAGCTTCGCCTGCAGGAGCTGGGATATGACCCCGGAACCCCTGACGGCATCTATGGCCGGGGAACCCGCGCGGCCGTCAGTGCCTTTCAGCGCCGGAACCATCTGGCAGAGGACGGGGAAGCCGGTCCGGACACCCTGCGCCTGATATATTCCGACGAAGCCGTCCCCGTTCCTACGATCGAGCCAACGGATACGCTTTCTTCCGATCTGCCGATGCTCGTCAACAAGGCTTTCCCCGTGGATGAATATTTCGTTCCGGCAAACCTGGTGCTCCTGAGCGATGTCCTCGACCCGACCCTGGTCAAAATCAAATATGACGGAACGCGGGCGGTGGATACGGTTGCCGATGCGCTGAAGGAAATGCTTCTCGCCGCCAGGGCCGACGGCGTCACCAAATGGCAGATTTCCGCGGCATACCGCAGCTGGCAGGACCAGGTCAACATTCTCAACAGCAAGATCAGCAGCTATCTCCGCAGCAACAAGGACTGGAGCCGGAACCGTGCCAGGAAAGCCGCGCTGCGCACCGTCGCGGAGCCCGGAGCCAGCGAGCACCATCTCGGCCTGGCCATCGACATCAATGTGCCCGGAGCCTCCTCCTTTTCCGGAACCAGGCAGTGCAAGTGGCTCCATCGCCACTGCTGGGAATACGGTTTCATCCTCCGCTACCCTGCCGACAAGGAGGACATCACCGGTTTCGCCGCAGAAGCATGGCATATCCGCTATGTGGGCGTGGAGCACGCGCTGATCATGCGGGATCAGGAGCTGTGTCTGGAGGAATATCTGGAAAAAATCGCGGACGGATCCATTGATCCGCCCGCAGAGACATTGGTGGAGGACGTTTTGGATTAAACCTCGATGGATACTTCTTCATCCGGCGCGTCATTGAGCAGCGGCCGGATTTTTTCAACCAGCGCAGCCGTCTGTTCCGGACAGCGGCCGATATACTTCTTCGGATCCAGCACCTCGCGCATTTCTTCCGCCGTCATGCCGAACGCCGGGTTCGCTGCCAGCCGCTCCAGCAGGTCGCAGCTTTCGCCGTTCTTCATGCGCTCCGTCGCCGCCATCGAGCAGGAACGGATCACCTCATGAAGCTGCTGCCGGTCCCCGCCCCGTTTCACCGCTTCCATCAGCAGGTTTTCCGTGGCAATGAACGGCATATATTCATTCAGCGTCGCCTCAATCACCTTTTCATTCACGCGGATTCCATCCGAAATATTCCGGATCAGCCGCAGCACCGCATCCGCGCAGAGGAATCCCTCCGGCAGGGAGATCCGCCGGTTGGCCGAATCATCCAGCGTCCGTTCGAGCCACTGGGTGGAGGCGGTCATTGCCGCGTTCTGCGGCAGGGTCATCAGGTAACGGCTCAGGGAGCACACCCGCTCGCTGCGCATCGGATTCCGCTTGTAGGCCATCGCGGAAGAGCCGATCTGATTCTTTTCAAAGGGTTCCTCCAGCTGCCGGTCATGCTGCAGGAGGCGCATGTCATTCGCCATCCGGTAGCAGCTCTGTCCGATGGCGCTGAGCACATTCAGAATCCGGCTGTCCGCCTTCCGGGGATACGTCTGTCCGCAAACGTCAAAGCGTTTTTCAAATCCGAATTCCGCAGCAATCCGCCGGTTCATCTCATCTATCTTCCCGGTATCGCCTTCGAACAGGTCCATAAAGCTGGCCTCGGTTCCCGTCGTTCCGCGGCATCCAAGGAACGGCATGTGCTCCAGCACGAAATCCAGCTCTTCCAGGTCGCTGGCAAAGTCCTGAAGCCAGAGTGACGCCCGCTTGCCGACGGTGACCGGCTGTGCCGGCTGGTAGTGGGTATACCCCAGCGTCGGAATATTCTTCGTCTTCTCCGCAAAATCGCAAAGATTCTTCATCACGGCCGTCAGTCCCTTCCGCAACAGGCGAAGCCCATCGCGGTAGATGATCAGATCCGCATTGTCCGTGACGTAACAGCTCGTCGCACCCAGATGGATGATGCCGGCTGCGCCAGGAGCCACCTTGCCGTAAGCATAAACATGCGCCATCACGTCATGCCGGACTTCCTTTTCCCGCTGCCGGACGCATTCATAATCGATATCCGTAATATGTTCGGAGAGCTCCTGTACCTGTTCCGGTGTCACCGGCAGACCCAGCCCTGATTCCGCCCGGGCCAGTGCGACCCACAGCCGCCGCCACGTCTGGTAGCGGGTATCCTGGGAGAAAAGGGCCAGCATTTCTTCGGACGCATATCGGGAGCCCAGCGGTGTTTCATATCTGTCTGTCATCTGTTACCTCACTCTGTTGTTTTTCTCATCCAGCGGCTTTCGGGGGCTATTCCCCTATAGCCGTCATCCCGTGAAGACAATCCGCCTTATCTGCGGATGATCGCTTCGCGCTCCGCGCCGACGGAGACCCACGCAATCCGGCATCCGATTCCCTTTTCAATCATTTCAACATAGTCCCTGGCTTCCCGGGGGAGATCCTCCCATTTCCGGACGCCGCTGATATCCGCATTCCAGCCCTTCACCGTCTCAATGACCGGCTTGCACGCTCCCAGTACAGAAGGGAACGGGAACTTCTCCAGCTCCTCCCCGTCCAGTGAATACCGGACGCAGACCGGTATCTCCTTCATGCCGCTGAGCACGTCCAGCTTCGTCAGCGCGATCTCCGTCGCCGCCTGAACCTCTACACCGTACCGGGTCGCCACGATATCCAGGGGGCCGACGCGGCGGGGTCTTCCCGTCTTCGCGCCGTATTCGTTGCCGGCTTTCCGAAGCGCTTCGGCCTCATCCCCGAACATCTCACATACGAACGGGCCTTCGCCCACGCAGGTGGAATAGGCTTTCACCACTCCGATCACCCGGTCGATCCTGGCGCCGGGCATTCCTGATCCCACCGGCGCATAGGAAGCCAGCGTGTTGGAGGAAGTTGTGTACGGATAAATGCCGTAATCCAGATCCCGCAGGGATCCCAGCTGCGCTTCAAACAGGATGTTCTTTCCGTCCTGCTGTGCTTTCTTCAGATACTCCCGCGTATCCCCGATGTAGGGCATGATCGGCCGGCAGCACTCCTCCAGCCATCTGTCCAGATCCTCCTCCGTCACCGGTTCCGCCCCGTATACTCCCTGCAGAATCAGATTCTTCCATTCCATCAGATCCCTGAGGTGTGTCTTCAGGCTTTCCGGATGAAACAGTTCGCCGGCCAGGATTGTTTTTTTCTGATACTTGTCTGAATAGAACGGTGCGATTCCCTGCTTCGTGGATCCGTATTTTTTATCCTTCAGCCGGTTTTCCTCCAGCTCATCCAGCATCCGGTGCCACGGCAGCAGCAGCGACGCCCGGTCGCTGATCATCAGATTTTCCGGAGTGACAGCAACGCCTTTTGCCTCCAGATCCCGGATTTCCGTCATCAGGTTCTGGGGATCCATCGCCACGCCGTTTCCCAGAATGTTCATGACACCCTTGCGGAAAACGCCTGAAGGAAGCAGATGCAGCGCGAACTTTCCGTAATCATTGATTACCGTATGACCGGCGTTGCCTCCGCCCTGAAAGCGAACCACAATGTCGTATTCCCCGGTCAGCAGGTCCACCATCCTGCCCTTTCCTTCATCTCCCCAGTTGATCCCAACGATCGCCGTACAGGCCATATGAAAGTCTCTCCCTTCATTTTATTCAAGTTCAAAAGCTCCGGTATACAGCTGATAGTACTGTCCCTTTTCGGCAATCAGCTGTTCATGATTGCCGCGTTCAATAATCCGTCCATGATCCAGCACCATGATCACATCGCTGTTCTTGACGGTGCTCAGCCGGTGCGCGATGACAAATACCGTCCGCCCTTTCATCAGCTGATCCATTCCCTTCTGGACCAATGCCTCCGTCCGGGTATCGATGGAGGAGGTCGCCTCGTCCAGGATCATGACCGGCGGATC
>CAMOYA010000068.1 GCA_946629635.1 uncultured Clostridia bacterium
GGATAGGGGGACGGGGTGGGCCGGGGCGTCGGGTCCGGGATCTTCGCCTCGTACATGGCGTCGATCACCGCCTGGTTCACCGTGCCGCTGGCGGTCATATCATGATCCCGTTGGAAGTCCTTCACGGCCTGAATCGTTCGGGCCAGCATGATGCCGGTGCACTTCGTCGAATAGTAGCCCAGCTCCTTCAGCCGGTTCTGGACCCAGAACACATCCTCGTTCTCCGTCTTTTCCTTCAGCGTGCGGTTGCCCAGCTCCGGCTTCACCTGGCTGTTATATACCGGTTCCGGCGTCGGCGTCGGCGTGCGGATCGGCATCATGTCCTTCGTGGAAAAGCCAGGCAGGCGGAGCGCCCGCTTCAGTTCCGGATCCGCGGGCAGATCCTCCCGGATCGTGACGACGGTGCCGGCGCCCACATTGTCATAGATCCACTTGGCGTCCGCCACGGTCAGGCGGATACAGCCATGGCTGGCGCGGCCTCCAAGGGCATAATAGCTGGAAACCTTCACCGCCCGGTTGTTCACGGCGGTATAGATCACGGAATGGAAGGCGATCGACGCATTGATCTTCGTCCAGTACCGGGCATATCCGCCCCACTTCGGGAAATTGCACCAGGTGGCCTTCCGGCCGGAAAGCACCCAGTCCCCCACATCCGACGGGGTTCCCACCTTGCCGGTGGAGCAGAGCATCTGGCGAACCGGAACGGTATAGTTTCCATCTTCATCCCGGCCATATACCGAAGTGATCTGGTTCTTCACATCCACCACGATATGGAAAGGAATCGGGCTGGGAGAAGGCGTCGGCTTCGGCGTATCATCCGGCAGCACGATCTGGGAATCGTTGAAGATCAGGTTCCATGTCGTCTCGTCCACCACGCCGGTGGCCTCCATACCGTTTTGCGTCTGGAAGGCCTTGACCGCCCGGGTGGTATACTTCTGGAAATTGCCGGACACCTTGGAGGCATCCAGGTAGCCCAGATCCCGGAGACGGCCCTGCAGCTGCTTGACCGGTGCACCGGAGGATCCGTTCTTCAGCTTGCGGACAAACTGTACCGGATTGTCCGGCAGTGGAATCCGGTTCTCATCCTCGTCCACCAGATAGTTGTTCAGATCCGGGACGGGAGACGGCGTTTCCGTCGGAGAATCATAGTTGCCGACCGCCCAGTCAGTAAAGAGCGCTTCCTGCGTTTCCGGATCCGCAATCCCGGTCGCCTCTATGCCGTTCTTTTCCTGAAAGGCACTGATGGCTGCACGGGTCGCCTCAAGGAAGTTGCCGCTGATCTGCCCCTTGTAGTATCCCAGGGCAGTCAGCCGGGTCTGCAGTTCCTTGACATCCTCTCCCTTCGAACCGTAGGAAAGCGGGCGGTAAACCGCCGTGAAAATGATCACCTGGGACTGGGGATCCGCCACGCCATCCGCAGTCAGGCCATAATCCTGCTGGAAACGCATCACCGCGTCCCGGGTGCCTTCCCGGTAGCGGCCGGAAAGGTTTCCGGAATAGTAGCCCAGATCCTGAAGACGGGTCTGCAGAAAAAGGACATCATCACCCTCATCCCCGTACTGAAGCGACCGCGCGGACGCCTCCGCCGCCATGGGATCCTCTTCTTCCGGAAGGTCCACGGGAATGATGATGGAATCATCCTCATCATCCCCTGCCAGAGGCTCTGATTCTGCTCCTGCGGGAAACACGGAAAGCAGCAGGCACGCGCAGAGTAGAATTGACAACAGTTTTTTCATATATGAAACTTCCTTGAAAAGCAGAATAACTTTTTTAATCTCTTGCGGTCCAGTCCTGGGTTGGGCCGGCATTGTATCCCGCGGGATAGGCGCCGTCCCGGCGCAGGATGAATCCCAGGTCCACATTGAAGTTGGACCGGTCGGATTCAACCGTGATTTCCCGGGTCATAAACGGCGCATCCTCCGCCTCCTGCAGGGACGAAATGATCACGGCGGGAGATGTCAGACTTCGGGTCGGCTTCACTTCCGTCGGCGGAGTGACCCGGAGCACGTAGGTCGCCGGATACAGATCCGATACGCGCCAGAAGCCCCAGACGTCCGTGTCCGTCTCCGCAACGGTTTCCCCGTCCCGGGTTACCTCGATATGAACGCCGGACAGTCCGCCTTCCCCGGCCGACTGCAGGCCGTCGCCATTCAGGTCCAGCCAGGCGAAATCGCCGATCCGCCCCGGAAGCACGCAGCCGATGTCCATTCCCGTCCGGTCCTGACCCATCCTGAGCTCAAAGAGATCCGAGGATCCCCGGCGGGAAAGCGTCCGTGTCAGAACGGAGCGAAGTTCCCCCTGCAGGCGGCTGTCCCCGGGTTCGATCACGACGGAGCCCTCCGGAAGCACAGCAGAGAGCATATACTGTCCCGGCAGCAGGCGATCAAAAACATAGGTTCCGTTTTCGCCCGTGACGACGGAAGATACCTCCGTTCCATCCGAACCCTCAAGCGCGATTTCCGCGCCCGGTAGTGCCAGAATTTCCCCGCCCCGGTCAATCCATACCTGCCCGGATACAGTGGTATACTGGGCGACACCCAGCAGGATGCCGTCCCGGTTCTCCCCTTCCGCGAAGGAGATGCCGGAAAGCACCAATGCGCCTTCTGCCGGAGTGAAACTGCTGTCCCCCTCCGGCGGTGCAAATGTGCGCTCATCCAGCGCATAGGAAAGGGTAAAGGTTCCCGGAATCATCCCGGAAGCCCGGAAACAGCCTTCCGTATCGGTCTGTGGGGCGGCAAAGAGCCTGCCGGTAATATCATCGGTAATGGTCACGGTCCTTCCCGCGGGAGTCTGTTCTCCTTCATCGAACCGGCCGTTGTAATTCTCATCCAGGAAGAAACGTCCGGTCAGGGAAGCGGGGATCACGGCACCCAGCTGCTGATCCGTCCAGCGCTGGCCCATCGCGACCGTAAGCGGTGCGGACTGTTCCGCTTCACCGGCCGCCAGCGGCAGCGTCGTTCCCTCCGTGCGGGAGAGCACGAAGCCTTCCGGAGCGGTAACCGTCAGAACATATTCATCCGGATGCAGGGCATTCAGGACGAAAGCACCGTTCTCCCCGGTCACCGCGGTGATCGGAGAAAGATCTGCCCGGGAGGGCGTCAGCGTCACCGTAAAGCCGGATGAAGTCGCGTCTCCCTCCTTGTACATGCCGTTTGCCTCCGGATCCCGGAAAGCGATGCCGGAAATTTCGCCGAGCGTCAGTGCGCCGCACAGCGGTGCGGAAACCGCTCCGCCGGAGGACAGGCTAAAGGCTTCCGTGCGCACGATGTCTCCGTCGGCTCCGAAGGTGTTCCCACCGTTCCGGACTGAAGCAAAGATCGCATCGGAAGGGAGGATGTATTCCAGCTGGTAGCGGCCGGGCATGACAGCGTCGAACAGGAAACGTCCGTCCGTACCGATTTCAGCCGAAAAGAATTCCGTGTTCGCGTCCTCTTCGGCATCCTCTGCGCCGACAAGCCGTACCCGAACACCGGGAAGGCCCGCCTCATCTCCGTCCCGAAGGCCGTTGTCGTTGCGGTCCGCAAAAACGAATCCCTCGACCGTGCCCGGCCGGATCAGTCCGATATCCATTCCGCCGACGGTGCTGCCCAACGCGACATGGAACGGTTCCGAATAACCTTCCCCGCCGGTCCGGTTCAGCACCACATTGCCTTCGCCTCTCCGGGTAAAGGCATACCCCTTCAGCGCGGTCACCGAAAGCGTATAATCGCCCGGAACGATGCCGGTCAGCTCATATACGCCCTTGACATTGGCCTTGTCCGAAGCAACCGTCTGCCCGTCGGCATCGACCAGGGAAACCAGGAATCCGGAGATGATCTTTTCGTTGCCGGTCAGCGTGCCGGAGAAGTCGTCATCATAATACACCGTGCCCCGGACGGTCGCGGGATAGATTCCGCCGACGTCCACGCGGCGCGTTTCGCCGGAAGCGAGCACAAAATCCGTCCAGAAATTTTCCCTCCGGTCCGGCCGGGACTGAAAACGGTTCCCCAGCGGATCCGAGGTGTTGACAACCGTAAAGGTCGATCCGTCCTCCGGCATGACGGAGCGGATCTTGTATGTATTCTTCCGCAGGCCCTCGATGGCGTAATAACCGGTTTCATCCGAGAAAGTGACAGCGATCTCTTCATCCACCGCCTGCTTGATCGCGGTCATCTTCACGCCGGCCAGGGGCTTTTCTCCCGCATCGAACAGACCGTTATAGTTTTCGTCCAGGTAGCAGTATCCCTCGACCCGGGCGGAAAGTGCAAAACCGACATACTGATCGGACCGGGACTGCTTGTCGTTCAGATCCAGCGTTCTGGAAGCCTGACGCGCACCCTCACGGGTAAAGATCGAACGTTTGCCGGCGCTGGCCGTGTACCGGGTGAACATGAGTCCGTCCGGAACGAAGGCCGTTTCCGTATAGAAAGCCGGACGCACCCGATGAATCGTCCAGATGCCTTCCGCATCAGAAACCGCTTCATAGAAAAGGCCGTTCTTCTGTCCCTGCAGCGTCACGCGAACACCGGGAACCACCGGTTCCGCCTTCGTATAGAATCCGTCTTCGTTCAGGTCCAGCCAGCATATACCGGAAACATACACGCCGTTCTGGCTTCCCACAGCAAGAACGGAAGCGGTGTCCGCATCCAGCGTAAAGACGGGAGAATACTCATCACCGGTAATGGAGGAGTCAAAGGCGGATGCAGGCGGAAGCACGCCATCCGGATCGGACAGAACAGCGGAGGCATCCTCCTGTGCCCCGCGCCGGGTAAATACCCGGTCTTCCGGAAGAATGGCCCGCAGCCGGTATTCTCCGGCAGGGAGCGCTTCAAAGCGGCCCTCGCCGTCCTGGCCGGTAACCGCCTGCGCGACAGCCGTATCCCCCTGATACAGGTAAAGCGTGATGCCTTCCACGCCGCCTTCGCCATACCCCTGAAGACCGTTGTCATTCTTGTCGTTGAAGGCGATGACCCGCAGGGATGCAGAATGATCGCCGGCGGAAAGCGGAATGATTTCCGGTGCAGCGGTCATCTCCGGCGCCGGCGGAGGCGTCGGCAGCACGTCAGCAAAAGAGCTTTCCTCCCGAGCCTCCTCCGTCGCTCCCGCGTCTTCCGGCTTGCCGTCCGTCCCTTCCGTTCCGGGAGTCACAACGCTTTCCGGAGGCGCGTCAAAGGAGGACAGCGGATGGAGCACGATCTCCACCGGATCGGCATCCCTTCCCGAAATGTTGACGGAAACATAGGCTGCGGACAGATCCCAGCCGGGAGCGATCGTCTCCGGGAGCGGCTCAAGGTAAAGACGCTCCCCGAAGGGCAGCGTCAGAGGTTCCGATGTGGAAACCGTACCGGCCTCCAGCCCGTTCTGCCAGACCCGGAAAGCGCCGGAGAGCGGAATCGGATCGGCTCCTTCCTCCGCCGGAACACCCGAGAGCGAAACCCGCAGGGTGACCGCTTCCGCATGCACGGCAGTGATCGGCGTCAGAAGAAGCAAGATGAGAAGGAAAGCCAGGAGGCGGGACCGTTTCGTCATGGTTCGAACAGACCTTTCATTACTGCGTAATCTTCATCGAAGAGCGGATCTTGTTGTAAACGCCTTCCGCAAAGGTATCCGCCAGGCTGCGGGGATAGGAGGCATGCATGATATACAGATTCTTGTTCACACAGTTGATGATCACGCGTCCTGCCACACCGACGCCTTCCTGGGTATACGCCCGGTATGCCGCATAGACGCCGTTTCCGTCGATGAATGTCCGCGTCGCCGTATTGGAAGGATCGAAGGACTTCAGGTTCATGTCGGAATGAATCGTGTCCAGCGCGCCCTTGACTTCCTTGGTGATCTCAGAGGAAGAATACTGCTTGTTGACCGGCACGACGCGAATCGAAACCGTTGCCGCATAGTCCATGGAGGTGTCCGGATTCGTCAGCACATAGGTGTCCGGAGCGGACTCGTCCACGATCCAGCCCGAGGGCCCCTCGAAGGTCAGATGCAGCGCCGAAGCCGTATAGGCCGAATAGGAGAACTTCAGGTTCGGAAGCGGCGTCGGCGTCGGCTTGTCCACCGGGTCAATGATCACCGGGGTTGCACCGGCATATACGGAATCCATGACCAGCACCGGCGTGGGGGCATTGGCCTGCGCCTGAATCAGCTCTTCCTGACCGCCTTCTTCCTGGGTCGGATCATATGCGCCGGAATCATAATCCACCTGCGGAATAATGGATTGTGCCTGCACCTGGGGCTGCTCCTGCTGGACCTGCGCAGGCTGCTGCGCTTCGCTGTCCGCACGCGGCGTCGTCGGATAGTTTTCCTGTGACCCGCAGGCTGAAAGCAGCAGACACGCTGCCAGTGCCATGCACAGAATGACCAGTCTGGAATTTCGCTTCATGATAGCAACACCTCCGTACACTGTTTCAGTTGACCCTCAGTTTTCGGATCTGTCATCCGTCAATTGCGGATGATAAACTCTTCTGTCCAGGGAGAATATCTTTTCCGAAAAGGCTCCCGCCGGAGTCTTGTCCTCGGCCGTCTTGAAGGTATTCATCCGTGCATCCATCATATCAATCCAGTGCAGCGCTTCCGCCTCCGGAAACATCGGCGGACGGGGG
Source organism: uncultured Clostridia bacterium (assembly GCA_946629635.1). Taxonomy (GTDB): domain Bacteria; phylum Bacillota; class Clostridia; order Christensenellales; family Aristaeellaceae; genus Aristaeella. The sequence goes on from CAMOYA010000068.1 coordinate 6,582, forward strand.
GATCCGTATTCCGCCTCCCCGTGATGGGAAAGCAGCATATGCTCCAGGAGCACGACCTCCTCGCCTTCAATTCCCAGTCGGTCCGCCACCCGGTTCAGATTCGTGATGCCCCGGATGATATGGCCCAGAAGCTGCCCGTCCCGCGTATAATCGGACACGGCACCGGAGGCATCGCTCTTCAGCTCGTCAATCTTTGCCAGGTCATGGATGATCACTCCGGCCGTCAGCAGATCCCGGTTCAGAAACGGATAAACCTCCATCGCCGCACGGGCCAGCCGGAGCATGTCCGTCGTATGGTGAAGCAGGCCGGACCGCTCGGCGTGATGCATCCGCTGCGCCGCGGGGAACCAGCTCAGCCGTTCCCCTGCCGCCTCCAGCATGCCCTCCGTCAGCTTTCTCAGGGAGTCATTTCCGATCTCCCCGACCGCATTCCGAATCTCCTGCATCATATCCTCTGCCGGACGCGGCGCAGCCTGAATCAGCTGGCTCAGGTCCACCGGATCCTCCGCCGCAGCCATGCGCCATCGTTCCACCCGCAGCTGCAGCCGGCCATTGTACTCCTGAACGGTCCCCCGGATCTTGATCGGCTGTCCGGAAACGGGGACTTCCCAGCCCGCGTCCCAGTTCCAGATCTTGCAGTTGATTTCCCCGGTGCGGTCATTCAGGTTCATGTCCACATATTCGTTGCCCTTGATGTCCCGGCGCTTCTCCGCGCTCCGAACCATCAGAAAACCTTCAAACCGCATGTCCTTCTGCAGCTGACAAACCAGATAGCTTTCCACTCTCAACGCTCCATTTTATCTTCTTGCATTCAATCAGAACGGTGCATCTCCGCCATGCGGCGCTTCCTTGGCCAGGTTGGCAAAGGTGGTATACTCACTGAGCCATGCCAGCTTCACGGTTCCCAGCGGACCGCTGCGCTGTTTGGAGATGATCACTTCACCGATATTCTTGTCCTCCGTATCCCGGTTATAATACTCCTCCCGGTGGAGAAACATAACCACGTCCGCGTCCTGCTCAATGGATCCGGAATCCCGCAGATCACTGAGCACCGGCCGCTTGTCAATCCGGTCCTTGTTGGCACGGGACAGCTGTGCGCACGCCACAACCGGAATCTTCATTTCCAGCGCAATGGCCTTCAGCTGACGCGATATTTCCGAGACCTCCAGCTGCCGGCTTTCCACCCGGCCATCCGCATGCATCAGTCCCAGATAATCCACCAGAATCAGATCCAGCCCATGCTCCATCTTCAGCCGCTGGCAGCGGGAGCGCAGCTGACTCGGCGTGATTCCCGCCGTATCGTCAATATACAGCGGAGCAGCGGACAGGGGGCGAAGCGCTTTTGCCAGGCTGATCCAGTCGTCCTCCGTCAGCGTTCCCCGACGGACCCGCTGCATGTCCACCCGTGCGGTGGAGCAAAGCGCCCGCAGCGCAATCTGCTCCCGCGGCATTTCCAGCGTGAAAACTGCCACGGATCGGTTCCCGGCCAGCGCCGCATAGGTCGCCATGTTCATGGCGAAGGATGTTTTACCCATGGACGGCCGCGCCCCGACGATAATCAGTTCGCCTCCGTGCATGCCTGTCAGCAGGTTGTCCAGATCGATAAACCCTGTCGGCACGCCGGCGATCGCGCCCTTGAGTTTGGACAGCTCCTCGATCTGGTCATAGGTCCGGACGAGCACCTGCCCGATGGGCTGAAGCGTCTCCCCCTGCACCTTGTTCATCGACAGATCAAAGATCGCCTTCTCCGCGCCGCGAAGAACCTCCTCCAGCGGCGTCTTCTGGCCATAGCATTCCTTCCGGATTCCGTCGCAGGCACGGATCAGCTTCCGCAGCATCGATTTTTCTGCGACGATATCGATATAGGCGCCGGCGTTTGCCGTTGTCGGCACCGCGGAGATCAGCTGAGTCAGATACCCGTTTCCTCCGATGCCCTCCAGCGTGCCGCGGTTGTTCAGCTCCGTGAACACCGTCAGCAGATCCACCGGCATATGCTTCCGGTTCATCTCCTGCATCGTGCGGAAGATTTCCTGATTCGCCGGCTGATAAAAATCCTCCGGCTGAAGACGCTCCATCGCACGGGACATGGCGTCGCTGTCCTGCAGCATTGCGCCGAGGACGCTCACCTCCGCCTGATTTGAGGAAGGCGGAACCAATCCCGTCAGTTCCGGAGCATTCTCCATTCTGGAAGACGACCTTTCTTTTTCCGTTTCAAGGGCACCCAACCCGTCAGGTTACTTTTTCAGCGGTTCCACGTTCAGCTTCATCGGAACGGTCACGCCCTGATACAGCCATACGGTAATATCGCGCATGCCGACTTCGCGGATCGGATCCCCGATATCCAGCTTCCGGCGATCCGCCTGGATCCCGTGCTGCTTCTCCAGCGCCTCCGCCACTTCCGCAGCGGTCACACTGCCATAGAGCCTGCCCTTCTCGCCGCACTTGACCTGAAGCGTGATCACCTTGTTTTTCAGCAGTGCCGCTTTCGCTTCCGCCTCAGCGCGCCGCTCCGCTTCCCGGGCGTCCTGCGCAGCCCGCTTCCGCGCAATTTCCTTCAGCGCGCCGGGCGTCGCTTCCGCTGCCAGCTTCTGAGGAAAAAGGAAATTCCGGGCATATCCGTCCGATACGGAAATAATATCATCCCGCTTTCCCATATTCTTGACATCCTGCAGCAATACCACTTTCATTCCTGTCCAGCCTCCTTCTTCGGCCGCAGATTGCGGCCGTCCCTGCTTTGATCAATCATACCCATCACCAGCGGGATGACCGGCAGAATCACCGACAGCACCACCGCCCATATACTCCGCGCCGTGGAACGGATCCCCATGCGTTTTTCCAACCAGAGCAGCAGGCACAGTCCCTGCCCGATGAACGCCAGGCGGAATACCGAATAGCACATCAGTCCCATGTACCGATCCACACCGCCGTCCGACATCACTGCAAACAGCCCGCCCAGCGCGAGTGCCAGAATCGCCATTCCCCAGCGACGGGGAATGTACCATTTTTCGGGAGGAGGCATCAGCCCCTTCTCCCCCCTGCGGCGCAGCCGGCTGTCCTTCATCAGCGAAGGGAGCACCGCAGTCAGCGCCGTCTGAAGGACAAACGCGTCACACATAAGCGACGGCAGCTGCCTTTCCAGGCTGACCCGCAGGCTCCACAGAAGCTGGTTCCGCGTCGCCTCCGCGATCACAACACTGCCCATCACCCGGAGCGCCGGAATTAATCCTGCCGTGCCCTTCAGGCGGCTCAGCCCCATGCTGTAGGCATTCAGCAAAAAGGTATCCCGCTCCGGGCTCTGGGAGATCACATCCGTCATCATCTTCGCAAGGCCCGGCACCGGCTGCCCGCCGGTCGCCTGCCACAGCATGATCAGCATCGTCATCCATGCCGCCAGGCTCGCGCCTGCCCACAGGGCAAAGCGTACCGTCGCTTTTTTGACCGGAATGCACGCCGCGCAGCAGACGCCGACGCACCAGACGATCACCAGCGGAAGCAGCTCCGGCGGCAGAATCATTCCACCGGCCACCCCCGCCGTCGCGCATACTGCAGCAGCAGCAAAAATGCCTGCACTGTCCTCAATCCAGACTGCGATCAGAGGCAGAATCAACAACGCAATCAGCAGCGGAAAGCCAAGTCTCGCCGTGACGGCGATGGTCACCATGACTGCAATCGGAACAAACAGCTTCTGTTCCGGTCGTCTCTCTCCCATCCCGTCACCTCCATCGCATAATTTATCACTGTATTTTATCCCATAATCCATAAAAATGCAACATCTTCGCGCCGTTCAGCGGCAGGATGACTGCCCGTCGGAATCCATTGGAAACGTAACAAACAGGCGGTTTTTCCTTCCCTCTCCGCCCGTTCGTCTCTTCATAAAATATTTCTTTTTTGTTTCGGGATTGTGTAATTTTAGTGAATAAACTTCATTACTTATTTCTCGTTTTGTTGCTTTTGGCAGATTTCGTAGCCGATCTTTTCCAGCGGTTCCTTCAGTTTATCGATCAGAATTTCCAGATCCGTCTTCGTCATATGCGCATAATCGGCGGCCTGGATCAGCCGGTTGTTTTCGCCGACCAGCCGCATCAGTTCCGCTTCCACCCCGGCCTGTTTCTTCTGAGCTTCCGCCGCTGCCGTCTCCGCATCCGCCGCCTTCCG
>CAMOYA010000069.1 GCA_946629635.1 uncultured Clostridia bacterium
TCCGGTTCGCCCATGGCCAGCCGGTAGTCAAACCCGATGCCGCCCTGGCCGATCGGCAGGCACATGCCGGGCATGCCGCTCATGTCCTCCGCCACCGTGACCGCGTTCGGATTCACCTCGTGAATCAGTTCGTTCGCCAGCTGCAGATAGTTCAGCGCCTCCAGATCCGTGTTCAGATTGAAATACATGTCATAGTTCGTGAACGCGCTGCCCAGCCCATGGTCGTGATAGATCATGCTGGTGACCCCGTCGAACCGGAAGCCGTCGAAATGATACTCCGCCTGCCAGTACTTCAGATTGCTCAGCAGGAAGTGCAGCACCTCCACCTTGTCATAATTGAACAGCCGGGTTCCCCAGGCCGGATGCCAGCCCTGGCCGCCATAGAGGAAATACTGATCCTCCGTTCCGTCCTGCAGCTGCAGTCCCTCGCCCACGTTCGGGCAGGCATGGCTGTGCACCACGTCCAGCAGCACGCGGATCCCCATCCCGTGCGCCTTGTTGATCAGATACTTCAGGTCATCCGGCTCCCCGTACCAGTGGGCGGCCGCAAAAAAGTTCGTGACCTGATAGCCGAAGGAGCCGTAGTAGGGGTGCTCCTGAATCGCCATCAGCTGGATGGTGTTGTATCCCAGCTTTTTGATTCTCGGCAGAATATTGTCGGCGAACTCCCGGTAGGTGCCGATGCCTTCCCGGTCCTGCGCCATGCCGACATGGGCTTCATAGATCAGCGGCGCGTCGGGAGACGTCCGCATGAAATCCCCGTCGGTCCACGGGAATGCTTCCTCAGGATCCCATACACGGGTGCAGAGACGTTTGGTCTGCTCGTCCATGCTGACGCGGGTGCTGTATGCCGGCAGACGTTCAAAGCCTTCGCCGTCCCGCTCAACCCAGAGCTTGATGAACTGTCCGTTTTTCAGCGCATCCCGCCCGCTCAGTTCAATCTCCCATACGCCGTTTTCCTTCCGGGTCAGCGGATGGCTGTCATGGCTCCAGCCGTTGAAGTCGCCCGTCAGATACACCCGGTCCGCGCCCGGAAGCCATTCCCGGAAAACCCAGCCGCTCTCCGTCCGGTGGAAGCCGAAGTACAGATATCCGTTGGCAAAATCCGTCAGGGTTTCGGCGCCGCCGACCAGCTGCCAGCGCTTCCCCTTGAAGCGGTTCATCCGCAGTTCAATATCCCCCGCATGCGGCGCAAGCCATGGGTCAATACTGGTAATCTCATACGGTGCGTTCAGTTTAGACGTATCCATCCTTCAGCCCTCCTTATTCCTGGATCTGATTTCCCTCGATATCGTAATACCGGTATCCGGCGATGCTGCCTTCATCGCCCCAGATGTATTCCACCCGGCTGACGCCGTCCGCGCCGGCCGTTTTCTCTCCGTTCGCGTCCAGATACGTATCCGAAACGATCCGGTCGTCCTTTTCGGAGCGAAGCAGCATCATCACGCCGTCCTGGAAAGGAACCTGTTCCCCGGCCGCAGTGAAGCGGGTCACATACTGCCCTTCCTTTTCATGGCGGATTTCTTCCCGCGCATACCCGGCGCCGTGATCGCTCAGCTGCTCCAGCGTATCGAAGTAGCTGACGCGGATCACTCGGCCCCGGCCGTCCCGCTCCTGCTCACAGATGCTCCATCCGTCCGGGCACACCGCGGGCGATCCGTCCGCGTGCTCGAACCGGGTGCGGATCACCTGATGCTTGTCGTTCAGCTTCTGGCGCATGACCGCATAGCCCATCGGCGTCTCCACCGGGTTGCCGTTTTCATCCTCCCAGGTCCGCCGCGTGACGCTCTTGCCGCTGAACTCCGTCGTGATGGACGCATAGCCCAGGGAGGGAACCGTCACCGGCTTTTTCCCTTCCGCGTAATACGCCAGCTTTTTCACCTCTCCGAAGGAAGTATACTCCATCCGGATGTAGGAATATCCCAGCGCGTTCACCGCCCGGTCCCCGATCGAATCCAGGAAGGTGATTCCCGTCACCCGCTTCTTTCCGTCCCGCGTCACGGTGCGCCCGTAATATCCGCCCAGCACCGCGAAAGGCTTTCCTTCCGCGTCATAATACATTTCCGTCGTGTCCGCGCCCCGATAGGTATACCGGATTTCCGCATACCCTTCCGGCCCGGCGGCGGGGCTGCCCGTTTCATCCTTCCAGACCGTACTGACGATCCTTCCCTTTTCCGTTATGCTTTCCGCCGTCGTCTCCGCCCGGCTGCAGCCGGCAAAAGCGCCGGCCACCATCACCGCTGCGGCAAATGCCGCGACCCGTCTGATTGCCTTCACCTGTAATCACCATACTCCTGTCATTTGATACTCTCATGAAAAATTATATCAAATGCACATATCAAAAACAACCGGAAAAGCCGCGAAAAAAAACCGCGTTTTCTTTCAAATTTCCCCTTGCATTTTCATTTTGATTGTGCTATCATACGTCCGTTGTCGCAAGACAGCACGCTGATATAGCTCAGTCGGTAGAGCGCATCCTTGGTAAGGATGAGGTCGCCAGTTCGAATCTGGCTATCAGCTCCACGAGCTCCCAGGGACGTTGTATCAATGGCTCCGGGGGTTTTTTCTTTGTCTTCTTTCGGGCGCATGCGCGCCGGATTCGTTTCACGTCAAAACGCCCTGCGCTTCCGGGCTTTCCCTCCCGGATGCGCAGGGCGTTTTTCACTTTCCGGCATGCTCACGTCACGGAATATTCTCGAAAAAATCGTCCTTCTCCATGTCCTCTCCGACCAGCGATCGGTAAAGCCCGAAGCGGGTGCAGCTGGTGGGTCCGGTATCCTCCACCCGGTAATCGGTACTCTGCTGCGAGATATGGCACCGGAACGCCTCCTCGGCAATATCGAAGGAAGTGCGTCCGTCAAAGGCCGGCAGCGGTTCCCGCCAGTCCATCTCGATGCTGTTTTCCGGATACAGATGGACGTAGCACTTCGGCACGTCCCAGATCCCGTATTCCCTTACGGACCGGGGATACTTCTTCCGGTTGGCCGCCAGGGTCAGCGCATGCGTCACCGCGTCGGCGCACGCCCGGTGGCCGCCGTGCCCGTACTCGCCGCCCAGATCGTGGGTCAGCACCACATCCGGCCGGAAGCGGCGGATCCACTCCGTCACCACCTCATACAGCCGGCTCTTGTTCCATCTCGTATACTGCTTCTTCAGGGATCCGGAAAAGGCATCCGGAAACCCGCCCCAGACGGGATACTGCCGGACCCCGCAGGTCCACAGGCAGTCCAGCAGCTCCAGACGCCGGTAAGGCATGCTCGGCACCAGCATGCAGACCTGGCAGATTTTCTTCTCCTGTCCGGCATAGGTCGGCAGAGCGCCGCCGAACCAGAGCACTTCGTCATCCGGATGGGCGACAACCAGCATCAGATCCGCCTTCTCGGCGGACGGCTGCCACATCTGGGCTTCCCCCGGCATATCGCCTGCCCCGTAGATCCGGAGCTCCGCCAGGTTAAAATGCCGCTTCTCGCCCGGCGCGTTGGCGATCCGGAAGCTGACCGTTCCCTCCGGCAGCGGAAGCCATTCCGCCAGGAAGCTTCCTTCCGAATGGACCGCATCCTCCCATTTGCCCTCGTCGTTTTTCAGCTGCAGCCCCCATGCGTGCGGATGCTCGTACCACTGCACCATCACGCCGGATGCGGTTTCCCCCTCCGGAACGGTGACCTCGATGGTGGCCCCGTTTCCATTGGCGGACTGCCAGTAGGTCCGGTAGTTCCGGTCCCTGCATTTCGCGAAGCTCGCCGCGCCGGAGCCGGCCTTCATCGTGCAGCGACCCGTGATATCCGCGGCGCTCTCCCCGCGGGCAGGCGCCGGCAGGAAAAGCATTGCCGCCAGCATCACCGCGGCCGTGAAACCAATTCTTCTCAGATTTGCCATTTTTCCTCCGTCAAAATAACCGGATCAGGAAGCTCCGTCATGCCGGTTCTGTGGTATGATGGATGCGGAAAGCGAGGTTGAAACCGCCATGACGATTTTTGAAAAAGTCTACGAGGCCGTCCGGCTGATTCCGCCCGGCAGCGTCGCCACCTACGGCCAGGTGGCCGAAGCCGTCGGAAACCGGCGGCTGTCCCGCGTCGTCGGGTATGCGCTGCATGTCAATCCGCAGCCGGGCGTGATCCCATGCCACCGGGTCGTCAAAAAGGACGGCCAGGTTTCCGAAGCCTTCGCCTTCGGCGGCATGAACCGCCAGGTGGAACTGCTCCGCGCGGAAGGCGTGGAATTCACGGACGATTCCCATGTGGACATGGCGCGCTTCCGCGTGCAGTTTCTGCCGCTGATTACCGGCTAAAACCTGAATATGATGCCGACCACCGCGGAAATCGCCAGAAAGATGATCGGATTCCATTTCAGCTTGCGCAGTCCCACAAAGATCAGGACCGCCAGGATCAGCGCCTTCCAGTTGAAAAACGCTCCCAGTCCCGCGCCGCCGGTCAGCGCTTCCATGTTCACCAGCGCGACCCGGACGACGTTCAGTCCGGCCGCGGAGATCATCGCCAGCGATGCCGGACGGAGCCCGTAAAACGCGCCTTCCACCAGACGGTTCTGCCGGAAGCGGTGCAGAAACCGCGCGATGATCAGAATGATGATCACGCTGGGCAGCGCCAGCGCCAGGCTGGCCAGCAGGCCGCCGGCGATCCCCGCCGTCCGGAAGCCGGCATAGGTGGACATATTGATGCCGATCGCTCCCGGCGTGGATTCCGAGATGGCAATCATGTCCGCGATATCGTTGTGCGTAAACCAGTCCGGGTGATTGTTGCTCATCTCATACAGGAAAGGAAGCGTCGCCAGCCCTCCGCCGACGGAGAACAGGCCCGTTTTGAAAAACTCGAGCATCAGCAGAAGCAGATTCATTTTTCGCTTCCCTCCTTTCCCGCCGCGCCATGGGCGCGGTTTTTGCGTTCAGATGCCAGAATTCCGGCGGCTCCGGCCAGAATCACCAGCACCGCCGCCGGGATCCGAACCGGGAGATAGCCGGAGAAGGCATGCAGCGCGAAGATCACCAGATACAGCGCCAGCGTAAAGGGATCCACCACCGATTTCTTCCACAGCCGCAGCACCGCCTGCAGGATCAGCACGCACACGCAGACCCGGATGCCGGCAAAGGCGTGCTGCACCTCCGGGATATGGGCAAAGTTCTGCAGGAAGGCGGCGATGATCAGGATGATGATGATCGGCCCGGTCAGAAAGCCGACGGTGGCGGCGATCGCACCGCGGACCCCGTGACGCTTCTCTCCGATAAAGGTCGACACGTTCAGCGCGATGATGCCCGGCGTGCACTGACCGATGGAAAAATAGTCCCTCAGATCATCCATGCTCGTCCATCCGCGCTTGTCCACCAGTTCCCGCTCCAGAATCGGCAGCATGGCATACCCGCCGCCGAAGGTGACGCAGCCGATCCGGACGAATGTCCAGTATAATTCCAGTAATTCCTTCATGCTTTCCTCCCTGCGCTGATTGCTTCCAGTCCTTTCCGGCCCAGTTCGATCATCCGGCGGCAGTAATCATCGCTGCGCTGCTGAATATCGTCCTGATAGACCTCCAGTTCCGGCATGGAAACGGCGAAGAAATCGTATCCCACCCGGTCAAACAGATGACGCTGGCCGAAGATGATCAGCTGATGGAACGATTTCCGGGCGCTTTCGTCATCGCCCAGCGCATGGAACGCCAGGCCCTGATAGTAGATATAATCCGAAGGCTGGTCGTTGTAGTAGCGAACCGGCTCCGGCACCGGAGACCCTTCGGTCGCCTTCTCAAAGCACTCCCGGGCCTTCTCTGCGTCTCCCATCATCCTGAAGGCGCAGCCCATCACATAGTATGCCCGGTTATCCGGCACGTTGTCCAGCTTGCCCTCCCCCAGGTTTTCCGGATAGACGATCGTCCGCTCCGCCAGGGCCGCGGCCTCTTCCGGCCGGCCTTCCGCCAGTGCCTTTTCCGCCAGGGCGAAGAGCGCTGTCTTGTATTCGTCCGCCACCTTGCCCTCGCCGCCTTCCCAGACGTGGAAGGTATAGCGGCCGATCCGGTCCAGCGCCTTTTCATGCTGTCCGTCCCGGTTGAGCAGCGAGATGTAGGCCAGCTCCAGCGCATAGCGGTCCGGGATGATCTCCGCGTGCGCCTCCAGCATCGCCAGCCTTTCCTTCACGGGACGCCCCAGCCTGTTCATCAGCTGTTCCCGCTCCAGCAGGAAGCGGCTGTTTTCCGGCTCCAGCCGGCACGCCTCCGCAATCTCCCCCTCCGCCATCGGCCGGAATCCGTGATTGAAATAGGCGATGGACAGATTCCGGTGGGCCGGAGCGAGCTCCGGCATCTGCTCCGTCGCCAGCTGCCAGTGGCTGATCGCCTCCTCATACCGCTTCCGGTCATAGAGCCATTCGCCCAGGTAATAATGCGCCTTCGGCGCGGCAGGCAGGAGGGAGACCATGCGCTGCAGAATCGACTGCTCGATCGGCTTGTTCGGGAAGCACAGGTCGGTGGAAAGGCTTTCTCCCTTTTCAGCGTCCTTCTCCGCCTGCTCCCTCCGGCCAAGCCGGTCCTCCGCAAATGCCTTCGCATAATATTTCATGGGATGCTCCGCCGGACAGGATGCCAGCACGTCCGCCGCGTCCTGATCCATGCCGAAGCCGAGGAATTCATATGCCGTTAGCAGATACTCCTCCGCGCGTCCGCCCGTGACGCCCCGGAACGCATCCGGATCCTCCCTGCGCCAGAGAAGCGGCAGATACAGCGGATCGATTGCCAGGCTCTCGTCCAGGAACCGCCGGTATTCTCCGCTGTCCTTTCCGAGCCGGCGCAGGATGGAAGCCTTCATGGCGCGGGCTTTCATGTTGTGCCATCCGCGCAGCAGGCTCTCCTCCGCCAGCGCCAGCGCATCCGCCGGACGGTTCTGCCGGACCCGGATGGCAGCCATGTGCAGGTATGCACTTCCGGCCGTCTCGGCGCTCCATGTCGCCTTGCTGAAGGCGTCAAAGGCCTGATCCGTTTCCTCCTCCGCCTCCAGCGCCAGCCCCAGGTTGAAGTATGCTTCGCCGGAATAGGGATTGGGGTTGCGCCATGTCTGCTTCGCAATCGCCGCGCGGAAATACTGTATGCTCTCCCGGGCCATCCCCCGCCGCAGCAGATAAAGGCCGTAGGCGTTGTTGAGCCGGATATCCGTCGGATCCCGGCGCAGACCTTCCGTATAGTAGTCCGCCGGATCAAAGGTCGCGTGACGGTATTGCTCCAGATGCTGCCCGGCCAGGTACAGCTCCTCCAGGGACGGGATCTCCTCCGGCTGCCTGAGCGCTTCCGCCGGTTCCGGAATCGGGCGGTTTTCCTTCCTGTATTCGCGGTATTCGCACAGCAGGTTGCCCGCCTCGTCGGTCACCTCCGCCCGGTAGTCCCGCAGTCCTTTCACCGTGTCCACGAAGGCGGCCCGCGGGCTCAGGTCCGTCCTCGCGCGATAGATTTCCTTCTCCCCGGACCACAGCACGATCTGCGCATTCGGATAGTTGCCGCTGGCATATACCTTGACGCGCGCGGCTGCCGGCTGCCCTTCGCCGTTTCCTTCCGATGCCCGCCCTGTTTCAAAGGGCGAATCCTCGATCACGTTTCCCTGCCCATCCAGAAATTCCACGCCCAGGATCACGTCCCGGGTGGCGTTGCATACCCGGCCGACCGTCTTGTAGGGCATGAAGTACTGAACGAAGGTCTTCTCCTCCTGGGGCTTCAGCCAGGTGAAATCCGGCTGATTGTCGCAGTACACGCCGGTCATCAGCTCAATATAGGGGCCGTCCTCGTCCGTCAGGTTTTTGTCCCAGGTCCGTCCGAAGTTTCCGCAGCCCCATGTCCACTGCTTCTTTCCGGGGCTGATATGATGATCGGCCACATGCAAAAGCCCGGCATCCCGGCTTTCGTCAAAATTGCCGACGAAGTCAAAGTCCGAATGCGCCGCCATGTAGGACGTGGGCACCCGGATGTTTTTGTATCGGGAGATATCCACCCCGGCGGAATAGTCGGCCTTGTAGTATTCCCCGGTCGCGATCGGAAAGGTGGATACCGCGCGCTTGCCGTGATCCATCACCGCGTTCACATCCGGCGGGAACACGGAAAAGGTATGCTCATTCACCGCCACCGCCGGATTCGCCCACCACAGGAACGTCTGCGGATAATCCGTCGGATTGAACAGCCTGCCCCGGATCTCAATGTACGCCCGGTCGGGGTACAGCGTGATCGCTGCGTTCCCCTTGGTACCGTGAATCCGGTCCGTTTCTCCCAGAATCACGGAGGCGGATCCGTCCGCGTTTTCCTTCAGCGTATAGTCCACCGGCATAAAGGTGGACGGCCGGTGATGCTGCGGCCAGTTGAACTCGATTCCGCCGGAGATCCACGGCCCCGCCAGACCGACCAGTGCGGGCTTGATCACCCGGTTGTAATAGACAAAGTCGTAGTGGTTGGTCTTGTCCAGCGCGCGCTGAATCCGCCCGCCCAGCTCCGGCAGGACCATCACATACAGATATTCATTTTCCAGAATGACCGCCCGGTAAGGAACATCCTCCTTCGTCTCACTGATCTTTTCGCAGATCGGAACGGGATACACCTTTCCGGTCGAGCCCTGATAGGTTCTCTTTTCAATGAACAGCGGATTCTTCTCCGGCTCCCCCGTCCGATAGGTGGGAATGACGACCGTCTGTTCGTAAACCTTCGCCCTTTGCATCGGATCCACGCCTTTCTCTCCGGCGGCTGTTTTCCGGTCCCCTGCCGGTCCGCCGCAGACCATCCTTTATATTGTACCGAAAAAAAAAGCCTTCCGCAACGCAATGGATTAAGTTTGTCCATAATGACATGCCGCCAACGCATTCCGGCTTCCCCCCGGAAACGGTGGAGCCGGATTTTAATCGCATGAATCAGGTCACGGTGAATTCCGTCCATTCGATATGATTGTATTTCATCATAAACGATTCAACCATCTGTCATGTTTATCGTAACAGAGAATTCTATTTTCGGCAAGCTGTTCATGTCGGGCAGAGGACCTTCAATATCGATTCAGACAAATGAGTACGATCTTTTGCCGATCCCCGGGACGATTTCATCCCGTCCCCAAACGGATCTGGACAAGCCTCTTCCGAAGATGGTATACTGGCCACAATCCCGAATGGGCCGGAGCGCTGATCCCGTTGATGAATCCGGATACAAAAAAAGATTCCGAAGGAGGCCGTTTGATGATTATCCGAAACGCCATGATTCATGATGCCATTCACGCCGAACCGTACAGGGGCGATCTGCTGATCCGCGACGGAAAGCTGGTTTCCGTCGGTGAAGCGGTGCCGGATGCCGGGGACGGGGTGTTCGACGCGGAAGGCCTGCAGGCCTATCCCGGATTTGTGGACGCGCACAGCCATATCGGGCTGGACGGATACGGCGGGCCCACCGGAAATACATACGATTATAACGAGATGAACGATATCTGCTGTCCCCAGCTCCGCGGGCTGGACAGCTATTATGCGCAGGATGCCGCGATCCCCATGGCGCTGGCCGGAGGCGTCACCTCCGTTGCCGCCGGTCCCGGCTCCGCCAATGTGCTGGGCGGTACCTTCCTGGCCGTCAAGCTGTACGGCAACACCGTGGAGGAAGCGATGCTTTCTCCGGCGGTGGCCATGAAATGCGCCTTCGGTGAAAATCCGAAGCGCTGCTACCGGGACAAGTGCGATTCCGCCCGCATGACCACCGCGGCCAAGCTGAGGGAAATGCTGTTCAAGGCGAAGGAATATCTGGACAAGAAGGAATTTGCCGGGGACGACCTGTCCAAAATGCCCGCCTTCGATATGAAGCTGGAAGCCCTGATTCCCGTGATGAAGCGGGAAATTCCGCTGAAGGCGCACGCCCACCGCAGCGATGATATCATGACCGCGCTGCGCATCGCCCGGGAATTCAACCTGAAGATTACCCTGGAGCACTGCACGGAGGGCCACCTGATCGTCAATGAGCTGAAGGCGGCCGGCGTCCCCGTCGCCGTCGGGCCCACCCTGACCAACGCCTCCAAGCTGGAGCTGCTGAACAAGTCCTGGACCACGCCGGGCATCCTGGCGAAGGCCGGGCTGCAGGTTTCCATCATTACGGACGCGCCGGTCATCCCCCAGCAGTATCTGCCGCTGTGCGCCGGTCTCGCGGTCAAGGCGGGGATGGATCCCTTCCAGGCCCTCCAGGCCATCACGATCAACCCCGCCCGCCACATCGGCATGGACAGCCGGATCGGCTCCCTCGAAGCCGGAAAGGATGCCGACATCGTGCTGACGGACGGCGATCCGCTGGTCAGCGATACCGTGGTGAAGGCCGTTTTTGTGAACGGGATTCAGCGCGTCGGTCAGAAATGATCAGTTCGAAAGATCGATCCTGCTTTCCAGATCCCGGTCCAGCGTGATGCTGCCGGAGCCTTTGTCGGTCTGCAGCGTATAATTGCCCCTGAACCCCGTGAAGGTGATCCATCCGTCCGCAGCCGAACAGGAACTGATGCGAGACCTGGCTGACCGCGACGGTCAGGTTCGCCGCCGGGGTTCCATCGGGGTTCAGGATGCGCAGACGGGCATTTGCCCTGCGGTGTAGGAAGGAATCCGGATGCATTGAGGGC
>CAMOYA010000070.1 GCA_946629635.1 uncultured Clostridia bacterium
AGACAATGGAGGGAAGGCAGAAATGGAACGGGCAGAAGTGTTTTTTACAGACTTCCGGACGAAGCTGGACGTGAGTCAGGGAACGAAACTGCAGAACCTGTGTAAAAAGGCCGGAATGGACAAAATTGATTTCAGCGGGAAGTTTGTGGCAATCAAGATGCATTTCGGAGAGCTGGGTAATTTCGCGTATCTTCGGCCGAACTATGTGAAAGCGGTGGCGGACCTGGTTAAAAGCCTGGGCGGGAAACCGTTCCTGACGGATTGCAATACGCTCTATCCGGGCTTCCGGAAAAACGCGGTGGATCATCTGCTGAATGCGGATATCGACGGGTTCAATTATATGACCACGGGCTGCCATAATATCATTGCCGACGGGCTGAAGGGCACGGACGACATCACCGTGCCGGTTCCCAACGGTGAATACTGCAGGGATGCGCATATCGGCCGCGCTTTGTATGATGCGGATATCATCATTGTATTGAGCCATTTCAAGGGACATGAAATGGCCGGCTTCGGCGGCGCCATCAAGAACCTGGGAATGGGCGGCGGAAGCCGGGCGGGAAAAATGCAGCAGCACAGCGAGGGCAAGCCCACCGTTCATCCGGAGCTGTGCCGGAGCTGCAGAAAATGCGCGAAGGAATGCGGGTCGGACGCCATTTCCTATGATTCGGGAAAAGCGGTAATCAATGATGATCTTTGCAAAGGCTGCGGCAGGTGCATCGGAGCCTGCGCATTCGACGCGATCGATGCGGATTTTGACAGCGTGTCGGAAGCACTGGGGTGCAAGATGGCGGAATATGCGGCGGCGATTGCAGCCGGAAAGCCGGTATTCTATATCAGCCTGATCATGGACGTGTCTCCGGATTGCGACTGCCACGGGGAAAACGATGCGCCAATCCTGCCGGATATTGGCATGCTTGCCTCCTTTGACGCTGTGGCGCTGGATCAGGCCTGTGCAGATCTGTGCATGAAAGCGGATCCGCTGCCGGGAACGCAGCTGACGGATCATCTTGCCGAGGGTAACTGCCATCATCATGATCCGTTCAGAATCGTGCATCCGAATACCAGCTGGCGGGAATGCCTCGCCCATGCGGAAAAGATTGGATACGGGACGAGGAATTATGAACTGATCCGGATGAAATAATCGCGGATGAAGGACTGAAAATTCAAGCTTGACAAGCCGGAAACGCTCCGATATACTATAAAGGCTGTTCTGCAAGCTTCGGGGCAGCAGGCCCTGAAGGATGAAATGGATGAGGAGTGTTGAACATGTTCCGTACGTATCAGCCCAAAAAGCGTCAGCGCAGCAAGGTGCATGGCTTCCGCGCCCGCATGTCGACAAAGAATGGCCGCCGGGTTCTGGCTGCCCGCCGTCGTCGTGGCCGCAAGGAGCTGACGGTGTAATTCGCCGCGGTATAAGCTGACTTCGTTTTTGAGTGAGGATGAGGCCCGCCCGTTTGTACGAAATGGGCGGGCTTTTCCGATATTCGGGAAAAATCCGCGGAAGCGGAAGGATTGAGCAATATGGAGAGAGGCTATCGGCTGCAAAAAAACCGGGCGTTTCAGTACGTGTACCGCAAGGGCCGTTCTGTTGCCTGCCGTGACCTGGTCATGCTTCTGGCTCCTGGCCGGGAGCTGAAGGTCGGTTTTTCCGTCAGCAAGAAGATCGGCAACGCTGTGACCCGCAACCGGGTCAAGCGGCGCCTTCGGGAATGCTTTCGGCCCTGGTTGGGGGACGTGAAAACCGGTCTGTACGTGATTGTCGCCAGGTCTTCAGCCGCGGAGGCCACCTTTGAGACGCTGCGCGAGGATGTCATCTACCTGCTGAAGAAGCATGGTGCGCTGAATTCCGGCGCAGCGCAGGGAGGGAATCGCGCCAGATGAGCAGGCTTTCTCTTGCCATGATCCGTTTCTATCGCCGGGAGCTGAGCCACCGGAAAAGACACCCGACCTGCCGGTATATTCCCACCTGCTCCGAGTATGCCCAGACCGCCATCGAGCGGTATGGGGCGCTGAAGGGCGGGCGAATGGCGGCGTGGCGTCTTTTGCGCTGCAATCCGTTCAGTCGGGGTGGCTATGACCCGGTGCCGGAGGACCCCAATACCACTTTAAGGAGGGAATAGACCGGAATGAATGAATTTCTCTACAACATCCTGGCCTGGATCAACAGCTGGATCGGGAACTGGGGCTGGGCGATGGTCGTCTTTACGCTGATGATCCGTCTGGTGCTGACTCCGCTGGACATCAAGAGCCGTGTCAGCATGCGGAAGACCACGAAGCTTCAGCCGCAGCTGCAGGCACTGCAGAAAAAGTATGCCAATGACAAGGACAAGCTGAACCAGAAGACGGCAGAGCTTTACAGGAAGGAAAAGATCAATCCGCTTTCCAGCTGCCTGCCGCTGCTGCTGACCTGGCCGGTGCTGATCGCCGTTTTCGCGGCGATGCGCATGGTGGCGAACAAGGAACTGCTGATCCAGGTCGGCCAGATCCTGAACGGACAGACCCCGACGCTGGAACCCTGGCTGTGGGTCAAGAACCTGTGGATGCCTGACAATGTGTTCAGCGCCGCCTATCCGGATCTGAACACGCTGCGGGTGATTCCGACGGATCAGTGGGTGGCGTGGTTCCGGGATCTGCAGACGACCGGTGTGCCGGCGGCGCTGGCGAATCTGGGGCTGACGGAGGCCAGCTTCGAGGGCGGCCAGCTGGGCGCTACGGTCCAGAGCATCGTGGATGTCATGAACCAGATGAGCTTCTATTCCGAAGCGGTGGCCACGATTCCCGGGGCGACGATCCCGCTGGTCAACTGGTCCGTACCGCATCTGATCAACGGCTTCCTGCTTCTGCCGATTCTCTCTGCTGTCTCCCAGATCGTGATGACGAAGATCACCGGGACGGGTGCTGCTCCGCAGAATCAGCAGGCTTCCAAGGACAATCCTGCCGCAGGAACCGGCAAGTTCATGCAGTGGTTTTTCCCGATCTTTTCCCTGTGGATCTGCCTGGGCTACAGTGCCGCTTTCGCGCTGTACTGGGTGGCAGGTAACGTGATTATGCTGCTGCAGACCCTGATTATCAACAAAGTGCTGGACAGCAAAGAGGCCAGGACCACGTCCGTGGCCGGAGAGGGGAAAGTAATATGAGACAGTATGAAGCTTCCGCCAGAACCGTGGAAGAGGCGATTGAACAGGGCCTGCAGGAGCTCGGCGTTTCCATCGGCGATGTGGACGTGCAGGTGGTTGAAGAGGGAAGCAAGGGGCTGTTTGGGCTGTTTGGCTCCCGCCTGGCAAAAGTTCGGCTGACCGTCAGGGATGCGGAGGAAGATCCGCTGGGAAATCTCCTGGAGGATGACGGGGAAAGAAAGACGAAGAAAGCGCCGGAGAAAAAAGCGCCGGAAAAGAAGACCGAGAAGAAAGCCCCGGAAGCACCGGCGGAAAGAAAAAAACCGGATCATCCGGAAGAGAAGAAAACGGAGAAGAAGCCGGAAAAAAAGCCTGAACCCAGGCCGGCTTCCGTGAAGGAAACAAACGATGCTCCCGCGGCAGAACCGGAAGAAAAGCAGGAGATCCGCGTGCTGGAAAAACCGGAGGTAACGATGATTCCGGCGGATCAGCTGGATCCGGAAAGTCCGGCGGGTGTCGCGAAGGCATTCCTGAGCGAACTGACGAAGCTGATGGGCGTTGATGTGACCATCGATATGGGCACGGATGCGGAAGGCAATGTATTCGGCTATATTCAGGGAGATACGCTGGGCATCCTGATCGGCCGCCGCGGGGAGACGCTGGACGCGGTGCAGTATCTGACCAGCCTGAAGGTGAACAAGGGCCGCGACAGCTATACCCGCGTGACGCTGGATACGGAAAATTACCGGGCGAAGCGGGAAGATACGCTGATCCGGCTGGCAAACCGGATGGCGAACCGGGCGCTGCGGACCGGACGGAAGGTCAGCCTTGAGCCGATGAATCCCTATGAGCGGCGGATCATCCATTTCGCCCTGCAGCAGAACGAGGGTGTGACGACGCACTCCGAGGGCGATGAACCGAACCGTCATGTCGTGATTACCACGCAGAAGAAATAAAATTGGAGGCGACCCAGAATGCTGGATATCAACCTGCTCCGGAATGATCCGGAGAAAGTCCGGGAGAATATCCGGAAAAAATTTCAGGAACAGAAGCTGCCACTGGTGGATGAAGTGATCCGTTTTGACCGGGAATACCGGGATGCACAGCAGAAGGCGGACGCGCTGCGGAACCAGCGCAAGGTGCTTTCCAAGCAGATCGGCGGCCTGCTGGCCAAGGGCCAGAAGGAAGAGGCGGAGGCTGTCAAGGCCCAGGTGGCCGCGATGGCCGATGAGCTGGCGGCGCTGGAAGTGAAGGAAGAGGAACTGAAGGCGGAGATCCGTAAGCGGATGCTTGTGATTCCGAACATCATCGATCCCAGTGTTCCGATCGGCAGGGATGACAGTGAGAATGTGGAGATCGAGCGGTTCGGCGAGCCGGTGGTACCGGATTTTGAGATTCCCTATCACGTGGATATCATGGAGCGCCTGCACGGAATTGAACTGGATCCTGCCAGGAAGACGAGCGGCAACGGCTTCTATTATCTGATGGGAGACATTGCGCGCCTGCACAGCGCAATCCTCAGCTATGCGCGCGATTTCATGATTGATCGTGGATTTACCTACGTGATCCCGCCCTTCATGATTCATGGGGATGTGGTGACCGGCGTGATGAGCTTTGCCGAGATGGAAAACATGATGTATAAAATCGAAGGCGAGGATCTGTACCTGATCGGCACCTCCGAGCATTCCATGATCGGTAAATTTATCGATACGATTCTTGAAGAAAGTGAACTGCCCAAGACGCTGACGAGCTACAGCCCCTGCTTCCGGAAGGAAGTCGGAGCGCACGGCATTGAGGAGCGGGGTGTGTATCGGATTCACCAGTTTGAGAAGCAGGAAATGATCGTCATCTGCAAACCGGAGGAATCGCCCATGTGGTTCAACCGGCTCTGGCAGAATACGGTGGACTTCTTCCGCACGCTTGATATTCCGGTACGCACGCTGGAATGCTGCAGCGGAGATCTGGCGGACCTGAAAGTGAAGAGTCTGGATGTGGAAGCCTGGTCCCCCCGTCAGAAGAAATACTTTGAGGTCGGCTCCTGCTCGAATCTGGGCGATGCCCAGGCCAGAAGGCTCCAGATCCGGGTCAAGGATGAAAAGGGCGGCAAGTATTTCGCCCATACGCTGAACAACACCTGCGTCGCGCCGCCCCGGATGCTGATCGCTTTCCTCGAGAACAATCTCCGGGCGGACGGCACTGTGGCGATTCCTGAGCCGCTGCGGATGTACATGGGCGGAAAGACGCAGATCGGATAAACCGGAACCGGCTTGGTTCTTTTCGTGTTCTTTCGGGCTGCGAGCGTTGACATTCTTTGGCAACAGCTGAATAATAAAGGTGAAAAACAGGTACGGCCACCCGTTTGGGTGACCGTGCTTTTTACCGGAGGAAAAAGATGAACCTGACACAGAAGATTCTGAATGCGCATCTGCTCAGCGGGACGCCAAAGGCCGGGGAGGAAGTTTCCATCCGGATCGATCAGACCCTGACGCAGGATTCCACCGGCACCATGGCATACCTGCAGTTTGAAGCCATGGGAATCGGCCGGGTGAAGACCCGAAAGAGCGTGGCCTACATCGATCATAATACGCTGCAGACCGGATTTGAAAACGCGGACGATCATCAGTACATCCAGAGCGTCGCGAAGAAACATGGAATCTATTGTTCCAAACCCGGAAACGGCATCTGTCACCAGGTCCATCTCGAACGCTTCGGCGTTCCGGGAATGACGCTGCTGGGCAGCGACAGCCATACGCCCACCGGCGGCGGCATTGGTATGCTGGCGATCGGAGCGGGCGGCCTGGATGTGGCGGTCGCCATGGGTGGCGGCGCCTATTTCCTGACCTATCCGAAGGTCGTGGGCATCCGCCTGAGCGGCAGCCTTCCCTATGGAGTGGCGGCGAAGGATATCATTCTTGAGGTGCTGAGGCGGCTTTCCGTCAAGGGCGGCGTCGGCAAGGTGATGGAATACATCGGAGAAGGCGTGAAGACGCTGACGGTACCGGAACGGGCGACGATTGCGAACATGGGCGCGGAGCTTGGTGCGACGACCTCCGTTTTTCCCTCGGATGAAGTGACCCGCGCATTCCTGAAGGCGCAGGATCGTGAAAAGGATTTCACGGAACTGGCGGCCGATCCGGACGCGGAATATGACGAAATCGTGGAGATCGACCTCGATGCGCTGGAGCCTCTTGTTGCCCGGCCGCATATGCCGGACAATGTGGAAACGGTGAAAAACGTCGGACCGATCAAGGTGGATCAGGTATTCATCGGCAGCTGCACGAACTCAAGCTACCAGGACATGATGCGCGTTGCCAGGATCCTGAAGGGAAAGACGGTGCATCCGGATGTGAGCCTGGTCATCGGTCCCGGCTCCAAGCAGGTGCTGACCATGCTTGCCCGCAACGGTGCGCTGGCGGACATGCTCGGCGCAGGCGCCCGGATCCTGGAAAGCGCATGCGGTCCCTGCATCGGCATGGGCCAGAGCCCGAAGACGGGAGCGGTATCCGTCCGGACGAACAACCGGAATTTCTATGCCCGCAGCGGGACTGCTTCCGCGGGTATCTATCTGACCAGCTGCGAAACGGCTGCGGTGACCGCCCTCACCGGCGTGCTGACGGATCCGCGGACCCTGGATCTGGATCTGACGGTGGAAATGCCGGATCACTTTGAAGTGAATGATAACCTGGTGATTCCGCCGGTGGCGGAAGGGCATGAGGATGAGGTGGAGGTCGTGCGCGGCCCGAACATCAAACCCTTCCCGCTGGGCCATGATCTGGAGGAGACCGTCAGCGGCAAAGTGCTGCTGAAGATGGAAGACAACATCACGACGGATCATATTATGCCGAGCAATGCGAAACTGCTGCCGTTCCGCAGCAATGTGCCGCATCTGAGCGACTTCTGTCTGACACCCGTGGATGAGACATTCCCGGCAAGGGCAAAAGCGGAGAAGGGCGGCATTCTCGTCGCCGGTGCCAATTACGGTCAGGGATCCAGCCGGGAACATGCGGCGCTGGTTCCGCTGTATCTGGGAATCCGTGCCGTGGCTGCCAAGAGTTTTGCCAGGATCCATCAGGCCAACCTGATCAATAACGGCATTCTGCCTCTGACCTTCGTCAATGAGGCGGACTATGACCGGATCGACCAGATGGATATGCTGAGCCTTCCGGATGTGCGGGCGAAAATCGCGGCCGGGCAGGATGAACTGGAGCTGAAGAATGAGACGAAGGGTGAATCCTATCGGGTGTGCCTGCCGCTCACGGAGCGCCAGCGCGGTATGATTCTGCATGGAGGGCTGATCAACTATACCCGCAGCCAGGCCTGACAGATCCGTTTGCAATTGGCGATGGAAACCGGTATAATCATGAAGAATTTTGTTTTTTGTGATTACGGAGGAATGGCATGAAGATTTCCACCGCCTTCCGGAACGCGTTTCGCGCCTGGAAAAAGCATCCCCTGTCGACTTTGAAGTTTCTCGTTGTGGAAGCGTGCCTGATGCTGATCTGTGCCGCCCCGCTGCTGTTTCTTTTCGAAAAGAATCTTTGGTTCCTGGCCTTTCTGGCGGTTCCGCTGTGGATTCTGCTGATGTTCCCCGCCCGGGTGAACGCTGCGGCAGCCATGCAGGACAGCCTGGAAGGCGGGAACCTTTTCAGTCTGCGCCTGGCCGATCCCGACGACTGGGGCGGCAAGGTGCTGCATGGGCTGAAGTGCCTTTGCCGGCTGCTCATCTGGGGTGCGCCGATGATTGCCGGGCTCTGGTATGCCTGGGCGCATTTTACCGGTACGGTGGATGCGTTTACCCTGCTGCGGATGATTCAGAACTTCGGCGGCGGGGATACGCTGACGGGTGTGATCCGGCTGATCCTGATTTTTCTGGCCATGCTGTTCCTGCTGATGATCGGCTTTGCCTTTCACAGCGGCGCCCGGCATGCGTACGCGCTGGGAGACAGGAAGCTGCTGAAGGGATACAGGAGAAAGAATCTGCTGTGCTGGTTCTGTGCGCTGGCAGCCATGCTGCCGCTGATCATCGCAATCCTGATTGTGGTGATCCGGTATTCCTGGATTCTGCAGAACGTCTCTTCTTATCTGACAGGCGTGGAGAAGCTGCCTTCCATGAAGCCGGCCCTGATGATTCTGGCGGTGGGCGGAGTGCTGACCCTGCCGCTCCTGCCGCTGCGCAGCCTGATCACGGCGGCCTTTGTGAACGGCGTATATCACAGCCGGTCATGATGATGCGGCTGGATCGCTGGCTGACGACGCTGGGCTGCGGCAGCCGGAGCGAAGTGAAACAATGGATCCGGGATGGGCAGGCGGCGGTGAACGGTCGGATCATTCGGGATCCGGCCGGTTCCTTTGAGCCGGGAAAGGACCTGCTGGCGCTCCATGGCCGGGAGCTGGACGGGCGGATCATGCGCCACGTGGTAATGCATAAACCCGCGGGGGTGCTGACGGCCGCCCGGGACCCGAAGCAGAAGACGGTGATGGATCTGCTGCCGGATGTATACCGGAGCATCGGATGCATGCCGGTGGGACGGCTGGACAAGGATACGACCGGTATTCTGCTCTTTACCTGTGACGGAGAGATGAATCACCGTCTGCTGAGCCCGTCGCGCCATGTCAAAAAGCGGTACAGGGCCCTGGCGGAGGGACCGATGGGCGCGGCGGATGTGGATGCCTTTGCCCGGGGGATGGATCTTGGCGATTTTGTTGCGCAGGGGGCCGAGCTGGAAATTCTGCGCAGCGGAGAAACCTCCCTGGCGGAAGTGACCATTATGGAAGGAAAATTTCATCAGGTGAAGCGGATGTTTGCTGCTGTGGGTCATGAAGTGATTCAGCTGCACCGCTGCACATTCGGCCCCCTGAAGCTGGATGAAAACCTGCCGGAGGGCTCATGGCGCGAGCTGACGGAAGAAGAGCTGCGGGCGTTGCGTCTGGCAGCGGGAATGGAGACGCGATGAATGATCAGTATTATACCCGGGTACCCAAGAGTGAGTCCCGTCCGCGGGACTTCAGCTGGACCTGGCGGGGAAACGCCCTGACGTTTCGCACGGATGCCGGGGTCTTCTCCCGGGGCGAGGTGGATGACGGCACAAAGCTGCTGCTGGACGCGCTGCCGGAGGAAATGACCGGAGATGTGCTGGATCTGGGCTGCGGATGGGGTGCGATCGGCGTTTCCGTTGGGAAAAACTGGCCCGAAGTGAAGGTGACAATGGCGGATGTGAATCTGCGGGCGCTGGAGCTGGCCGGAGGCAATGCGGAGCGCAACGGCGTTCAGGCGGAATGCCTGGAAAGCGACGGGATGAGCGCGCTGGCGGGCAGAACCTTTGATGCGGTGATCACGAATCCGCCGATCCGGGCAGGCAAGCAGGTCATCTACCGCATGTTCGCGGACGCGGCAGAGAGCCTGAAGCCGGATGGAAAGCTGTATCTGGTGATCCGGAAGCAGCAGGGGGCGGAAAGCTGCATGAAATATCTGGCGACGCTCTACGGGAAAGTGGAAAAAATCAGCAGATCCGGCGGGTTCTGGGTCATTCAGGCCGGCGATCCGCTGAAAGCATAAAAACAGGGGCTGCCATCAGAGGCAGTCCCCTTTATTTAACGGATCACGATCTCTCCCGCGCTGTCGGCATCCACGGTCAGCACGGTGCCCGGCTCGATGTCCGCGGCGATGACCTTGCGGGCAATCAGCGTTTCCACCTTCGACTGCAGATACCGCTTCAGCGGCCGGGCGCCGTATACCGGGTCGAATCCCCGGTCGATGACCGCGTTCATGGCGGCATCCGTCAGGGAAACCTTCAGCTGCCGGCTTTCCAGCCGCTGGTTCAGGTTGTCCACCATCAGGCGGACGATGGAACCGATCTCGTTGCGGGTCAGCGGCTTGTAGTATACGATTTCATCAATCCGGTTCAGGAACTCGGGACGGAAATGGGTCTTCAGCAGCCGATCCACGGTCTCCCGGGCTTCCGGCCGGATTTCGCCGTTTTCGATGCCGTCCAGGATATATTCGCTGCCGAGGTTGCTGGTCATGATCAGGATGGCGTTCTTGAAGTCCACGGTGCG
>CAMOYA010000071.1 GCA_946629635.1 uncultured Clostridia bacterium
TACCGGGCGCTGGCGCCCAGCACGCTTTCCATCTCGCGGCCGAAGCGGACCTGCGCGTCTGCGCTGACCCACCACTTGATGAACTCCCACGCGTTGTTCTTCACCTGCTCATCATCCGTCGCCACGATCATGCAGCACAGGCCGTCCGTCTGCGCGGTGCGGTCGATGGTTCCGTCCTCCTTCTCCGTTCCGGGGATCAGGGTGAAGTCCCACAGCCCGCGGATTTCCGGTGCGGAAACCATCAGCGTGTTGTACGTTGCGTAGGACGCGATGCCCAGCGGCATCTCGCCGCTGCGCAGACGGCTGACAAAGTCGTACACCGTCGGCAGGCCGTAGTCGTTGTAGAAGCTGGTATACTGCTTGAACGCCGCGACACCGGCCTCGGAGTCGATCAGCGTCCGCTTGGCTTCCGGATCGTAGATATACCCGCCGTTCTGATAGATCATGGAGTCCAGCACGGAGATGTCCGCCAGCGCGATGTCCGGATAAGGCATCGCCACCGTCAGGCTGTTGCCCTGAATGGTCGGCAGCTCGGAAATCAGTTCCTCCCAGGTGTTCGGGATCGGCAGCCCCAGCTCTTCCATGATGTCCGTGCGGTAGAAGAGCAGGTTGAAGTTCTGCGTTTCCGGCAGGCCGTAGACGCCGACCTTCGTGCCGTTGTCATAGGTCAGGGGATCCAGAATGCTCTGATAGAAGGGCTTGATGACCTCCGCGTAATCCGGGAACTGGGTCAGGTCCTCCACAGCGTTGCGCATCGCGTAGTTCACGGCGAACCAGCCGCTGACGCTCAGCACGATGTCCGGCCCGTTGCCGGCCACGACCGCCGTCAGGATCGCGTCCGCCTGCACCAGCTTGACGTTGACCTTGATGCCGGTCTTCGCGGTGAAGGTATCGTCGACCATGGTCTTCAGCACGGTGCTCTGGTCGCGGCCGGTGGTGATCCAGATCTCCAGCACGTCGTCCGTATCCGCGTACTTGTCGCCCAGGGAGTTGTAATCGACGAAGAAGGAGCTGGCGCAGCTGCGGATCTCGTGCAGCAGGCCGGAGAAGAAGCTGCCGTGCACCTCGGGAATCTTCGCACTCTCGCCGGTGACCATGATCAGGTCCACGTCCAGCTTGCTTTCGGACATGTTCTGCATCGCTGTGCCCAGGGATGTGATGTTGTCCTTGAAATTGGCGAAGGATTCGGTGATCCGGTCGTTGTTCTCGACGAAGGTTTCCAGCTGGTTGGCCAGTGTCTGCGCCACGGCCGCCCGGTCGCTCTTCTCGCCGGTGATCTCAACGATCTCGTCCACGATCTTATACAGCCGCTTGCTTTCCAGATCCATGGCTTCGATCGCTTCCGGATAGACGGAAGCCAGGTTGTAGTCCCGGAACCGGTCCGGATTCACGCCGGTCAGCACCAGCAGCTTCCGGTAGATCTGGTTCAGGCGGAAGATGCTGTCCTCCACCTTCTTCAGCACCGGGCCCATCTTGCCCAGCGTCACTTCCATCCGCAGCGTATGCGCGCCCTTGGTCAGATAGAAGCGCAGCGGCTTCCCTTCCGCGTCGGAAAGGGTTTTCATTTCCCATGCGCTGTTGTAGGAGAAGGTCACGGCCTCCAGATCTTCGAAGGGCACCACGCCGTCGATATACACGGTGCGGCCGCTCAGCGCGCCGCGCTGATACATCTGGCGTGCCTTGACGGTGATGTTGTAATACCCGTCCTCCGGCACCTCGAAGTCCCACTGGATCCACTCGCCCGGGTGGGTCCAGGGATCGCCGCCGATATAGTTCAGAATCGTATTGGTCACAGAATAGGGTACGGTCTCGGGAGAGCTCCGGTCATACCGGGCATACAGGCTCGGAGCGCTGCGCAGCTTTGCGCTTTCGCCCTGCACCGTCTGGATATAGTTTTTGCCCGCATCCGTCATGGCCGCCTGCGGCTGTGCCGCCGCGTAATCCGCATAGCTGGCGAACTGCACGATCGGCGTCAGCTCGATGGCCTTAATAATCATCGGCTCGTTCATCGCGCGGAGGGTGATGGTGTTCTCGCCCTGCTCGAAATGGAAGGCATAGGGCTCCGTCTGGTATCCCATGTCATCGCGGCAGTAGGCCGTCTGCTCGGCGAAAACCTCCTGCTGGCTGGGGCGGATATCGTTGCCCTGGTTGTCCTTCCGGACTTCCGAGGCATCCGTCCACAGGCGGGAGAAGCAAAGGGTAGACGCGCCGGCAAAGGGCACTTCCCCGTTGATCAGGAGCTCGCGCTCGATGTCCACGCCGCGGCTCTGCGTCGTCAGATATGTCAGGCGAATGTTATACAGCCCGGCCTGGGGCACATCCACCTTCCACGTGATCTCGGACTCGTCCGGCGTCAGCAGGCCGCCGTCCACCGGCTCAGCCTCGCCTTCAAAGGCCAGGATGTCGACCGGGACCGCATCCTTCACCGCCGGTTCCGACGCATGGGACGCCACATAGGCATCGTACGTATTGCTGCGTCCGATGCCCGAAACGTCCGTTGAAAGATTGGTCCCCTCGTACTTGGCCCGGAAGTCGCCGGAGCCCTGGCCCAGCAGCCAGATGGCCACTCCCAGAACAGCCACCACCAGCACCCCGATGAGAATGTTCCGCCACTTTCTTGACATGAGTTCATCTCCCACTGTCCCGCGCACGGCACGTTTCCGCATTTTCAACGCAAAAACACACCGCGGACGGATATTCTTTTCTGAAACCAATATAATATGAAAAGCAATATATGCTCAAAAATATTATAATGATGAGAAAAATGGTTGTCAATCACACTTTCGTCACACTTTGATCACATTTTGACCGGATCATCCATCCTCCGGCGGCTGAAGACGAATCAAAGAAAGGCTTCGCATCATGCGAAGCCTCCGGAATTTTTTTCCTTTTTTTCTTCAGTCCATCAGGGGTTTGACCTTTTTGAGGAAGTCCTTGTACTTTTTGTCGTGGGCCCGGACGAACCGCGGATATTCCTTTCCCAGATGATCGTAGCCGATCCATCCCAGCACGGAGAGCAGCACCCGCGTATCGCCGCCCAGATCCTTTTCGATGCTGAGGGGTTCCCCCCAGGTGAAGGCGGTGCGATCCACTTCCTTCAGCTTCGTTCCCTTCACCCATTCCGGAAGGAAGGTGAACGCCATGGACTGCTCGACCACGTTGGGCAGGAATTCATAGGAGAGCGTCACTTCGTCCAGATCCACGGTCATCGTCAGCGTTCCGATATAGTGCATGTTGGCGGCGATCAGGTCATAGGTGAACGTTCCCTGCTCACTCAGGTCCACCGGCGTGACCATATACCAGTCGCCCTTCTTCCTGTGGTCCAGCGTGCGGGCCATGTAGCCCATGCTGCAGACGCCCTGATCCATATGGAAGGTATTCTCCTTCGCCAGGGCTCCCGCCGGAAGCATCAGCCCGGACACCGCCAGGGTCAGCGAAAGCAGCAGCAGGATTCCCCGCCGGATGCTTTTCCTCATTGCACATTCCCTTCCTTCCCGTTTTCCGCCTTCGGCGGGATATTCTCCAGAAAGTCACCGCCCACCGTATCCACACCGACCTCCGTCCTGGCCAGGCCGAAGATCCGGTTATCATACTGCTTGCCCGTCTTCGTCACGTTCATGCTGTATTCCTGCTGGGAAACGTGATACGTGAACGCCCGCACCGCGGCCTCCAGCCCCGTGATCCCGCCCAGGGAGGAAAGCGGAACGGACCAGTCCATCTCGATCCGGTTCTCCTTTCCCAGATGCAGGTACAGCTTCTGCACCTGCCAGGGGCCGTATGCCTCCGCCGACTCGGGATCGAAGGCGGGATCCGCCGCCTGGTCGTAAGCCTCCTCCGCGATCGCGGCGCAGACCCGGTGCTGAACATGGCCGTACTCCCCCTTCGGATCGTGGGTGACCACGACCTCCGGGCGGAAGCGGCGGTAGAGGGATACCACCCAGCGCATCACCCTGTTCTTTCCGCCCATGGCCTTGTATTCGGCGGTAAACGTCTTCTCATGCTTGTCCGGAAAATTCGAGATCACCGGATGATTCCGCACGCCCATGGACCAGAGTCCGTTCAGCAGCTCATGTCGCCGCCGGGGGCCGCAGTTGGCCAGGTAGGCCACGGTCACGGCTTTCTTCTTCTCGGTGGCATAGGTGGGAATCCCGCCGCCGAAAAAGATCAGCTCGTCATCCGCGTGGGTCGCGAGAAAGAGGATTTCAGCGTCCTCCACCGGCGGCTCCCACACCTGCGCCGCCGAAGGGATTGCGCCCGGGGCATAGGCCCGGATCTCCGCGATCTGCATTTTCGTCCGGGGCTTGACCGAGAGGACCCGGACGGCCACCGTCGGCGTTTCCAGCGGCACATACACGTGATAGAACGCGTCGTCTCCGGTATGCACCGTGGTCCAGTCCTCGCCCTCCTGAATCTGAACCTCCCACTCCGGAGGAATCGTGTCGAAGCAGATGTACAGGCTGGCAATCGGCCTGTCCGCGTTCTCCGTCCGCATCGTCAGCCATCCCTGCCCGCTGTCCTGCTGCCGCCACCGGGTATCGTACTTTCCGTCCGTCAGCCGCTTCGTGTACGCCGCCGTCTGCTTCCGGTTGGAAAAGCTGAAGGTGCATTCGGCGGTGATATCCTCCGCCTCGTCGGCGATCACGTCCTCCGTCAGGGTCGCCCCGTCCAGCACCGCATATGCCGCTTCCCCGGCCGCGGCGGAAAGCATTCCGGCCCAAAGCACCACGGTCAGCAGGAGCACCGCCGCGCGCATGAGATATTCCTTCTTCATAGGCATGCTTCCTCCGGATGCTCGCAGCCCATGTTCATATACAGGGTCATGCCCATCACGGAGACCGAGCTGGCGATGATCATGTACAGCAGCAGCACCTCCGACTCCCATTTTCCCAGGCAGTGGAGCAGCAGCAGGATTGCGGCCAGCAGCAAAAGCACCCCGCCGGGAAGAATGCCTTCCCTGCCCCGGAAGGCGCGCAGCATCGCCGCGGCGCTCACGGCAGACAGGCCGATGCCCAGCCGCATCCACAGGTCAAAGGCCGGCTTGTCGAAGGCAAACTCCGCGAAGACGACCGTCAGCGCGGCGAGCACGAACGTCAGCGCACTCAGGCCCGCGCGCAGCGCGCCGGGATGATGGCGGCGGATCAGCAGAAGCAGCAGAATCACCAGCGTCACCACCGCGGCCACCTGCGAGAACCGTACGAAGCTGTTGAACGTGACCACATAGTCATCCTGGCGGAACTGCTCCAGCAGAATCTGCGTCGTCCCCAGCAGCGTGAGGAACACGGCAGTCGCCTCTCCCTGCCGCGCCCTGCGGCCGACATGCAGCAGCACGCAGAGCATCACCAGCGCCGCCGCCGCTTCCCATGCCCACACCGCATAGGACCATTCGATATATTCCTCTTCCTGATACGTAATATATGCCAGGGGAAAGAAGCAGGGGCTTCCCTCCTCAACGATACTGCCGTATCCTGCGCCGGAGAAGTATTCACCGAGCCTGCCCAGCAGGATTGCCGCCGCCGCGCCGGGGGCGGCCGCATCCGTGATCTCCGCAAGGCGCACCTTCAGCCGCCCGGCTGCGGCCCAGGCCGCCAGCAGCGCGCCGAACACCGCGCCGTAGAGCGTGTATCCGCCCCGCCAGAACTGTACGAACTGCATCAGGGGCGTTTCCGTCTCTTCCATATTGAAGAGCGCCCAGAACAGGTGCGCAAAAACCAGCGCACAGATCACCATTCCCGGCAGCGCCGGGCGGATCCGCCTGTTTCGCGCCGCGATCAGGATGCCCGCAGCCGCGCCGCAAAGCATCATCAGGCTGTAGGGGGTCACCGAAAGCGGCCCCAGCGTCAGAATCGGTTCCATTTATACTGCCTCTTTTCAGGGTTCCGCCGTGGCAAAGAAGATCATATCGCCCACGGCCCGGTTGCTCTTTCCGCCGTTGCCCAGGGCATTGAGCCGCTCCGTGCCAATCACCAGCTGTGCGGAGGTTCCGCCGTCAATGTTGAACGCCTGCTGCGCGCCCATGTCCCAGGCCAGCCGCGCCATCTGGTCCGTCGAAAAGCCGCCGCCTTCCGACTGCTCCGGGCCCTCCGTCGTGATGATCAGATAGCTCAGCGGGCCCATCTGGCACAGGGCGGCCCGCTGGGTGGACTTGAAGGAGCCGACCGTTCTGGCCAGAATCTCATCCGTCGTGTTGCGCTTGGCGCCGGTGATGAATCCGGGCGTCCCGTCCAGGTGAACGATCTCGCCGTCGATCACCAGCGCCGGCCCGAAAACAAAGCTGTGCATGATATTGTCCGCAAAGGGCGCATCCGCCACCGCACCCTTTTTCGGGTGCCGCAGAATATGGAAATCCCCGTTCCGGTCGATAAAGAGCCCGTCGTAAATGCCGTGGTCCACGTTGCGCTTGCGCACGCCGTTGCGCCAGATCACGCCGTTCCCCTTCTTTTCCTTGGCGGTATACCAGTCGCCGTTGACGGCCAGCACGCTCTTCACCTTCTCCGCATTGTCCTTCACGGAGCCGTTCCGGATCGAATAGGTTCTCAGCTGAGAAGGATCGGCGATCTGCACAAAGGTGAAGAACACCTTGGTGTTCATGATGATCCGCGTTTCAATCCGGACGGAAATCGTGCTGTCCACGTATCCTTCCCCGTCCGGCAGGAAGCTTTCCGCGTGCGGCGCATAGGGGGCCGGGATCACCTGATCCTTCTTCTTTTCGCCCATGGGCAGCGGTTCCGCATCCGGGTTTTCCAGCTCCACCGGCTCATACTCCGGCAGCTCCTCCCGCGTCCAGCCGATGACATGCCCGTCCGCGGTGACCTCCTGCTCCCCGATATCCTCCAGAATCGTTTCCTCCGGCACCTCTTCCTCCGCGCCGGCATCCACCACCATCGCGGAGGGCACCAGCAGCAGCACGGCCAGCAGCGCGATCACCGTCCAGATTACAAAACGGGCATTCCCGTTCTTTTTCTGATTCATGGGCTCAAAGACCTCCCGACACTCAAACAAAATACAAGATATTGTATCAGTTTTGCCAACCACTGACAAGTATGGAAAAGAACCCGTTACCCTGGAGCTCTTCTCCATGATAACGGGTTCCGGCTTTATTCTGTTCCCGCTCAGCGGATTTCCGCGCCGAGCTTGAATTTCAGGTTGCCCAGAATCTTCTTGATGAAGCGGTCCACATCCTCCGGCACAAGCGCCTTGTCGTCCGCGTCGAAGCGGATCTTGAATGCCATGCTCTTCTTGCCTTCCCCGATCTGTTCCCCGCGGTAGATATCGAACAGCTCCACATCACCGACATGCGGGCAGGCTTTCGCGATCTCACCCATCAGGTCGCCGCAGGCCGTATTCTCGTCCACGGTCAGCGCCAGGTCGCGGATCACCGACGGGAACGCGGACAGCGGATGATACCGGAAGGTGGCCGCCGCATGCGCCATCATCTTCGCATAGTCGATCTCGCCCATGATGATCTTATGGCTGGCCCGGTTGTCCTTGTGCAGCTTCAGCTCCGCCATGACCTCGTTGGCCAGCTTGCCGAACACGCCGATCCGCTCGCCCTCGCACAGCAGATATGCGCTGATTCCGGGATGCAGCCAGGTCACATCCTGGGCCCGTTCGACGCTGAAGGTCAGGCCAAACGCGCTGCCCAGCGCCTCCAGGCTGCCCTTGACCGTAAAGAAGTCCTCCTCATCCCCGAAGGCGGCAAAGCCCAGATGCAGCCTTTCCTCCGGCCGTCCGCCGTCCGCGGCAGGCAGATAGATATTGCTCAGCTCGAAAATCCGGCCCTCGTTGTTCCCCTTCTTCAGGTTCTCCGTCACGATGTTCAGCATGCTGGGCGCCAGCAGGGGCCGCATGATCGCCAGGTTGGCGGAAATCGGATTCTGAATCCGGAGCACGTTTCTCTCCGGCGCGTCGGCAGGAATCTTCAGCGCATCCAGATCCGCGTCCGAATAGAAGGACAGGGTCATGATCTCGCTGTAGCCCTCGGCGCACATGATCCGCTTCAGCTTGTCCTGACGCAGCTGCGCCGGATTCTTTCCGCCGCTGGTCACGGTCGCGGCCTTCAGGAAGGTGGGTACCACGTGACCGTAGCCGTACTCCCGGATCACTTCCTCCGCCAGGTCCGGCTCGCCCACCTCGATATCCTCCCGGTACCGCGGCGCCGTCACGTCCAGCGTATCGCCGTTCCGGTTCACTTCAAAGCTCAGGTTCTTCAGAATGCGCAGCACATCCTCTGCCGGAACCTCAATGCCCAGAATATCGTTGATCCGCTTCAGGCTGGCGGTGAACCGCTTGCCCTCGCGCGGCGCTCCGGCGCTGCAGTCAAAGGCGCTGGCCGTGATCTCGCCGCAGCCCAGCTCCTCAATCAGGTGGAGCGCCCGGGCCATGCCCAGCTCCGTGATATACTCGCTGATGCCCTTTTCAAACCGCGCGGAGGAATCGCTGCTCTGACCGAGCGCGCGGGAGGTCCGCCGCACGTTGTCCCGGGCGAACTTCGCCGCCTCGAACAGCAGCTGCGTCGTCTTCTCCGTGATCTCGCTGTTCAGGCCGCCCATGATGCCCGCCAGGGCCACGGGGCGGTTTCCGTCACAGATCACCAGGTTTTCCGGCGTCAGGGTGAATTCCTTCTCGTCCAGCGTCTGGATCTTCTCGCCCTCCGCGGCGCGGCGCACGATGATCTTCTTGTCCTGCAGCTGCTCCATATCAAACGCGTGCATGGGCTGGCCGATCTCCAGCAGCACATAGTTCGTGATATCCACGACGTTGGAAATGCTGCGCAGGCCGCACAGCGCCAGATGCCGCCGCATCCACCGGGGGCTCTCGCCCACCGTGATGTTCCGCACGGCATGCCCCAGATAGCGGGGGCACAGGTCCGGCGCATCCACCCGGATCTCCAGATCCGGAACGACGGTGTCCGTGGGATGGAAGTCCGTCCGCGGCATCTTCAGTTCCTTTCCGAGCGCGGCCGCCACCTCGCGGGCAATGCCCAGAATGCTCTGGCAGTCCGGCCGGTTGGCGGTGATGGAGATGTCCAGCACCCAGTCCCGAAGGCCCACCACGTCCCGGATATCCGTTCCCGGAACGGTGTCCTTCGGCAGATCCATCAGCCCGTACACCTCCGCGCCGGGATACAGGTCTTCATTCAGGCCCAGCTCCTCGCCGGAGCAGAGCATGCCGTTGGATTCGATGCCCTTCATGGGCTTCGCCTTGATGATCACGCCGCCGGGCAGCGTGGAGCCGTCCAGCGCTGCCGGCGTATGCATGCCGGCGTATACGTTCGGCGCGCCGGTCACGATCTGGATCGGATTGCCGTATTCCCCGCAGTTGACCTGACAGGTGTAAAGATGGGTGCCCTCAACCTTTTCGCAGCTGAGCACCTCGCCCACCACGACGCGGCTGATCTCCGCGCCCAGGTCCTTCAGTTCCTCCACCTCAAAGCCGCAGTCAAAGAGCCGGTCCGTCAGCTCCTGCGCGGAGATGTCCAGATCCACATATTCCTTCAGCCAGCTGTATGGTACCTTCATATGCTTTTTCTCCTCTCTTTCCGCGTCAGTCCTTGAACTGCTTCAGGAACCGCAGATCGTTCTCGAACAGAAGGCCGATATTGTTGATGCCGTATTTCAGCATGGTGATCCGCTCGATGCCGATGCCGA
>CAMOYA010000072.1 GCA_946629635.1 uncultured Clostridia bacterium
CTGGGTATACTGGCCGCCGAAGTCCAGGATGAGGATCAGTTCTTTCATTTATTACCTCCCGCTATCGCCATAATTAGAAAGTACCCTTGCGGAAGGATCATCCACATTGCATCCGGGCCAGTCCTTGTTGGGCATCCAGAAACCGGGAATCATGTGCGCCTGGCCGGGATAATACTGCTCAAACAGCTCCCGGTACAGCAGGCTCTCCTTCGTAAAGGGACGGCAGTAATCATATTTCGCCGCTTTTTCCTCAAATTCCTTGTCTGAATAAACCTTTTCCGCATAGGCTTTCAGATCATTGACCATGCTGTGGCCGACTGCGTCGGAGAATGCGGCCTTCTGGCGCCAGAGAATCTCGTCCGGCAGGATGTGATCCGCTTCGAAGGCTTTGCGGATCAGATATTTGCCCATGTTGTGCCGGTTCATCTTCAGCTCCGGATCGATGCTCATGGCGTAGCGGACGAATTTCAGATCCCCGAAGGGAACCCGGGCCTCGAGGGAGTTGACGGAGATGCAGCGGTCCGCCCGGAGCACGTCATAGACATGCAGTTCCCGGATGCGCTTCTCCGCCTCCTCCTGGAAGGCGGCGGCGGAGGGGGCAAAGTCCGTATACTTATATCCGAAGAGCTCATCGGAGATTTCGCCGGTCAGCAGCACGCGGATATCCGTGTGCTCATGAATCCATTTGCATACCAGATACATGCCGATGGAGGCGCGGACGGTGGTGATATCCCAGGTGCCCAGCAGCTCCACCACCTTGGGAAGCGCATCGATCACATCCTTTTCGCTGATGATGACCTCCGTATGCTCGCTGCCGATATAGTCCGCAACCATCCGGGCGTATTTCAGGTCAATGGCATCGAGGTCCATGCCGATGGCAAAGGTTCGGATCGGGTGATCCAGCATCTTCTGGGCGATGGCGCAGACCAGGGAGGAGTCGAGACCGCCGGAGAGCAGAAAGCCCAGCGGCGCATCCGCATCCAGCCGCTTCTCCACGCCGTCCATCAGCAGGCGCCGGAGCTTCGGACAGACATCCTCCTCCGATTTCATCGTGAAATAGCCGACGTAGGCCGGATCCGCATACTGCACGAACTCGCCGTCCATCCAGTAATGGCCGGGCGGGAAGGGCAGGATCGTGTCGCACATGCCGATCAGGTTCTTCGGCTCGCTGGCAAAGGCGATGCCGCCGCCTCTGACTTCCCCGTAATACAGCGGCCGGATCCCGATCGGATCCCGGGCGGCGATCAGCTTCTGCTGCCGGCCGTCCCAGAGGATCAGGGCAAATTCCGCGTCCAGGGTTTTGAACATTTCCACGCCATATTCCCGATACAGCGGGAGCAGGATTTCACAGTCGCATTCGCTGCGGATGTCATAGCTTTCCATGAGGCGCGCCCGCAGGGGGCGAAAGCCGTACAGCTCGCCGTTGCAGACCACACAGTCGTCGTCCAGGCGGAAGGGCTGCATGCCCTCCTCGTGGAGCCCCATGATGGCCAGCCGGTGAAAGCCCAGCACGCCGCCGGGTATATCGGCCATCCGGGTCATATCCGGACCGCGGGATACGGTCCGGTCAAAACAGGTCCTGACCAGATCCCGGGGAAAACGGGAACCGAGCAGTCCAAAGATGGAACACATGTGCACGCCCTCCTCTGTTTCTGAAAGCATTTCCGATGATTCGGTATTCCTCTGAACCCCGGCGAGCCATTCCGGGGAAGCGGGGGCTTCAGGATGCGGATGATCCGCCGGCTTCACGCTGTAGAAGCCGTATCAGCCGGTCCGCCGCCTCCCGGGTGTCGGCAGGATCCCCGAAGGTGGAGAAGCGGAAGAAACCTTCTCCGCATGCGCCGAAGCCTGCGCCAGGGGTGCCGATCACCTGGATTTCATTCAGCAGCAGGTCGAAGAATTCCCAGCTGCCGATTCCCCGCGGGCATTCCATCCAGATGTACGGGGCGTTATGTCCGCCCCAGTAGCGGATGCCGACGGCATCCAGCGCCTTCATCAGCACCCGGGCATTCTCCTTGTAGACCCGGATGTTTTCATGAATCTGCCGCTGCCCTTCATCGGTGAAAACGGCGGTGCCGCCCTGCTGCAGGATATAGGAAACGCCGTTGGTCTTTGTGGTGCGGTTGCGCACCCACATGGCGTTCAGATTCATGCCGCAGCGCTCCAGCTCCTTCGGAATGACGGTGTAGCCGAGACGGGTGCCGGTGAAGCCTGCCGTCTTGGACAGGGAGCAGATTTCAATGGCGCAGCTCCTGGCGCCTGGGATCTCGAAGATGCTGTGGGGCAGGTCTTCTTCAATGAAGGCTTCATAGGCGGCGTCGAAGAGAATGACCGCGCCGCGCCGGTTGGCCCAGTCGATCCACTGCCCCAGCTGCTGCCGGTTATACGCGCTGCCGGTTGGGTTGTTCGGCGAACAGAGATAGATCAGATCCGCATCCAGGCCTTCCTCCGGCAGGGGCAAAAACTGGTTCTCCGGGCCGGACGGAAGATGCACGATCTCCCTTCCGGCCATGGTGTTGGCGTCCACATAGGCGGGATAGGCGGGCTCCATGATGACAGCCCGGCTGGAACGGTCGAAAAGATCCAGAATGTCGCCCAGCTCATCGCTGGCTCCGCTGGAGACGAAAACCTCATCGGGAGAGAGGAAAACGCCCCGGCGGCCGTAATGCGCCGCGATGGTTTCCCGCAGGGAGGGCATGCCGCACTCGGGCATGTATCCGTGGAAGCGGCCTTTTTCGCCCTGGTCATCGACCGCCGCGTGCAGCGCCCGGATCACCGCGGGAGCCAGGGGCAGGGAAACATCGCCGATTCCCATGCGGTAGAGATGGGCATCCGGATGGGCTTCCAGATAGGCGCGGGTCTTCTGGGCAATATGGAAAAAAAGGTATGAATCCTTCAGGCTGGCATAGCAGAGATTCGGCTTCAGCATGGAACCACCTCCGGAAAAAATAAAGGCAGGGGTACCCTTTCCAGGACACCCTTGCCTTGTTGGGACGTATGGTAACATCCGGCAGGGAAGGATGTCAAGCCGGAAAAAGCGAAAAGAAAAGAGCAGAACAAAGGGAAAACAATCCGCCCTATTGACAGGGGAAAAACGGGGTGTTAGGATTACGCCCATCAGGGCAAGGGTGTCGTGAAAAACGACTCACCTTGCCCTGCTTCTTTTAAAGCGATGAAAAGGGAGGCTGAAATGATGAGCAGGTACACGAAGGAAGACATTATCCGCATGGTGCGGGAGGATGATGTGGAGTTTATCCGCATGCAGTTTACCGATATTTTCGGCCAGCTGAAGAATGTGGCGATCACCGCCAGCCAGATAGAGAAGGCGGTCAATAACGAAATCATGATTGACGGAAGCAGCATTGAGGGATTCGTCCGCATCAATGAGAGCGACCAGTACCTGCGGCCGGACCTGGATACTTTTGCGATTCTGCCCTGGCGGCCGCAGCACGGCAAGGTGGCCCGGCTGATCTGCGACGTTTTCAATCCGGACGGAACCCCGTTTGCGGGAGATCCCCGGGGCGTGCTGAAGAAGGTGCTGGAGCGGGCGGCCGCGCAGGGCTACTCCTTCAATGTGGGACCGGAATGCGAATTCTTCCTCTTCCAGACGGATGCGGACGGAAAGCCGACGACGACCACCTCCGATGAAGCCGGCTATTTCGATTTGGGACCGCTGGATCACGGCGAAAGCACCCGCCGGGAAATCTGCATGGCGCTGGAGCAGATGGGCTTCGAAATCGAGGCAAGCCATCATGAGGTGGCTGCCGGGCAGCATGAGATCGATTTCCGCTATGCGGACGCGCTGACAGCTGCGGACAATATCATGACATTCAAGCTGGCCGTGAAGACCCTGGCGCAGAAAAACGGGCTGCATGCGACCTTTATGCCCAAGCCCGTGTTCGGCATCAACGGCAGCGGCATGCATACGAACATGAGCCTCTTCCGGGACGGAAAGAACGTGTTCGCGGATCCTTCCGACAAGCGGGGACTCAGCCGGGAAGCCTATGCCTTTATCGCCGGAATCCTTGCCCATATCCGGGGCATGGCGGCGATTACCAATCCGCTGGTCAACAGCTACAAGCGGCTGGTTCCCGGCTATGAAGCGCCCTGCTACCTCGCGTGGAGCGCCAGCAACCGCAGCGCGCTGATCCGGATTCCCGCAGCCAGAGGCATGGGAACCCGCGTGGAGCTGCGCTGCCCGGATCCCAGCGCGAACCCCTACCTGAACATGGCGGTATGCCTGGCTGCCGGCCTGGACGGCATTGAAAAGGGACTGACGCCGCCGGAGGAGATCACGGAGAACATTTTTGCCATGAGCAGCGCCGAGCGCGAGGAGAAGGGAATCCGCTCCCTGCCGGGCACCCTGAAGGAAGCCGTCGACTGCCTGAAGGAGGACGAGGTGATCTGCGCCGCGCTGGGCGAGCATGTGCTGACCCAGTATGTGGAAGGCAAGGAGAAGGAGTGGGACGCCTACAGAACCCATGTCAGCAAGTGGGAAACGGATCGCTATCTGGTGATGTACTGATTCCGGAACGAAAAAATGAAAAAGAGGAAGGAAGGTGAAGTCTGTGGCCAGAATTGTGATCGTCTCGCCTTCAGAGGAAAGCCGGTCCAAGGTATCAGCACTTCTGACTTCCTCCGGTTTTCAGGTGTTCCGCGTCTGCGCATCCGGGAGCGAGCTGCGGCGGGCACTGAGTGAAAGCGAAGACTGCGTCGTGGTGATGATGGGGTTCATGCCGGACTGCAAGCCGGATGAGCTCATGTGGGACTACAGGGAAAGCATTCAGATTCTGCTGATCGCCAAACAGCCTGTGCTGGACAATATTGAATCACCGGACATCTTCCGGCTGGCCATGCCGGCTTCGGGGCAGGCGGTGCTCGGCGCGGTGGAGATGCTGTCGCAACTGCATCGGATGCGTCTGCCGCGCCGTACGGGGGAAAGCCGGGAGATTGTGAACCGGGCGAAGGCGGTGCTGATGAAGCAGAAGGGCCTTTCGGAACCGGAAGCCCATCGGGCGATGCAGCAGTATGCCATGAACCACGGGATGAAGATGGCGGAATTCGCGAAGCGTATTCTGGAACAATCGGAGGAACAAGCATGAAGGACCGACAGTATCCTCTTTATCACGAAGAACTGGAGCATGAAAGCTGCGGCGTCGGCGCCGTGGCGGACCTGGGCGGGAAGGCAACCCATCGGACGGTGGATCAGGCGCTGTGCATCGTGGAACGGCTGGCGCACCGGGCGGGCAGCGACGCGCAGGGAACCACCGGGGACGGCGTCGGTATCATGACGCAGCTTCCGCATGCGCTGTTTGCGGCGTGGGCCAGGGAGGAAGGCATCCCCCTGGGCGGAGCCGGCGAATACGGTGTGGGCATGTTCTTTCTGCCGGAGGATGAGGTCGGAGCGGAAAACGCGAAAAAAATATTTGAGCAGCTGGCGGAATCCGAAGGGATTCCGGTGCTCGGATGGCGGGAGGTTCCCTGCCATCCGGCGCAGCTGGGACCCGGAGCGCGGCGGACGATGCCGTGCATCCGGCAATGTTTCCTGAAAAAGCCAAAGGGAACGGAGTCCGGCCAGGACTTTGACCGGCGGCTGTATATCCTGCGGCGTACCTTTGAACGCCAGGACACGGATACCTATATCTGCTCGCTGTCCTGCCGCACGATCGTCTACAAGGGTATGATGCTGGTCGGCCAGCTGCGTTCCTTCTATGACGATCTGCAGGATGTTCGGTATACCAGCAGCATGGCGATGGTGCATTCCCGTTTTTCGACCAATACATTTCCCTCCTGGAGCAAGGCGCACCCGCAGCGGATGCTGCTGCACAACGGGGAAATCAATACGATTCGCGGGAATCATGACCGCATGAAGGCCCGGGAGGAGACCATGCGGTCCGGCCTCCTGGGAGAAGAAATGAGCCGCGTGCTGCCGGTGATTGATCCGGAAGGCAGTGACAGCCAGATGCTGGACAACACGCTGGAATTTCTGGCGATGAACGGTTTTCCGCTGGCGCTGGCCGGCATGATCCTGCTGCCGGAGCCATGGCAGAAGGCCCGGGATAATCCGCCGTGGAGGGATCTGTACCGGTACTATGCGACGATGATGGAACCCTGGGACGGACCTGCTGCCATTCTGTATTCCGACGGGGAGCGGGTCTGCGCTTCCCTGGACCGGAACGGCCTGCGTCCGCTGCGCTGTGCGCTGACGGATGACAGGCGGCTGATCCTGTCATCTGAGGCGGGTGTCCTGTTTGAGGAAAACGGCCATATCCTGCGCCGGTGGAAGCTGAAGGCCGGAGATGTGCTGGAAGCGGATCTGAGGACCGGAAAGCTGACGGAGAGCGCGGAGCTGAAAACCCGCTTTGCCATGGAACATCCGTACGGGGAATGGATCAGGAGCCAGGTGATGCTGGAGGACCTGCCCCGGGCGGAAAGGACGGCGGAAGAGCCGGGCGATGATGACAGGGAGAAGCTCTGCCGGGCATTCCATTATACCTGGGAGGATCTGCAGGATATCATCCGGCCGATGGCCGAAACGGGCGGAGAGCCCATTGTTTCCATGGGCGCGGATGAGCCGGTTGCGGCGCTTTCAAGGACGCATCCGTCCCTGTACGACTATTTCCGTCAGCGCTTTGCGCAGGTGACGAATCCACCCATTGACGCGCTGCGGGAAGCGGTGAAGACGGATACCTCCATCTATATCGGGGATGACGGCAATCTGCTTTCCCTGGAAGCCAAAAACTGCGCGGTGCTGGAGCTTCAGTCCCCTGTTCTGGGGGAAGAGGAATTGCAGCGGATCCGGGAAATCCGTCATGGGGAGTTTACCGTGGCGACGGTTTCCCTGCTTTATGACCGGCAGCGCAGACTGCGGGACGCGCTGGAGGAATTCTTTGCGGCCTGCGACCGGGCATGCCGGGAAAAGGTGAACATTCTGATCCTTTCGGACCGGGGCGTGGATCAGGAACATATGGCGATTCCGTCACTGCTGGCGGTATCCGCGCTGGAGCAGCATCTGATCCGGATCCGGAAGCGCACGGCGGTTTCGGTGATTCTGGAGAGCGCGGAACCCCGGGACGTGCATCATCTGGCGATGCTGGTGGCCTATGGCGCCCGGGCGGTGAATCCGTACCTGGCCCATGCCTGCGTGGCAGCGATGTGCCGCAGCGGCGCGATTGGTATTCCGGCGGAGGAAGCCATCCGGAATTTTGACCGGGCGCTGACTTCCGGGGTGCTGAAGATCGCGTCCAAGATGGGTGTATCCGTCCTGCAGGCTTATCAGAGCGCCCAGCTTTTTGAAGCGGTCGGGTTGGATGAAAAACTGGTGGATCAGTATTTCACCAATACGCCATGTTCCCTGGCGGGGACCGATCTGGACCGGATCGAGGCGGACAGCCGCTATCATCACGAGGCGGCTTTTGCGTCTGCGCTGCCCGGCGGGCTTCCGAGCGAAGGCAGACACCGCTACAGAAGAGGCGAGGGGGCGGAGGAACACCTCTATGCCCCGGAAACGATCCATCTGCTGCAGCAGGCGGTCCGGGAGGGAGATCGCGCCGCCTTTGAACGGTATGCCGGACGGGTGGAGGAGGAAGGCCCCCGGACGATCCGCTCCATGCTGACCTTCCGCTTCGATGCCTGCCGTCCGGTTCCGCTGGAGGAGGTGGAACCGGCGGAGGAGCTCGTGAAACGGTTCCGGACCGGGGCCATGAGCTACGGCTCGATCTCCCGGGAAGCGCATGAATGCCTGGCGGCAGCCATGAATCATCTGGGCGGACGGTCCAACAGCGGTGAGGGCGGCGAACTGCCGGAGCGCTTCGGAACAGAGCTGAATTCCGCCATCAAGCAGGTGGCTTCCGGCCGGTTCGGGGTTACGAGGGAATACCTTCTTTCCGCGAAGGAAATCCAGATCAAGATGGCACAGGGGGCCAAGCCCGGCGAGGGCGGTCATCTGCCCGGAAGGAAGGTCACGGAGGACGTGGCCAGAACCCGGTGCTCGACCCCGGGAATC
Organism: uncultured Clostridia bacterium; assembly: GCA_946629635.1. Lineage (GTDB taxonomy): Bacteria > Bacillota > Clostridia > Christensenellales > Aristaeellaceae > Aristaeella. Next base: position 8,006 of record CAMOYA010000072.1, read on the forward strand.
TCCCTGATTTCTCCGCCGCCGCATCACGATATCTATTCCATCGAGGACCTGGCAGAGCTGATTTATGACCTGCAGTGCGCCAACGAGGAAGCGAAGATCACTGTCAAGCTGGTTTCCTCCGCAGGGGTGGGAACCATTGCCAGCGGCGTGGCGAAGGCCGGCGCCGGCGGGATCCTGATTTCCGGCGGAGAAGGCGGTACGGGCGCGGCTCCGATGAGCAGCGTGCATCATGCGGGCCTTCCATGGGAGATCGGCCTGGCGGAGGCACATCAGGTGCTCTGCCGCAATCGGCTGCGCCAGACGGTGACGCTGGAAACCGACGGCAAGCTGATGACCGGTCACGATGTGATGGTGGCCCTGCTGCTCGGCGCGGAACAGTTTGGCTTTGCGACGGCGCCGCTCGTGGCGATGGGATGCCGGATGATGCGCGTATGCCATCTGGGCACCTGCCCCTTCGGCATTGCCACCCAGAATCCGGAACTGCGCAGCCGCTTCCAGGGAAAGCCGGAATATGTGGAGCGGCTGATGCTTTTTATCGCGGAACAGATGCGGGAAATCATGGCAAAGCTGGGGGCGCGGACCGCAGATGAGTTGGTGGGTCGGAGCGACCTGCTGACCATGAAGAAAGACGCTGCAATGGATCTCTCAGCGCTGATCGGGTTTGCGCGGAACACGCACTTCCAGCCGCGGGCGAGGCATGACTTCCGCCTGGCGGATCGGGCGGATGTTCGGCTGTATCAGGATCATGTGCACCTGATGACGACGGACCGCGCCTTCGGCACGATGCTGAAGGGCAAAAGGCATATTCAGGCGCAGGGGTGCGGCGGGCAGTCCTTCGGCGCGTTCCTGCCCCGGGGACAGGAAATCACGCTCTATGGCGTGGCCAATGACTATCTGGGCAAAGGACTTTCCGGCGGCACGCTGGCGGTGTGCCCGCCCGAAAGCGGCGTATGGGGAAAGGATGACGCGCTGATCGGAAACGTGGCGCTCTATGGGGCGACCGGCGGGTTCGCCTTCGTGGCCGGCATGGCGGGAGAACGCTTTGCCGTGCGCAACTCCGGCGCGTGGGCGGTGGTGGAAGGCGTCGGCGATCACGGCTGCGAATACATGACCGGCGGACGGGTGGCTGTGCTCGGACCGGTCGGCGACAACTTCGCCGCGGGCATGAGCGGCGGCATCGCCTGGGTGCTGGACGAGGACGGGAAGCTTG
>CAMOYA010000073.1 GCA_946629635.1 uncultured Clostridia bacterium
TGCAAGCGGATTGCGCAGCTGATGGAAATCCGGGGCGTCGACCGGGCCTTTTCTCCCCAGATCCTGCAGAAGCAGCGGGTGCAGGGAGAAAACAAAAAGGTGCTGCGGGATCTGCTGCCGGGATATATCTTCATCTACAACGAGACGCCCATCACGGACTACCGGATCTTCTACGGCATGGACGGGGTGATCCGGCGGGTCGGGGAGGCGGAGGAATGGTATGAGCTCCAGGGCGGAGACCGGGAGTTCGCGCTGAGCCTCTTTGACAAGGACGGGACGGTCGGCGTGATGAAGATCGCGGCCATCGGGGAAACGGTACGGCTCGAGGATCCGCTGTTTGCGAACGTGGAGGGCCAGGTGACGCAGATCGACTACCGGAAGGAGCGGGCCCGGGTGGACTTCAGCTTCCGGGGAAACGCGTGCCACACGTGGGTGGCGCTGGACAATGTAAAGGAGAAGAAGTAAAAGGTGCCGTCGTTAGCCGGATACAAGAGTGAACTGGATTACAGCTATGCGCCGGGAGTTTTTCCGGCGATGGAATGCCTGACGAAGCGGCCGGAAGCGGCGCGGCGGGTGCTGGTGCATTCGGCAGCCGCGGGCCGCGAAGGCGTGGAGAAGCTGATCGCGCTGGCCGGAAAAATCGGCGTGCGGGTCGAAGAGGCGGACCGGGCGCTGGGCCGCATCAGCGGGAAGGAAAACTGCTTCGCCGCGGCGGTGTTTGAAAAGTTTCAGGACAATCTGGACGGGCAGGCGCCGCACGTGGTGCTGCACCGGCCCGGGGACAGCGGCAATGTCGGAACGATCATCCGGACGGCGCTGGGGCTGGGAATCGGGGATCTGGCGATGATCCGCCCGTGTGTGGACGTTTTCGATCCGAAGACGGTCCGCGCGAGCATGGGCAGCCTGTTCGGGCTCCGGATCCGGGTATATGATACCTTTGAGGCGTACCGGGCGGAGTTTCCGGAGCGGATGCTGTATCCCTTCATGCTGGACGCGTCGCGGCCGCTGGGCGAGGTGCTGCAGGGGGCAATCCCGGAGCCGTACTCCCTGGTCTTTGGAAACGAGGGCAGCGGGCTGCCGGCGGAGTTCGCCGGATACGGGCAGCCGGTGCGGATCGAGAGCAACGAAAAGGTGGACTCGCTGAATCTCGCTGTGGCAGCGGCCATCGGAATCTACGGGTTCCGGATACGTAAGTAAATCCAATAAATGCAGGCGCCCGAAGAGGGTATGGGGGCGATCGGAAAGCCCCCCGAAAGCCGGTGGCGCAGTTTACAAGATTGATGGACTGATGCCGGTTTGTTTTGATTTCTTCCACAAAAAACGAATTGTTCGTACTTTTTAAGTCAACTCTATTGAAAAACAGCGACTTGTCTGATAAAATAGGCACAACCTGTAAGGAAGGGGTGTGATTTCTGTGGCCGAACAGCCGAAGTATTTGCTGGTTGCGGATACGCTGCGGCGGGAAATCGCGAAAGGAATATTCCTGGACGGGCAGACGCTGATGACGGAGGAGGAACTCCGCGTCCGTTTCAATGTGTCCAGGCAGACGGTGCGCCAGGCGATCGCCCTGCTGGAGGATGACGGGCTGGTGGACCGGCGGCGCGGCAGCGGCACCTATGTGCGGCACGGGCCGCGGCGGCGGCAGGGCATCGTCCACGTGGGCGTGGTCTGCACCTATATTACCGACTATATCTTTCCCACCATCGTTCAGGGAATTGAGCAGACGCTGAACAGCGCAGGCGCCGTGATGAGCCTGAGCGCGACATATAACGATCCGAAGACGGAGCGGAGCATCCTGGAACGGATGCTGAGCGGCCAGGTGGACGGGCTGATCATCGAAGGCGCGCGGACGGCGACGGGCTCGCCGAATGAGGACCTGTTCATGCGCTTTGCGGAGCGGAACATTCCCGTGCTGTTCATCAACGGATACTATCCGGGGCTGGACGCGATTCCCCATGTGGTGATGGATGACTATGCCGGCGGCAAAATGGCCGCGGGCACGGCGCTGGACCGGGGATACCGGCGTCCGGCCGGCATCTTCAAGACCGACGATCTGCAGGGGCAGGAGCGGCTGAACGGCTTCATGGAAGAGATGAAGATGCGCGGGGTTGACGTGCCGGAGGAGCGGCTGCTGCGCTTCGGGACGGAGCACCGGATGGATTTGTTCGTATCGCCGGAGGGAAAGCGCTTTGTGGAAATGCTCCTGCGGCGGGAGGCGGACTGCCTGGTCTGCTACAACGACGTTTTTGCGGCGACGCTGGTGGGCGAGCTGGAGGCGAAGGGAATGAACCTGCCGAAGGAGCTGGGCATCATCAGCTTTGACAATGCGACCTTTGCGGAAATGGTCCGGCCGACGCTGACGACGCTGGGTCATCCGAAGCAGGAATTCGGCGCGCTGGCGGCGGAAAAGATTCTGCGGATGATCGGGGGCGAACGGGAAAAGAGCGTCAACATGCCGTGGACGCTGATCGAGCGGAACAGCCTGCCAAAGGTGAGCCGGGGCCGCGGCGGCCAGGAGAAGCGCAAGTGAGCACGGCCGTGATCTGCGTCGGAAAGATGAAGGAAAAGCCGTACCGGCAGATGGCGGACGAGTACCTGAAGCGCCTGAGCCGCTTCGGCGGATATGAGGAGATCGAGATCCCGGACATGCCGGAGCCGTCCGGCGGCGGTTCGCCGGCGCTGGAGGAGCGGACAAAGGAGCGGGAAGGTGAAGGCATCCTGAAAGCCATCCGAAGCGGAGACCGGGTGATCGCCATGGTCATCGGTGGCAGGGAATACGATTCCCCCGGCCTGGCGGAGCACATCCGGAAGCTGCGGGACGGCGGAGCGGGCCGGATCGTTTTCGTGATCGGCGGAAGCCTGGGGATCGGGAAGAACGTGATGGAAAGAGCGGACGAGACGGTCTCCATGGGAAGGATGACATTCCCGCACCAGCTGGCGCGGGTGATGCTGCTCGAACAGCTGTACCGGGCGGAGAAGATCAACGCCGGGGAAAGATATCACAAGTAGTCAGCGCAGTGCCGCGCCGTGGCCCTGCGCCGATGGACCTTCCGATGAAAGAATTTGATGCTTTCCGAACAATATTGAGGTGACCTGAGAATGAAATGGCTGAAACGGGGCGGGCTGCTGGCCCTGCTGCTGGCGGTACTGCTGGTGCTGAACGGATGCGCGGAAACGCTTTCCGTCATCGGGAATCCGGGGACGGACGCGGGCGCCGCGGCGGAAATGAACATCACGGCCAGGCGGAAGACTTCGGCGCCGAAAACCACGAGGACGCCGAAGCCGACGAAGACGCCCCGGCCGACGGCGACCCCGGCTCCGACGGAGGATCCGGATGCGGAGGAGGAGCCGGAGGGGCCGATCATCGAACCGCAGGCGATTGCGAACTACCTGTTCAAATACGGCTGCCTGCCGGACAATTTCATCACGAAGCGGGAAGCGCAGGAGCTGGGATGGGACCGGAACTATCTCAGCGACGTGGCGCCGGGCATGAGCATCGGCGGGGACCGCTTCGGAAATTATGAGGGAAAGCTGCCGAGGATCAAGGGCAGGAAGTACTACGAAGCGGACTGCTACTATGTTTCGGGAAGAAGAGGACCGGAAAGAATCGTTTATTCCAATGACGGGCATGTGTGGTATACGGAGGATCACTACAACACGTTCGTCGAATTGTTTCCGGAGGAGGTATGAGCGATGAAGAAGTATGCGAAATGGCTGGCGGTGGCCGGTGCGCTGGCACTGTGCCTGGCGCTGACGGGCTGCTATGTCGCGCCGGATGACGTGAACAACGGCGGCGGAAGCACCACGGTCAACAACCAGCCGTTCCTGACGATGCCGCCGACGGCGACGGTCACCGTGACGCCGGATACCGTGGTGGTTGAATCGCCGGCCGTGCCGACGGGCAGCAGCGGCGGAATTCAGATCGTGAATCTGAACACGAACACGCCTGCACCGGGCACGAACGGATGGGACAACTGGGGCAGCGGAACGACGCCCATCCCCACCGGCGGCACGATCGTATTCGACAACCCGGAGACCTCTCCCGGTGCGGAAGGCACGATCGGGCTCTTTACGGGATCGCCCTCTCCGTCGGTTACTCCGACGCCGACCCTGGCGCCGGTGACGCCGTCTCCGACGCCGCCGAGCCTGCAGCTGGGCTTCAAGGGCAGCGAGGCGGTGCGCGCGGTGCAGCGGCGGCTGAAGGAGCTGGGATATTACAGCGGCAGCGCGGACGGCGACTTCGGACCGAACACCGAAAAGGCCGTGAAGGAATTCCAGCGGGCGAACGGGCTGAGCGCGGACGGCAAGGTCGGCAGCAGAACGCTGGCGAAGCTGAATGCGAAGAACGCCGTGACCTACAGACAGGCTCACGCGACGCCGACACCGAAGGCCACCGCGACCCCGCGGGCGACGGCGACGCCGAACCTGAGCCGGGACTACTACCTGCGCCTGGGGGACAGCGGAAACCGGGTGCAGACGCTGCAGCGGCGGCTGATCGAGCTGGGCTGGCTGGACGGGAAAGTGACCGGCACCTTTGACGCGGCGACGGAAACGGCCGTGCGCGCCTTCCAGCGGAAGACGACGGGGCTGTGGGAGGACGGCGTGGCCGGACCGGACACGCTGAAGGCGCTGTATTCCTCCGGTGCGGCGCGGACGAAAACATCCGTGGCCAGCAGCGGAACAACGCTGGAATTCGGCAGCGAGGGCGCCGCGGTGCGGACGCTGCAGCAGAAGCTGAAGGATCTGGGCTACCTGGCGGGCAGCGTGGACGGAAAATTCGGCACGGCCACCCAGGCGGCGGTCATCGCCTTCCAGAAGAACAACAACCTGACGGCCGACGGCAAGGCCGGTACGGCGACGCTGAGCAAGCTGTATTCGGGCAATGCGAACCGGGCCAGGGGCAACGCGGCGAACATCAACAACAATACGAACAATGATTCAGCGAAGAAATCCGGCCGGGATACGACGGGTATCGCTTCCACCGGATATGAAACGCTGGTGCTGGATTCCCAGGGCAACGCGGTGAAGCGCCTGCAGCAGAAGCTGAAGGACCTGGGATACTACACGGGCAGCGTGGACGGAAAGTTCGGATCCGGCACGGAGGCGGCCGTCATGGCCTTCCAGCTGCAGAATAACCTGGCGGTCGACGGCAAGGCCGGTCCGGCGACCCAGCGCAAGCTGTATCAGACCGGCGCCAACGCGGCGGTGGAATACTCCTCGCTGCGGATGGGCGATTCGAGCACAGCGGTCCGGAACCTGCAGTACACCCTGTACGAGCTGGGATATTACGACGGATCCGTGGACGGTGAATACGGCCAGACGACCTCCGATGCGGTCCGGGCCTTCCAGATTCAGAACAATCTGAGCGTGGACGGCGTGGCCGGAAAGGATACCCTGGGAAAGCTGTACTCCTCCGATGCGGTCCCCGCGACGGCAGCCAATCCGCAGTATTCGACGGTGGCTTCAGGCGACCAGGGCGATCTGGTGATCCAGATTCAGGACTGCCTGATCCAGCTCGGATATCTGACGACGATGTCCACGCCCAGCGGCCTGTATGACGCGGCGACGGTGCAGGCGGTCCGGGATTTCCAGGCGAACAACAACATCACCGTGACGGGCACCTGCGACGAAAAGACGCTGGTGGTGCTGTTCGGATACTGATGAAAAGAATCATCTGCCTCCTGGCTGCGGCAGTGCTGCTTGCAGGAGGCTGCGGGGCTTCGGTGGCGGAGATCGCGCCGGAAGGCAGAATCCGCTGCATCGTGATGGGATGGGATCATTTCCGGACGATGGAGGATACCTCCCCGTGCTCCGCAAACAACGTGGAAATCATGACCGCGGTCTTCCGTGACTTCCTGCCGGGGGCGGAAATCACCCGGAAGTTCGGCGGAACAGCCCGGGCGGAGGATTTCGCGAAGCTGATCGCGGAAACCTGCCGGGGTGCGACGGAAGCGGACGTTCTGTACCTGTACCTGAGCACCCACGGCGTGATCTGGGAAGAGAACGGAGAGACGCGGATGGCCTTCCTGATCAGCGACGGGAAGGAGGAGGACGCGCTGGAACCGCGCCGGATCCGGGAGATTCTGGACGGGATTCCCGGAAGGAAGATCCTGATTCTGGATGCCTGCCACTCCGGCGCGGTGGCGGAGGAAATCACCGGGGAAAATTACCGGGTGATCGCATCCGGCGGAAGGATGGAGGACAGCTATTTCTGGATTGCGCCGAACCGGCCGGAGGCGGGAACGGGATACTTTACCTCCGCGCTGGAAGGCGCGCTGCGTGCGAGTCTGCCGGAGCAGATCGACCCGGACGGGGACGGATGGGTGACGGCGGAGGAGCTGCGCGGGCGGATGGAGGAAATCTACGGCGCGTCCACGCTATCGTGCTCCGGCGCCGGCTTCGGGCCGGAGGAAACGGAGGGCGCGGCAAAGGCCGTCTTCCGCATGACGGAGGCGGCGCAGACGGAAACGCGCATCACGGGGATCCGCTTTGATCAGACGGAGCAGGAGGAAAACCGGACGGCGGTCAGCTTCCGCTTTACCGTCCGCCGGGAAACCCGCGTGGATTACCGGCTGATTCCCATGAAGAACGGGAAATGGGCCTTCGATGACGCCATGACGCTGCCGGACCGGGAGCGGAGCGGCGGAGTCCGGGGGCAGCTGTCCCCCGGGGAGAAGACCCGCCGGATCCGGGTATCAGAGGAAAACCTGGGGGAGGAAGGAAAAGCGCTTTTGCAGATCATCTCCCTGCAGGGGCTGCACGGGCAGGTGCCCGTGCTGGAAGCCAGCAAAATGATCGTCAGAGGTGAAGAAAATTGACAGAATGTACCCATGATTGTTCCAGCTGCAGCGTGGACTGCGCGTCCCGCAAGCCGGAGAGCATGCTCGAGCCGCAGAACGCCCTGAGCCATGTGAAGAAAGTGATTGCCGTGATGAGCGGCAAGGGCGGCGTCGGCAAGAGCATGGTCACCAGCGTGATGGCGACCCTGATGAAGCGCAACGGGCACAGCGTCGCCATTCTGGATGCGGACATTACCGGGCCGTCCATTCCGAAGATGTTCGGGATCCACGACAAGGCGATGGGATCCGAGGAGGGCATCTATCCGGCGGAAAGCCGGACGGGCATCCGGATGATGAGCGTGAACCTGCTGCTGGAAAACGATACGGATCCGGTGATCTGGCGGGGCAGCCTGATCTCCGGCACGGTGAAGCAGTTCTGGACCGATGTGGTCTGGGGCGATGTGGACTATATGTTTGTGGATATGCCTCCGGGAACGGGGGACGTGCCGCTGACCGTGTTCCAGAGCCTGCCGGTGGACGGGATCCTGATCGTGACCAGCCCCCAGGAGCTGGTCGGCATGATCGTGGAGAAGGCCGTGAACATGGCGAAGATGATGAATATCCCGGTGCTGGGCATCATCGAGAACATGAGCTGGATTGCCTGTCCCGACTGCGGCAGGAAGATCTATCCCTTTGGGGAAAGCACGACGGCGAAGGTCGCCATGGAGCACGGGGTGCCGCTGCTGGCGCAGCTGCCCATGGATCCGGCGCTGGCCCGGGAGTGCGATACGGGCGTGGTGGAGCTGTTCAATGAGGACTGGCTGAAGCCGGCTGTGGACAGGGTAGAGGCTTTATAACATGGCAAGGGGAAACCAGATGGGCAGCGACCAGCTGTTCCGGTCCAGGAGCCGGAACGCGGCGGAGGACCGGCGGAGTGCTGCCCCGGAGGAAAAGCGGCGGCGGATGATCCGCAGCTGGATCATCGTGGTCATCGTCGTGGTGGCGGTGCTGGTGGGGGTATACTTTCTCCGCGGATACGGCCGGGGCAAGGAGCTGACCCTCTCGAAGCTGCCGTGCTACTCGAACCAGAACGTAACGCCGTTCCGGGACGGGTTGATCTACTACGACGGGGCGTCCATTCACCACCTGACCAGCGGCGGGACGATCCGGTGGAGCTTTCCGGCCGGAACCGAGATCAAATTCAGCGTCGGGCCGACGCACATCGCCCTGTGGAGCGGAAGCCAGCTCTTCCTGGTGGATCAGAACGGAAACGCGACCTACAACGAGGCGATGGAGGACACGGTCCAGTTCGCCCGGGTCGGGGAACGGTACGTGGGCATCGTGGTCGGGAAGGATACGGAGCCGAAGCTGAGCGTGAAGGATCTCAACGGCGCGCAGGTGGACGTGGAAGCCGATGCCTTCAGCGGCCTGATGCTGCTGGATGTCGGCTTTTACGGGGACCAGGGCCAGTACATGTGGACCCTGGCGCTGGATGTTTTCGGAACCGCGCCGAACACGGTGATGAACACCTTCCAGGTCGGCAAGATGAACACCGGCGAGGTTTCGCTGGGCGACGACCTGACCTACCGGGTGATCTACGAGAACGGGCGGCTGCGCGTGTTCACGACGCAGCAGGTGTATTCCTACGACTACAAGTGCGTGCAGGATACGAACGCCACGATGCTGGTCTACGGATGGAAGGCGATCGCCTGCGACATTCCGGACCGGGGGCGGGCGAAGATCCTGCTCGCCCCGACGAGCCAGACCTCCAGTACGCAGATCATCTCCGAGCTGCGCGTGCTGGAAGGCGAGAACGACCGGCGGTACACCCTGCCGACCAGCTGCGTCGGAGCCAGCATCTACCGGGGGAACATCTACGCGGTATCCGAGGACTACATCTACCGGGCGGATGTCGGAAGCCAGCGCTTCTTCGGCTACCGGATTCCGCTGAAGGACGGGGAGAAGATTTCCGCCTACCACGGGATCACCTCGGACGGAAAGATCCTGATCTCCGTCGGGGAAACCATGTATTCTATGCTGCTTCCGCAGTAAAATATTTAGCAGGAGATTGTGAACCATGGCAAAGGAACAGAAACAGGAATTCGTAACCCATATCACTCCCCGGAGTGAAGACTTCTCCCAGTGGTACACCGACGTCATCAAGCAGACGGAGCTGTGCGACTATGCGCCGGTCCGCGGCTGCATGATCATCC
>CAMOYA010000074.1 GCA_946629635.1 uncultured Clostridia bacterium
TGCTGATGACGCGTATTCAGGGACGGGAGCTGTGCAAACCCGATGTGATGAACAACCCTATGCTCCTGCTGGACTGTATGGCCGAAGCTTTGCATACACTGTGGGCGATGGATGTGACAGACTGTCCGTTTGAAAGAACCGTAGCGGAGGATCTTGCTCACGCGGAAGCGGCCATCCTTTCCGGATGCTTTGATCCTTCCGGCTGCGAGCCGGAAACTTTCGGACCGGCCGGGTTTCAATCACCGGAAGCACTCATCAGCTGGCTGAAAGAAAACCTGCCGCCCCAGGACCGCGTGGTAACACACGGGGACTTCTGTCTGCCAAATCTCTTTACAGACGGAAAGCGGTTTACGGGATTCATTGATGTGGGCAGCGTCGGAGCTGCCGACCGCTGGATGGATCTGGCCCTTGGCTGGCGAAGCCTGAAGCATAACAGCGATGGACACTATGGGAAGGTTTATCCGGATATCGATCCGGATGATCTGTTCCATGCGGCAGGGGTCACGAAAGATGCAGAGAAGCTCCGGTATTATATCCTGCTGGATGAATTAAACTGATCCGGGAAAACACTTCGGAGCGTCCGGGCTGTTCATCGTTGGATCTTTTGTCCTGTTCGTCCTGCCCATGTTCATTTGGGGGCTCCTGACTATTCCGGTTTACCCGGTCACCAGTTTGCCCAGATTTTTGGGTTCAGTCACTGCATCTGTGTGATGGTACCCAGGATCTGAGCGATGGCGTGGGCCATGATCCCTGAGGAACATTCATCCGGCATTCACCTTTCGGCGCTATGCAAAATGGTCCCGGCGCCTGAGAACGCCGAGGCCATTTTGTCGAGCGCTGAGGCGCCTGCCTCAGCGTGATGAGCCGATCCGATTACAGGTTGATGTAGGCCGCGGCGGGATCCAGATAGGTCACATCCATATCGCCGTCCCTGTCCTGCTCCAGGACGATGATGATGCCTTCGGCCTCGATCATTTCCCGGCAGTCCTTCAGGTCGCCGTCATCGTCGATGGCAAATCTGGCGTTGCCGAGCTTTTCGGCACTGAAGGGAACCGCGGGGCCGTAGGTCTGCTCCAGAGCAGCCTTGACCGCTTCATAGCTGGTCCCTTCCTCCATGTCATAATGGAAAGCCACCAGCGCATCGTCCACAAACTTGAAGCAGATGTCGCAGGCAAAGGAAGCATCGGTGACATGCTCATACTCCAGTTCGGTGAAGGCAACCGGGCCGCGGGTCGCTTCGCGGTCGATTTCAGGATTCGGGCGGGCAAAGATTTCCATTACCTGATCCAGATTCATACCGAACCGGATGCCGCCGAGGAATTCAGGGGCAACGGCTTCTTCCGCCAGCACGGGGGTCAGTCCGAGAACAACGGCCAGGGCCAGGGTCAGCAGGAATGCGATCAGTTTCTTCGTGTTTGTGTTCCTCCATTTGTGATTTTGATTTTCCTTACGTCAGTAGATACGCGGCCAAAAAGAGAAAAGCAGTCGGGATCCGGATCATTTCTCAAAGCCGGCGCGGCGCCAAAGTCAGTCACCGGAAATCCCGGGGATGGAATCTCCCACGCCTCAGTAATTCTCCGCGTTCACCTCGAAGTAACTTTGCGGATGCGCGCAGACCGGGCAGACTTCCGGCGCTTTTGTGCCGACGACAATATGTCCGCAGTTTCTGCATTCCCAGATCTTCACTTCGCTCTTTTCAAAAACCTGTTTCATTTCCACGTTCTTCAGCAATGCGCGGTATCTCTCCTCATGATGCTTCTCGATCGCGGCAACGCCTCTGAACTTCTCCGCAAGTTCCGGGAAGCCTTCCGCCTCCGCCGTCTTCGCGAAGTCCTCATACATGTCGGTCCATTCGTAGTTCTCCCCGTTCGCGGCCGCCTCAAGGTTCTCCGCCGTATTTCCGATGCCGTTCAGTTCCTTGAACCACAGCTTCGCGTGTTCCTTTTCGTTTTCCGCCGTTTTCAGAAACAGCGCGGCAATCTGCTCAAAGCCTTCTTTTTTGGCCTTTGAAGCAAAATAGGTATATTTGTTCCTGGCCTGGGATTCGCCGGAAAAAGCGGCCTGGAGGTTCTTCTCCGTCTGGGTGCCTGCATATTTGCTGTTCATCTGCCTGTTTCCTCCCTTTTGCAGTTATTGCTAAACTATTATACCATTGATGGGACGCAATTTGCAAACAGACTGACGGAGCCTTCAGCCCTGTTTCCCCAGGGGCGCCGACCTGATGGCAGACGAAAGCACAGGCTCCGCCCACGGACAAACCGTATGGGTGTCGGCCCTGTGACGGCAGAAAGCCGGTCACTCATGCGGAAGCCCTGTGGCATTCCGGAACTTCGCTTGACTTATGCGCGATCCTTCCTATATTATAACATTGCGTTTTTTTGCGCGGCAATCAACGGAACAGCGGACGGAGCGAAACATGAACACCCGGATGAATCCCACCCGGGTCGCTTGTTGAGGTGGTCAAATGGACTCAAATGAAAACGTGCTGTATCAGAATATTCTTGAGGCGCTGTCGGAGGGCGTCATTCTTAATGAAAAAGCTTCTCCGGGAAGGATGTTTCTCACTCCGGCTTCCGGACGGAACGCCAACGAAAGCGTCATCTTTTCATGATCTTGCGGATGGTTTGCGGCTCAGTCTCCGGAAAATGCAGGCGGATCTGTTTCTCCATCTTCAGATATGATTGTTCCGGTTCCCCCTCTTCCCCGTTCACAAAATCATATCCCCACTTCGTTTCCGGCGTCATAAAGGAGGGCAGATGCCAGCCGTAGGCGATTCCCTTTTTGTTCCGCTTCTGCCGGAACCGGCTGATCAGCAGAAACGACTGCATCTGAAGATCGATCATCAGCCCGTCAAATCCCTTCTCCACCCCGGCGCTCTTCCGGATCTGGCCCGACATCAGCTCCAGGCCCACGGCATTTTCATCCAGCTTCAGGGTGTCCAGGATTCTCTTTGCTCCGCCCTTCATCTTCCCGTCTTCGTACAAGCCCTCATAGTCGTATCCGTCTCTCCGGTAATTCGCAAAGGCGGGAAACCACTGTTTTGAGACGAAGCCGGCTTTCCTGTCAAAGAACTTCCCATAGGCGATATCATCATACTCCGCCAGGATCATTCTCCAGATCCAGGGATCACTGGCCGGATCATCCGACCACCAGTCCCAGGCGGGCACGCGCTCCTCCACGGAAAAGCCCGGAATGCCCACAGAAAACAGCGGCAGAAAGCCGATCCTCCGAATCAGCTCCGCCACCTCCTCCGGTGATTTCAGCCGGTTCGGATCATTCCTTTTACAGCCTCTCAGGTTCCAATCTCCGTCCATGATGCTTCCTTCCTCGGATTCCGGTCTTCGCAATCCGGCTGACCGTTCTGCCAGTCCATCCGCTTCCCGGCTGCCGTCATGATTATAGCGGGTGCCCGGCCTTTGGTCAATCGATTGCCGAACCGCCGGATGATCCTGTGCCGATCCTTCCCTGTCATTCACACCCGGGGATATTTTCACCGAAAAAAAAGAGGCGCGGCAGGCCGCCCCGGAAGGCGCCTGCCGCGCGGTAAATTATACCGCCGGGGTGAAAAGCATATCCATACTGCCGAAGAAGTTCATCCAGAGGCCTTCCTCGCCGGGGACGAAGCGGAGCTCGCCGTTGCCGTAATAGTCGATCACGGCATGGTTGCCGTCCGGAACCCAGTGCAGCCCGGGAACGGGCGTACCGGCCATGGCAAATTCCGCGGTGCCGTCGGCATGGAAAATAACGGAGTATTCGGAGCCGAGAACGGAGGCATCGGAGCGGTGGCCGGAGGTGACGAAGCTGACGCAGACATACTTCGTATCCATCGGGATCGCAAAATCGCCGGAGACGAGCACCGGCGCAGCGGCCGGCTCCACCGCCGGAGCCTCTGTCGGCGCGACGGTCTCGGGAGCGCCGTAGAGCTGCTCATACAGATCCTCAAAGACGGGGCTGCCCGGCGTCCAATGGGCTTCCGGATCCCGGCTCATGATCGAGTAACCGCCCTCCCGGCTGCCCCACTGGAGGCATCCGTCCGGCAGGAGCACCAGGCCCATCTCATCATCATAGAGCGCAAACCCGGTCTCGCCTTCCATCATGCCCCAGGTCCGGTCCGAATTCTGGCCGGTATGGCGGCCGGTTCCGTCGGCCCGGAGCTCCAGGGTGTCATGCAGATCCCACATCTCCCGCGGGTCTCCTGAGCCGCCGCCGGTATGCAGATAGATCTCATACCACAGGCCGATATAATCCTCCCGGCGGGCATCCAGACCCCAGCGGGCTGAGCCGTCCGCCGGCTGCGGGACGGGTGCGGGGGCCGGTTCCGCAACAGGTTCCGGGGCCGGTTCGGGAGCCGGTTCAGGTTCAGGTTCGGGGGCGGGTTCCGGTTCCGGCGCAGGTTCCGGTTCCGGAGCGGGTTCAGGAACCGGTTCGGGTTCCGGCGCAGGAAGCGGATCGACACCCTCCGGCGCAGCTTCCCGAATGACGGTGACCTTCTCCAGCAGGGCGGCAAGCTTTTCCTGCGCAGCGGAAAGCTGATCATCCGACGCGTCCCAGGGGAGATAAACCGTGACATTCTTGGACTGGCGCAGGAAGGCGTCCTCCGCGATTTCCGGCAGGACGGCGGAGGCAAAATGCACCTCCTCGATATGATAACCGGCGAAGGCCTGGCTGCCGATGGATTCGAGGCCCGCGGGGAAGAAAACCCGGTGGGAGGAAACGGAAGCAAAGGCCTTGTCGCCGATGCGCCGGACGGTGGAAGGAATGATCAGATCCGTATCAACGGATGAGGCATACATGAAGCACTGATCCGGAATCTCCGGCAGACCTTCCGGCATGGTAATCTCCCGGCCGGCGTACTCATAGAATGCGCCGGGGCCGAAGGACTGCACGCTGGACGGCAGGCGGATATAAGACAGGCAGTCCAGCCCCCTGAAGGCATTCTCCCCGATAGACTCCACGCCGTCCGGAATCGTGACAGCAAAGAGATCATCGCATTTTTCAAAAGCGCCGGGACCGATGGCCCGGACGGGCACGCCGTCGATCTCCGCGGGAATATCGACCCAGGCATCCGTTGATTCGCATCCGGTGACGGTGCCGGTCTCCGGGTCGAAGATCAGCTTCGGATCCAGCGGCGTCTGCGCCTTGGCGGGGCTGCCGGAGGGCTGAATCAGATCCGGCTCCGTATGGGTCAGGGCGGCGCGGTAGGCCTCAACCTGATCATCCGGCACGAGAATCCGGGTGTTTTTCATGCTGGACACGGTATACAGCGCCAGCTCCGGGTTCACAAACAGCGGGCAGGGGCCTTCGAAGATCACCTGCTCCATATTCTCTACCCAGGTGATAAAGGCGCCTTTGATGATCCGCACATTGGCGGGGATAACGACTTCTTTCATCACCTTGGTCTTGGACAGGAAGCCTCCCTCAAGCGCCTGCAGGCTCTGGGGGAGAATGACGCGCTCGAGCTGCTCATCCCTGTAAAGAATGTTCAGTCCCAGGCTGACAATCCCCTCGGAGAAGGTGACGGAGGTCAGATCAGGGCGGTCGTTGAGGCCGGTGCCGGACACATGGATGAGGGGCTTCCCGTCGTACTCGGCGGGAACCACGGCATCCGTCGAGGCGCCGTTGTATTCCTTCAGCATATGGCCGGAGAACACCCATTCCGGCGACGGCTCCCCGGCGGAGACGGCCAGCGGCAGCGCCAGGAAGGCGGCCAGCAGCAGGCAAAGCAGTTTTTTCATCGGGCATGCGCTCCTTTCAGATGATATCCCATTATACCATTTTGGCAGAAAGCCCGGCGCTCCGGAAGGGAGTGCCGGGCGAAATTTTCCAAAAGATTATCTGGCCTCGAGAATCGCGTTGCGGTAGAGGTTGGAGACGATCTCCGCGGCGACCTCGGGGGCGTCCGCATAGAGCAGATCCATCAGTCCCTTGCGGGCTTCGTAGACCTTGTCCAGCAGCATGCGGCAGGCCGCGATGGCCTTTTTGCCTTCCTGATCGGCCGCCTTATAGTTCGCGTTGACGATGGCATCGAGGGTCAGCTGCCAATCGCGCTGGGCCTGGAGAAAGGCGCCGGTCCGCGCCGATCCGCCGGTCTGGCTAATGCGCGTGCGGATGCCCGCGAGGGCGCGGCCATAGGCGGCATCATAGTGCTCGGTCATCGGGCTGTCGGCGCCCTGCAGGGCTCCGATCTCCCGGACGGAGCGGTCATAGGCCGCGGAGGCGCTGAGGCTCTGGTATGTGCCGGTCAGGCTGTCCGCCAGCTTCGCGGGGGCCGTGTGCAGGATGTTGCACAGCTCAATCGCGCGCAGGCGCAGGCTCTCGGCGATCAGTTTTTCCGTGGCGGTTTCATCGCCGCCGGCGCGCATGGCCTTCCAGGTGCCCAGGTAACTGTAATACGTGACCTGATCGTTCAGGACGGCGACCTTCGCGCCGCTGTCCGCGGCATCATAGAGGGTCTGATACATCTCGTCGATCGCGGCGCGCCAGATCTCCGCCGCGGCGCGCCATCCGTCCGCGGTGCCGGCGGCCGCGGCCGCTTCCGCGTCCTGTGCCGCCTGCATATGGGCGGAGCACGCGTGCAGGTTATAGACGCCGTCGGTCGCGCCCAGGGACAGCAGATGCATCTCGCAGAAGGCGGGGCCGGAGCCGAAGTTCAGATAGGTCGGCGTGCCGTCGGCCGTCAGGATCGGATTGCCATACTCATCGGTAATGATCGGCTTGCCGTCCGGGCCGATGACGACATATGTGCCGTCCGGCAGCTTCAGCACGGGATACCCGGAGGGATCCGTGACGATCTTGCCCTCCGGATCCAGCACGGGCGTCGTGCCGGGCGGCGCGATGACCGGCTTGCCGTCGGGATCCAGGACGGGCTTGCCGTCGGGATCCAGCACCGGCACCAGGGAGGTTCCGCCGTCCGGATCCTTGGGGAGCTTATCGGGATCGAAGGTTCCGCCGGGGAGCTCGGGTGTGCCGCCGGGCGTGATGCCGGGAATCGGGCCGGGGTGCTCGCTGGTCTGGGAATAGACCGGGCTGCTGAGGATCGGCGTGCCCGGGATGCCGGTGATCTCATAGGTCGCGGTGGCGCTGTTGATGACCCAGCCGACATTCACGTCCGGCGCCGTAACGGTCCAGGAGAAGGGGAAGGAAGCGCTCTCGCCGGGCGCGAGGGACGGCGCGGTGCCGATCGGGAGGAATCCGCCCAGGCTGTCCGTAACCGAGATATTGGTCAGCGGAACCTCGCCGTCGTTCGTCACGGTGATCAGATAGGAGATGGTTTCACCCTCCTGATACCAGCTGCCGTTGGCCGGGAAGCTCGTTTCCGCCTTGACGACGGTCGCGCTGACAACGGATCCCGTGATCACCGGGCCCAGGGGATCGGTATGCCCATCCGGCTTCTTGTCCGGATCGGGATCCGGGGTCTTCTTGCCGTCCGGATCGGGCACCGGATATTTGACGGAGCCGTCCTTGTTGGTCGGGGCATGGGCAGGGTTGCTGTCCCAGGTATGACTGATCCCCCGCACGTCCTCGCCGGTGGCGCTGGCCTGATTCATGACGGAACCGAAAATCGCATCATATCCGGTCACGACATGATCCGGCACGGTGCAGGGCTGGGTTTCTCCGGGGGCGAGCTCCGCGAAGGAGCCGACGGTGACGCCCTGATCCGTGACGGTGATATTGCGGATGGGCTCCTGGCTGTTATTGGTTACGGTCAGGCTCCACCGGATCGTTTCACCCTCCTCGAACCAGCTGCCGTTGGCGGGGATATTGGCCACGCTCTTGTGCAGCAGGAGGCCGGTTTTGCTGATCACCGGCAGGGTCAGGCTGTTGGAAACAGCCTTCTTTTCCTTTCCGCTGCCCGGATCGGTCCAGGTGCCCTCCAGGGGCGGGAAATAGATATAGCCGTTGTCGACATCCGTTTCGGTGACGGCGTACAGGTGCCAATCGGGGAGTACCCTGGTAACACCTGAGTATCCTTTTTCACCGGAGCTGAATGAGTGAACGTAAGAATCGCCGTCAAAGGGGTAATACTCTTGTACGTCAATGGGAACGGAACTGGTGTTTTCCCAAAGTGCCTCTACATGCACTTCCTCTCCCAGCTGGTAACCCGAAGGATCCGCGGAAGCGCCATTTTCATACTGCGTAATTTTCAGATCGCTGTCTTGCGTTTCATCCGGAATCTCCCAGCCGGCGGGGCCGGGGCGCTTCACGTTCCAGGAGCCGGAGATTTTGTTGGATTCACACAGCTGCTCCTCGGTATCCGGATCAAGACCGGTTAACCAGAGGGTTACGTCCACCCGTCCCAGATATTCCGCTGTTTCCGTGCCGGGCGTAAGATATTTGCTGTCTGCGCTGCGCAATAAATAGCTTGAAAAGTGTTCACCAGAGGCAATAAAGACTTTGTATCCGGGAGAAATGGTATCTCCGTTTCCAAATTCCACGTGGTAACGAATAGACAGGTCTGTATTGCCGGAATTGATAACGGAAAAATTCATATCCAGCTGTTCATCCGCTTCCACATCCCCCTCCGGGATCTGCTTGTCCTTGATCAGCGTGAGGGCGGGATGGCGGCCTTCGGGCATGTAATGATTGACAAAGGTGACGGTATTCCCGGCCATGGACTGGGTGCAGACGTATCCCTCGGGCACAACTTCCTCGAAGGTGATATCTGGAGCGTGATCCGGGTCGATCCCAAGCAGGCCCCAGCACCAGCCGTTCTCCTCGCTGAGGGTAATGGGTGAATGCAGGACTCCGTCTATATATACGTTAACAACCACCGAATCTGGCCGGGCTCCGGCGGCGTTATTGTCGTCATCCCATTCCTTGACGGCAAATCTGAGTGCGGCAATTACGGAGATCGGATCAGGTTCCGGCGTGATGGGAACCTCGGTCACCGGCACTTCCGTGATCGGAACAGGCGTGATGG
>CAMOYA010000075.1 GCA_946629635.1 uncultured Clostridia bacterium
AACTGTCGGGGGACGTGGAAACGGCCTTTGAAATCTACTATGATACCTATGATATCCACGAACTGCCGCCCCTGCATCAAGGTGAATGACATAAAATGGATGACCGGCGCCATCCCTTCCCCGGTCATCCGTGATGGAGTCCGTCAGTGGCCCGGAATTACTCCCTGCTGCTGAAATCCTCTTCAATATCCTTCTTCCATTCATCCGCCACGGTTTCGTTCGTGCGCATGCAGGCAACGGTCCGGCTGACGGTTTCATAGTTCAGGGCAATCCCCTGCCGGTCGTTATGGAACCGCACGGCGCGGTCCGCCCCGATCCCGTATTCCCGGGCCGTTTCCACCGCGTCAATATTCGCCCCGAGGAAAAGGAACTCCCAGCCGTATTTCGTCTTTTCCTTTTCCACCATCGCCTTCACCTGATCCGATGAATAGCGGCAGCTGGCGTTCTCCATCCCGTCCGTGGTGATCACGAAGATCGTATGCTCCGGAACGTCCTCCTCCCGTGCGTATTTGTGGACATTCCCGATATGATGGATCGCGTCCCCCAGGGCATCGATCAGCGCCGTATTCCCGCCGACATGGTAATCCTTCTCCGTCAGCGGTTCGATTCTCCGGATATTCACCCGGTCATGAATGACCCTGGAGGCATGGTTGAACAGCACCGTGGAAACCAGTGCCTCCCCCGCCTCCTTCTTCTGCTTTTCGATCATTCCGTTGAAGCCGCCGATGGTATCCGACTCCAGTCCGCTCATGGATCCGCTCCGGTCCAGGATAAATACAAGCTCAGTCAGATTCTTTTTCATTTTTTCATGCTCTCCTCTCTCATGATCCGTTCAGGTTCCCCTGACAGGGAGAGCATATCAGAATTTGTCTGGCGGATGGTCGCCTGCTATGCGACATTGCCGCTGTTCCCCAGCAACGGCAGATCCAGCTCGTAGAGCACCTCATTGATCTGAAGAACGTCATAGAACCGTTCCCGGATGCAGTATTCCAGCACGACATCCAGCTTGCTGCTGTGGGTCAGGGCAAAGCCCGCCTTCTTCAGAAGGCTCCGCGTTTCCGGAAGCGTCAGCTTCAGTGCCACCGCAAAGGCGAACACCGTTGGCTTGCTTGGCCGGTATTCCGGATCGGAACGGATCTTGCTGAACAGGCGCCGGTCCACATTGGCCCTTTTGTAGCACTCCACGTCCGTCATTCCCTTTTCGTCGATCAGCCGGAGCAGCGCCTGGGAGAATCCCTCATCGGTCGACCGGATCAGCCGGTTCCAGTCCGTCCTGTGCCGGATCTCCCCGACGGATTCAGAGGCCATCGGTGCGGCCATGACGTGCGCGCAGATGTCTTCGTCCTTTTCCTGCGCCATCTCCTCGTCCGCGTGCCAGAGCGTTTCCCGCACACGCTCAGAGCGTTCCCTTTCATGGGTGCTCGCGTAATGGTCGTCAATGTATTCCTGTACATCCCGGAAAAGCTTCTTCCCGGTGAAGAAGGCGGCTCTGCCGAACACGACCAGATAGACCGTCATCTCATGGTGGAGCAGAAAGGCCGTGATCGCATCGACCGCCACCTCCATGGCCTCCTCCTTCGGATACCCGTATGCCCCCGCGGAGATCATGGGAAAGGCGATGGATTCGCATTGGTTCTCCAAAGCCAGCTGCAGCGAATTGCGGTAGCAGGCGGAGAGCAGCTCCCGTTCATGGTATTCCCCGCCGTGCCAGACGGGGCCCACCGTGTGGATCACATACTTGGCCGGAAGGCGGTACCCCTTTGTGATCTTCGCCTGGCCGGTTTCGCAGCCGTGCAGCTGCCTGCATTCCTCCATCAGCTCCGGTCCGGCGGCCAGATGAATCGCGCCGTCGACGCCGCCTCCGCCCAGCAGCGAGGAATTCGCGGCGTTGACGATGGCATCCACCTTCATTCGCGTGATATCGTTCCTTACGATTTCAAACGGCATATGCGCTCCTCTCCTCTCAGG
This sequence comes from uncultured Clostridia bacterium, assembly GCA_946629635.1. GTDB lineage: Bacteria > Bacillota > Clostridia > Christensenellales > Aristaeellaceae > Aristaeella. Next base: position 1,969 of record CAMOYA010000075.1, read on the forward strand.
CCGCCCGCCGGATGCGCGGCAGGCGGAATACCGTCATTCTTCCTTCGGAAGCGTGCGGATAAACCGGATCACAAACCACAGCGACAGCGGAAACGCGAGCACATAGGCCAGCGGCTGCGCCTCCTGGATCCCGTTTAGTCCCCTCAGTGCCGAAAGGATCAGCAGCGACGGGATAAAGAACAGTCCGCTTCGCGCCGTGGACAGAAGCGATGCGCCGAGCCGGCGCCCCGTGCTCTGATACAGCATTTCCACCGCCATGGTAAAGGGAAGGAACAAAAGCGTTCCAAACTGCAGCCGCAGCGCCCGGATTCCGATTTCAATCACCTTCGGATCATCCCGGAACAGGCCGATCAGCCTGTCGGAAAAGAGAAATCCCACCCCCGCCAGGACAATCAGCACGGATTCCGCCATGATCACCGTGACCCTGAAGGCCGAAAGCAGCCGGGTATATTTCTTTGCGCCGTAATTGAACGCGCTGACCGGCTGAAAGCCCTGACCGATTCCCAGCGCCATGGCAAAAACGAAAAAGGTGATTCTGGAAACGATGCTCATCGCGGCCACCGCTTCGTCCCCGTAGGCGGCCGCCCGGCTGTTCAGCAGGATCGTGGCCACGCTGTTGAGCACCTGCCGCAGCATGCTCGGCATCCCCGTCGACGCGATGTCGCCGACGAATGCCGGATGGAAATCCATTCTCCCGAAGGAAAGCCGCAGGGTTGTTTTCCCCCGCAGGAACATGCTCAAAAGCACCAGGAAGGAAACGATCTGGCTGAAGGCCGTCGCGATCGCGGCGCCGGCGATCCCCATGTTCAGCCCGAACATCAGCAGCGGATCCAGCGCGATGTTCAGGATGGCCCCCGTCATCAGCCCGATCATGCCCAGGGATGCCTTGCCTTCGTACCTCAGGAGGTTGTTCAGCGTATATCCGCCGGTCATGGCCGGAGCCGCGATCAGGATATAGGTCATATACTGTTTGGCGTAGGGAGCGATGGTTTCCGTGCTGCCGAGGAAGCGGATGATGGGATCCGTCAGCGGAAAGCAGATCAGGGAGAGCAGCACCCCCGTTCCGACGGAGCAGGCGATCCCCGTGGAAGCGGTTCTGGACGCGTCTTCCTCGTCCAGGCTTCCCAGCCGCCGGGCCGCGATGCTTCCCGCGCCCTGGCCGAACATGAATCCGATCGCCTGCAGGATGGACATGTAGCCGAAGATCACCCCGACCGCGGCGCTCTGGCTGGTGCCCAGCTGCCCGACGAAAGCGGTATCCACCAGGTTGTAGATATTGGTGACCAGCATGCTGAGAATTGTCGGAACGGACAGCAGGGCGATCAGCTTCGGAATGGACTCCTGCGTCATCCGTTCATACTGTGAAACTCTTCCGTTCCTTTTCAACGTCCAATGCTCCCTCCGGGACGGTCCGCGCCCATTGATGCCATGATTTTATCATGTTTTGCCGGAATCTGGCAACTGAGGCGAAACGGGTGATTTCCCTGCAGGTTTGTGGAATGGGCAAACAAAAAGAAGGCATCTGCGCATGATCCTGCAGATGCCGAAGGCCCATGAAGGCCCATCATTCAGTCTTGTCCCTTTGGGTCTCTGCCGGAAGAAAAATGTCCAGACGGAAGGTCGGCTCGCTCGCGATTTCCATGCATCCGCCCTTGCTCTCCGTCAGCGCCCGGAGGGACAGAAGACCGCCTGCTTCCCGGACCGGGCCCGCGGGAGGCGTGCCGTTGTTCTGCAGGGAGAAGCGCGTCCCGTTTTTCTCCGGACTGATCCGCACCGTCATCGCGGTGCCGCCCGCGTGCTTGACGGCATTGGCGGCGCATTCCTGGATTGCGGCAGCCAGCAGGCCTCTGCCCGGCTCCTCCCGGGGAATCGGGCCCGAGATCGTGACCTCCACCCCGATGGTCTCCGCCATATCGATGGCGTCGGCCAGCGCATCGCGGGCGGTGTCGTCCTGCTCGTATTCCCGCAGCAGGTAGGTATTGGTGTTCCGGAGCGCCTGCAGGAGCATCGCCTCGTCGAAGGCTCCGGGATCGGACATATAGTGTCGGCTCTCCAGCAGGATGTGGCCCAGCTCGTCGTGCACCGTCATCCGGGCGGTCAGCAGCTCCTGGGCAATGATGATCCGCTCCGCCTGCCGGTTGTAGATCTCCAGGCGCAGCCGGATGTCCTTCAGCTTCCGGTTCTTCTCCTGAAGCTCCGAAAGGATCCCGGCCTGCTCCGTGATGTCCTCGGCGGTGAGCTGCGTGAGGGAGCTGCCCTGCGTCTGCAGGCTGCGAAGCTGCCAGACCCGGCCCTCCGCCGATGCCCGATCCCCGCCCGCGGATGCCTGGAAGGCCTTCCAGTCCGTAAGCTGCTTTCCGGTCAGCGCCGCGGAAATGCGATCCATCACCAGGTTGCGGAAAACGACCGTTCCGTCCGGGCTGCCGAAGGCGACCCCGACCGGCAGAAGATCCATGGCCTGCTTGATGCTGTCCGGGGTCACATGCCGTCTCCGGTAGCGAATGGTATTCCGGGCGGCGAGGAGCAGGGCCGCGGCGAAGATGGCCTCAAACGCCCAGACAGCCCGGACCGGCCCGTCGCAGAACGCCTGCAGCCAGGCCGGCGGCTCCCGGGTCCAGCCCGGATAATTGTTCTGCCAGGAGATGATGGAAAGGCAGAGCAGGAAAAGGACGGTGCCGGTCAGGAAGGATGAGAGCACGGCCAGGGTGAACCGGCGGCTCCGCCCATCCCGGAAGGCTGCGATCAGAATCGTCATCTGTGCGGCCAGCAGCAGGAACAGAAGGCCCAGCACGGGCAGGCGCGCAGCGGAGAGCATGGCTTCCCGGATCGTCATGGCCGCTCACCCCCCTCCCCTTCGGAACGGAGATCCAGATACAGGATCCCCTCCTCCTCCCGCCGGCGCACCGTGACCGGAATGCCGCTCAGGTCCGGAACAGACGGTGTTTCCGCCGCCAGGACAAGGGCGCCGCTCCGCCAGGAAACCATCAGGGAGGAGGCCCTGCCCATCAGCTGCTCCGCCGACGCCTCGAAGCCGTCATAGAGCGCGATCGCCGATGCGGCGGGCAGGGTCTGTTCCTCCTCCGGCTGCGAAGCGTCGGTCTGCAGGCCGGCAAGGGACAGGTAGACGGCGGACTCCTTCAGCGCCTGAAACAGGGTATGGGTGGTCAGGCTGTCCCGCTCCGCCGCGAGCAGGAGCATGTTCGTTTTCCGCTTGACATAAACGTTCAGCACGGACACCCGGGCCAGCTGTTCCCGGAAGGCCGGCGTGTCCGGCTCCATCCGCTCCAGCATGCTCCCGATGCGCTGCTGACAGGGATAGAGGATCTCCGCGATCTCGTGATAGATCCGGTGACGGGACTGCAGCCAGGCATCCTTCTCCCGCTGCTCCGTCTCCGCCTGAATCAGGCTGTTCTCCGATTCGATCATCTCGTTGGCTTCCGTCAGCCGTTCCTGGGCCCGGTGTACATCGGTCTCATCGACCGTCCAGAAGGCATATCCGCCGCGCACCGCCCGGCCGGAAAGCATCCGATCCTGCGCCAGATACACCGGGGACACGAGGGCTTTCCGGAGCTGATCCTCCTCCGCCCTGAGGGGATTTCCTGAGCAGTAAACAGGCCGCATTCCTTCATCCGTCACCACCGCAGGTGTCCGGAGTGACGCGAAGAAATCCCTGTAACCCGCGTTGTGCGGGATCAGATGATACCGGATGCATACCTCCAGCACGGCCAGCATGCCGAACATGTGAATATCCGGATTGTTGTACATGCGCGGAAGCGTCGTTCCTTCAATGTACCGGGCATACAGCACGAGCATACCGAACCAGAGGCCCACGGCGGCGATCAGGTACGGAAGCGCTTTCCCGGCCTGACGTCTCGTTTCCCGGAACAGCAGCAAAAGACCGGCAATCAGGCTTAGAATCATCCATGCATAGATCGCGAAAAAAAACGGCCCGTGCGTAAAGGTGCCTGAACTGACAGCAAACGCGGCCAGATCAGTCTTTGGTCTGTATACCTGGAAGTGAAGATCATTGGTCAGGGCCGTCAGGGAGAGCTGGACGGGCGGAATCAGCAGAAGCGCCTCACTCCAGCGCCCCGGTGTGTTCCCCCGACGGATGCGCAGGCAGGTCATTAGAAACAGCGTGGGAATCAGCAGCATGGGAATGAAATAAAGATAATTCAGGTAGCGGATCGCCGCAGGCTCCGTCGCGCATCGATACGCGAGCACCCGCAGCAGCTGGTACAGCAGAAGCAGCAGGGCAGCACCGGTCATCCGGTTTTTGACCCGGGAAGGCAGAAGCCTCGTCCGGACGGACTGTGCCCAGAAAAGCAGCAGACCGGCATAGATCAGATAATTGCATCCGGTGCATATTGCCTCGAGCACCGCAATCCCGGATCGGCTCAGCATATTCATGACGCCCGCGAGCAGGAAGAAGGCGATGAAAAGAACGGTATTCCGTCCGGTCCGATTCTCCTCCATGGCCTTTTCTTCCTCCTTTCGCGGCAGCGCGGGATCATTCCATCGTTTCGACCGGGCTTCTGTTTCCGGTCCGGTCGTCCTCATGGACGACCAGGCCCATGGCCTTGGCGTTCACCGCCAGCTCGATGCGGTTTTTATAGCCGGTTTTCTCCAGCATGTGCTGGATATGGGTGCGGACGGTGTTGGCAGAGATATGCAGCCGCAGTGCAATCTCCTCGTTGGTGTAGTTACGGGTCAGCTCCCGCAGCACCTCCTGCTCCCGGTCGGTCAGGTCCGCTTTCCAGGCGAAGCCGAACTCCGGGTTGGGCGCGCTGTCGGGATACACCTTTTCGCCGTTCATCGTGCGGTCCATGACCTCGGTCAGGGAAACCTCCGAATACTCCTTGAACCAGAAGCTGTCAATCCCGGCCCGCCGGGCTTTTTCGATCCATTCCGTCTCCGCGGTGGATGTGGTGAGGATGATTTTCACATCCGGGTGACTGGCCTTGATGCTGCGGGCGCAGGTGAGGCCGTCCAGCCCGTGCTTCATCATCACATCCATCAGAACCAGATCGGCCCCATGCTCATCGCAGAAGGCGACAGCCTGTTCTGCCCCGGAGAGGGAAGCGGCCAGCTCATACCGCTCCGACATGCGCACGAGGCCTTCAAAGAAGCCCCGGGCAAGATACTGGTCGTCCACCACGACGACCCGAATGCGCTTGCTCAGACATATCACCCGCTTTCACAAAAAAACAGAATGCAGCCGCCGGGAAAAGGCCGCTGCGAAGGAGGATGGACAGCAGGCCCGGTTTTCATCGACGATCCGTATTCAGTTTACATGGAAAAGCGGCGCTTGCATATCGTCCGATCGGACTATTTTTGACGTTTTTTTCGGAATCCGGTGCGCAATGCCCCGCCGCGTTTCAGAATCCCGGTCTGCCCGATGGCAAACGGACAGGAAGCGGAGCGCATCGCATCATAAAAAAGCAGCAGGCACGAAACCCGCTGCTTTCCGCCGCACTGCGTTTTTCCCGCCCGGGCATACAGCGCATCCCTTAAGGACTCACCTGCGTCCCCCTCTTTCCGGTATCCACAGGGATGTATCCGCCTGTTCCGGGCCCATGCCCGCTATCGGCTCATTATACACCTTCTGCCTTTCAAAAAGCAATCAGCGACTTTGGGGACCCCGGCGCAGCCGGACACACCGGAAAAGGCAGGAAGATCCTCCTGCCCTGTGGGTCATGATTCCTTGACCAGCTTGCCCGTCATGTGCTCCGGCACCAGCGCAAACATCAGCGTATTGGGGCCGGAATACCGGATTTCATGGTCGATATACGCCTCGTCCTTCGTAAATTTGTAGCTGAGCAGGCGGGAGATTTCATATGTTTTCTGCGGATCCTCAACGATCTCGATCCTTCCGAAAACGATCACACTGCGGATGCGCAGGAACCATTCTCCCTCCTCGCGGATGCCCGGATCATACACGCAGAATGACGCTTTGCTGTTCCGCATGATCGCGTCGATCTTGTGTCCCTTCTTCCCGCCATGAAAATACAGCTTTCCGTCCGCTTCATGGTAGTAATGATTCATCGGCATCCCGTACGGATATCCGTCGTCTCCCAGCACGGAAAGCACCCCGCGGGGCTCCCGCCTGAGAATGTCGATGCATTCAGCCTCCGTCAGCTGCTGTTTTTTCCGAATCATTTCCCTGAACATCCATCGTCTCCCCTTCCCTGATTGTCCGCATACCCGGCATCTCATTCCGTTCTGCCCGTCTGAAAAAAGAGCAAATCCAATTTCAGCACCGTCCCGGCCGGAAAATCATATCACACCTGATTCACCGTGGAAAGAGCGAATAATCGGTGACCTTCGGACCCTGGCGGTCACGGTTCCCCAATCCTGATGCCGGATCTTCCCTAGCCTCCGGGCCTGAAAAAAGGACTGCGGACCGGCCGTGCCGGACGTTGACAGGATCGGGATATCTGCCACTTTCTCAAAAAGTGCTTGACTCCGCTGCGCCTTCATGATAATATACTAGGGCTGGTTAGCTCTGGAGCGATGGCCGAGCGGTTGAAGGCGCTGGTCTTGAAAACCAGTGATACCGAAAGGTACCGGGGGTTCGAATCCCTCTCGCTCCGCACCGACCATGGAGAAGTACCCAAGTGGCCGAAGGGGCTCCCCTGCTAAGGGAGTAGTGGTGTTAAAGCCAGCCCGGGTTCAAATCCCGGCTTC